>NZ_JBHRSD010000029.1:0-229514 GCF_042643375.1 Pseudoalteromonas fenneropenaei
TGTTCGGTAATGTCACTGATTTGCAGAAAGACATCGTTTTCCAGACCTGCAACTGAATTAAGGACTTCGTTAATCAGGATTGGGGCGTAACTCCAGCCAAATAAATGTTCAAGCCGTTGCCGACTATCTTGTGGCACGGTTGTTGTTTTATATACCGGCATTAATATTAAAAAACCCTGTTGAGCTCGCTCATTTGCTTGTACTAAGGTAATGGGCGCTGTTAACCTCACATCGTTATTGAACGCCGCATCTAATGCTGCCTTGCGGCGCATTGCTTCGGAACCAATATCAAGCCCCAAGGCCTCTCGGTTGTTTTGCTCAGGTTCAATATAGGTGATCACAAAAAGGCTATCTTGGTGTGGCGTAAGCTGCCTGATTTGGAAGTTGTAGCTTGGTCGCTCGGCAGCCATCCGGTCTAGAAATGCCGCAGTTTGGTTTGGTTCAACTTTGATGATTAAACCAAAACCACGAGCCCCTGGAAACTCCCTTTTATAGTCTCGCACTTGCGTATAGGCCTGCATATCGTTGTAATCAAAATGCTCAGGGGATAGCGACATTACTGCACCACGGGTGCCGCGCAAACCATATTGATACAGCGTGACCTTTTCCTTAACCCCTTCTGCAATTAGATTTAACCTGACAGTAACCGCATCACTAATTCGCTTTGCTTGGGTTTGTTGTTGCTGATCTACCATGGATGTTGCCACAAAGTAGCCAATAACTAATAACCCTAACGGTAGCCATAATGACATTAACCAACTGCGTAATGAAAATTGGGGAACAGAGATAAGTGACTTCATTTAATGCTCAGGAGGCTCCGATTGATATAAAAAGGGTAGGGCCGATAATTTAGATGGAAAACCAAAATCAAATTCAGAAACAATCCAGCAACTGATTGGCCTGTAGGACTCGCTCATTATGAAACAGTCGAACCAGCGCGCCGTGTTTTTAAAACAAGTTGAACCAACCAGTAAATTAGAAACTTATTAAAAATATCACTCTAAGCTCAAAAAGCAAAACTTTCAAGTTGCATTGAGCTTATGTCGATATGAATAGTCATATTTAATCTACAGAGCAAGGACAAATTAGCGCCCCCTAACATTGTCAATCCAACTTAATTGCGTGATCTACGGAAATCAATAGAAGCAGATCGCTTTGAAGATGATTGTTGTAGTAAAAAGTTAGCTTGCCTTACTGAGAAGCACGATCCGAGTGACAATCAACTCGACGAATGGATGCTGGACACTGTGGTTGAGACACATGCCATTTTGCGGTTAAAAGTCCGTCCAACTTCAGGCGTTAATGTCCGCTCTATCAAGCAAAGCATACTTTCGCATGAGTACTATGATGCGGAGAGAAATTTCTGCTTTTCGCTCAAAGCGGGAAAATATTACTCAGTCTTTTCCTTAAACTCACATAAATCTTCAATCATACAACTACCGCACTTTGGCTTGCGCGCAGTACACACATAGCGGCCGTGTAATATCAGCCAGTGGTGGACATCTACTTTAAACTCTTTGGGCACGACTTTATCGAGTTTCTTTTCCACTTCGACCACATCTTTGCCGGGGGCGAATTTGGTGCGGTTTGAAACACGGAAGATATGGGTGTCGACGGCTATGGTTGGCCAGCCGAAGGCGGTATTTAAGACCACGTTAGCGGTTTTGCGGCCAACGCCGGGCAGGGCTTCTAACGCTTCGCGGTTTTCTGGGACTTGTGATTGGTGTTTTTCGACCAAAATCTCGGAAAGTTTTACCACGTTATTGGCTTTAGAATTAAATAAGCCGATGGTTTTGATATATTCTTTTAAGCCGTCTACACCGAGCGCAACAATAGCTTCTGGGGTATTGGCAACTGGGAATAGTAAACGGGTGGCTTTATTGACACTGACATCGGTCGCTTGCGCAGAGAGAGTAACAGCAACCAATAACTCAAACGGTGAGCTATATTCCAGCTCAGTTTGTGGGTGCGGATTCGCCTCACGCAGGCGGGTTAAAATCTCGATGCGTTTATCTTTATTCACCCGTTACTCCTTAATTTAAACTGGTTACACGAGCGCGTGGGGCCTTTGCTGGTTCAGCTACGGCTTGGCGCTGCTTCTGCTTGGCGTCAAAGCTGTTCTTCAGTGCAATAAGCAAACCCAAGCCAAGGAACGCACCGGGGGGTAATATTGCTACTAACAGTTGGCTGTCAAAGTGGAATACCTCAATGCGTAGTACCGCCGCCCATTCGCCAAGCAATAAATCGGCGCCAGCAAATAAAGTACCTTGGCCGAGTAATTCACGCATGGCGCCGAGCACCATCAGCACAGCCGTAAAGCCGCTGCCCATCATTAAGCCGTCGAGGGCTGAAAGTGGTGCGGTGTTTTTCGAGGCGAATGCTTCGGCGCGGCCGATAATGGCGCAGTTTGTCACGATAAGCGGAATAAAAATCCCCAGTGATTGATAAAGGCCAAACGTATAAGCATTCATCAGAAGTTGGATCACAGTGACAAACGCCGCAATGATCATCACAAAAACCGGGATACGGATATCTTTTGGCACCCAGTTACGCACCAGTGACACGGTTAAGTTAGAACCAATCAATACAAAGGTGGTGGCAAGGCCCAGTCCAATGGCATTGGTGATGGTAGAGGTGACGGCCAACAAGGGACATAAGCCAAGCAACTGCACTAAAGCTGGGTTATTTTTCCATAAGCCTTCACGAATAACGGTATTGACGTCGCTCATTGTGCAGCCTCCTCGCAAGCATTTGCTGCGGCAAAAATGGCGTTAAAGTTTTGTGTTGCATACCAAGCTGCATCGTTGACGCTATGCACCACAGCACGTGGCGTAATGGTGGCTCCGGTAAACTGGTCAAACTGGCCGCCGTCACGTTTAACACGAAAGGCTGGGTCTTTTGCTGCGCTTGGTTGAGTGCCCGCAAAAGATAAAATCCACGGTGATTTGGCGACCTCTACTTTGTCACCAAGGCCTGGGGTTTCCTCATGGCGTGTAACGCGCGAGCCTTGTACGGTGCCAGATTTATCAATGGCGGTAATAAGGTCGATGTTACCGCTGTAACCACGTGGGGTGATATGGCGCACTATCAACGCACTCGGTTCGCCATTTAAGCGTGCGCGATAAATAAGGTGCGGGCCGTTAGGGCCAAGTTCAGCTGCATTACTGAGCATACAGTCTTTATCAAGGCGGTTATCAAAGTACTGAGCTGGCAATACCTCGCCTAGTTGTTGCAGTAATTGCTGCTGGCTTTGGTCAGCAATACGGGTTTTAGTCAGTTGTTGCACCAACGCGACGGCGCCGGTGGTGCCAAGTGCAAATACCATTAAAATGAAGCCGTTTTTTGACATCGAACGAAATATCATGCTTTGTCTCCATGGCCGTAGACCCGAGGTTGGGTGTAGTGGTCAATTAGCGGCACCGCCATATTCATAATCAGCACAGCAAAGGCAAAGGCGTCAGGGTAGCCGCCATGGCTGCGAATAATATAAACCAGCAAGCCAATGCCGCAGCCAAAAATCAAACGGCCACGATTGGTGGTTGAGGCAGAAACAGGATCGGTGGCAATAAAAAATGCACCAAGCATAGTCGCGCCGCTGAGTAAGTGAAATAACGTCCCTGGTTCTTGGCCAGGAGAAAGCACATAGCCTAACGCACTGCACACGGCTAGGGTGGTTAATATTGCCACTGGAATATGCCAGTTAATAATACGTTGTTGTAGCAGCAGCAAACCACCGGCCAGAAATGCAAGGTTAACCCATTGCCAGCCATGGCCTGCGTAGTCATCAAACACCGCTGAGCGCATTGCTTCAGGTACGGTAAGGCCTGCGTCTACGCCGTGTTTTACGGTATCAAGCGGGGTGGCCATAGTGGTGCCATCGACGCCATGACGGAACACTTCAAGGCCAAGACCTTGGCTGCTTTGCTCAAATAACACTAAGCTTAAAATATCGCTAAATGAAGCTGGGTTAGCTTGGATATCTAACGGCGGGAGCCAGCCTGTCATTTGTACTGGGAAGGAAATGAGCAATAGCACATAGGCTGCCATGGCTGGATTAAAGAGGTTAAACCCTAAGCCGCCGTATAATTGCTTAACCATTACAATGGCAAAAAAGCAGCCAATTACGACTATCCACCACGGTGCTAAAGGCGGAATACTAATGGCCAATAATAAGCCTGTTAGCCACGCGCTGCCGTCACTGAGGGCTGGCCAAATCGGACGATTACGCGCTTTCATCATTAAAGCTTCGGCGAGGCTGACAGTAACCAGTGCTAATATAATTTGTATCAGTACACCGAAACCAAAAAAGTAAATTTGCGCGATAACCCCAGGAATACAGGCAGCAGCAACGGTTAGCATCAGTTTCGACAGTGACTTATGACTGTGATTATGCGGCGACGAAGCCATAGTTAACTTCATGACGGATCGTTTCCTTCTGGCTGATCAGATTGGGCTTGTTGCGCGGCTTTTTTCGCTTTAGCGCGGGCAATGGCCGCAGCCACCGCCGCTTTGCGTTTATCTTCTGCGCTTGTAGCAGCAGGCTCGCAAACTTCTGGTACGTTATCTTCAGCTGCTAGGGCGGTTGGCTCATCCACGTTTACAGTTGGTGTTTCGACAGTTTGCTCTTGCTGCGCTTGCGCAGCCTTTTTCGCTTTGGCTCGAGCAATCGCTGCGGCTACTGCGGCTTTACGTTTATCTTCTGGCTCTGCGGTTGGCGCAGTTGGCTCAGCTGTTGCCTGAGCTTCAGGTTGTAGCGCGTTTGACGCTGCATCGGCCATATCAACCGACTCATTTAGTGCAGCTTTTTTTGCTTTAGCTCGAGCAATCGCTGCGGCTACTGCGGCTTTGCGTTTATCTTCCGGCTCTGCGGTTGGCGTAGCTGTTGCCTGAGCTTCAGGCTGTAGCGCGTTTGACGCTGCATCGGTCATATCAACCGATTCATTTAGCGCAGCCTTTTTCGCTTTGGCTCGAGCAATCGCTGCGGCTACTGCGGCTTTGCGTTTATCTTCCGGCTCTGCGGTTGGCGTAGTTGGTTCAGCTGTTGCCTGAGCTTCAGGCTGTAGCGCGTTTGACGCTGCATCGGTCGTATCAACCGACTCATTTAGCGCAGCCTTTTTCGCTTTGGCTCGAGCAATCGCTGCGGCTACCGCGGTTTTACGTTTATCTTCAGGCTCTGCAGTTGGCGTAGTTGGTTCAGCTATTGCCTGAGCTTCAGGCTGTAGCGCGTTTGACGCTGCATCGGTCGTATCAACCGACTCATTTAGCGCAGCTTTTTTCGCTTTGGCGCGAGCAATTGCAGCGGCTACCGCGGCTTTTTTGTCTTCACCTGATGTTACTTCATCATCCTCTGTCGCCGCTTTTTCAGCTTTGTACTGACGTGCTTGCGCTTTACGTTTTTCGCGCTCTAACGCAACTTGGCTATTATCAGGTACTAACTCACCACCTTCTTGGGCTTTTTTCGCTTTAGCGCGTTCAATCGCGGCTTGTACTGCGGATTTATCCGGTTGCTTGCTTTGTACGCGAGCGGCAGCAGCTGCGATTTTGGCTTGCTCTTCGGCACTGGCGGTGGTTTCCTCTGCCGCACGTTTGTGGCGGTTTTGGCGCTCAGCCATGTCTTTTTCTAAGCGTTCTTTACGTGCTTCAAAGCGTACTTTAGCGCGTTCCGCTTTGACTTTATCGAGTTTTTGTTCGCGGATCTCGGCTTTAGCAACACGGTAATATTGCACGAGGGGAATTTCACTCGGGCACACATAAGAGCAAGCACCACACTCGATACAGTCAAAGAGGTTGTACGTTTCTAACTTATCGTATTCTTTGCCTTTAGCAAACCATTGTAATTGCTGTGGTAATAAGCTTTGTGGACAGGCATCGGCGCAAGCACTGCAGCGAATACAGGCTTTTTCATCACCAGGTTCGGCCAACTCTTGATTGTCTGGCGCCAAAATACAGTTAGTGGTTTTAACCACAGGAATACGCACAGTTGGTAAGGTAAAGCCCATCATCGGCCCACCCATTACCACACGCTGCGCCTCAACTGGCGTAAAGCCTTGGCAATCCAATAAATGTTTTACTTCCGTGCCTAGTAGCGCCCATACATTGGCAGGGCGAGTAATGGTATTGCCAGTAACGGTAACGACCCGCTCAATTAACGGTTTGTCGAGCATAACGGCTTCATAAACCGCAAACAAAGTCCCAACGTTTTGTACTAATACGCCAATATCGGCGGGGATCCCTTGGCTTGGCACTTCCTTTGAAGTCAGCACGCGGATCAGCTGCTTTTCGCCACCTGAAGGATATTTAGTTGGAATACTGCGCACCAGAATCGCGTCATTGTGTGCTGCTGCTTCGCGCATGGCGCTGAGCGCTTCTGGTTTGTTGTCTTCAATGCCAATTATAACTCGAGCTGGATTGAGCAAGTATTGCATTATCTCAATGCCCTGAATGATTTCAGCGGCTTTTTCACGCATTAAACAATCATCGGCAGTGATATAAGGCTCACACTCGACACCATTAACCACCAAGTATTCGATAGGCTGGTGAGAGTCGGCTTTGATATATGTTGGGAAGCCCGCGCCGCCCATACCTGCAATACCAGCATTGTGAATAATATCTACCAGCGCTTTTTTGTCGAGTTGACGGTAGTCTTCACGCGGTGAGCGAGCTTGCCACACATCTTTGCCGTCAGGCTTAAGCACTATGCTGAGTTCAGGTAAGGCCGAAGGATGCGCACTGGGTAAACTGCAAATATCAACAATTTCACCCGACGTTGGCGCATGCACAGGTAATGACCAGTTGGCATTAGGAACAGTTAAAGGTTGGCCTTTTAATACTAAATCGCCTTTAGCGACCAATAAACGGCCATTGGCACCAATGTGTTGCTTAATCGGGATCACCAGTTTTTCTGGCAGCGGTAAACGCGTAATCGGGCTGTGATTCGAGATAGACTTGCATTCTGGTGGATGGATCCCGCCTGGGAATTGCCAAAGCGTGCCACGCTCGATTTGTTCAAGTAATGATACCACTTAAACCTCTTAGTCTATCTGAGTTACGGCAATGGCATTGAGCTGCCATTTCCAGTTTTGTTTAGTTTCTGCAACCGGGATCATATCAATACAATCAACCGGACACGGCTCAACGCATAAATCGCAGCCCGTGCACTCATCAGCAAGTACCGTGTGCATTTGCCGCGTTGCACCCACAATGGCATCAACTGGGCAAGCCTGAATACATTTGGTACAGCCGATACATTCATCTTCGCGAATGTAGGCGACTTTTTTAATGGGTTCAGCTTCTTCGCCACCAGCCAGCGGTTTTGCTTCCACACCCATTAAATCAGCCAGCTTTTTGACTGTGGCTTCACCACCGGGTGGGCATTTATTGACTTCGTCGCCATTGGCTATGGCTTCAGCGTAAGGGCGGCAACCAGGATAACCACATTGACCACATTGGGTTTGTGGCAAGATAGCATCAATTTGCTCAACAATCGGGCTGCTTTCGACGTGATATTTTACTGCGGCAAAGCCAAGCACAATACCAAACACTAAGGCCAATAAACCTAGGGCAATAAGTGCGTACATTAAGGTCATTAGAATTTCACCAAGCCAGAAAAGCCCATAAATGCCAGCGACATTAAGCCTGCGGTTATCATCGCAATCGATGCACCTTTAAACGGGGTTGGTACATCGGCTACGGCTAAACGTTCACGCAATGCGGCAAACAGCACCAGTACCAAGGAAAACCCGACTGCGGCGCCAAAGCCATACAAAGCGGATTCAATGAAGCTGTGATCTTTTTTGATATTTAAGAGGGCAACGCCAAGTACTGCACAGTTGGTAGTAATGAGCGGTAAAAAGATCCCAAGTAGTCGATACAAAGTTGGGCTGGTTTTACGTACCACCATTTCAGTGAACTGTACGACAACGGCAATCACCAAAATAAAGCTCATGGTACGCAAAAAGCCGAGGTCTAAAGGTAAAAGAATATATTGATTGACCAGATAGCTGCTGACAGAAGCAAGCGTCAGTACAAAGGTGGTGGCTAAGGACATACCGATAGCGGTGTCGAGTTTGCCAGACACACCCATAAATGGACATAATCCGAGAAATTGTACTAGCACAAAGTTATTGACCAGCACAGTGCCGACCAGCAACAGTAGATATTCAGTCATTCCAGCCCCAAGCGTCCCAAAATCGCTGTATTATCACGTTTTCGCTCAAGTTTAACAACAATTGTGTTGTGCTTCATAGCGAAGAGACGATTTCAGAGTGAATGATTTTACAGGTTGTGCAACAAATTCTTTACAAGTTGTGAGTGCTCGAGTGGGCAAGGCTAGCTTATAAATAAAAAGCTGCTTAATGCTCGACATTAAACAGCTTTTTTACCTGTATTATTGGAGTGGTTAGATCTCTTTGGGCTTTTCGATGTAATAGCCTTGCACCCCATCAAGACAAAGTGTCTCGACAATATGCTTTTCTTCTTGGCTTTCAACACCTTCAGCAAATACGCTGACACCAATACGATGGGCGAGGTCGACCATTAAACGCATAAAGTATTGGTTGTTCTTATCTTCTTCTAGACCACGAGTGTAGCTGGCATCCATTTTAATAAAGTCAGGTTTTAAATCTCTGAAGAATTTAAACGAGGTTAAACCCACGCCAAAACGCTCAACCGTAATACGGGCGCCAACACGGTGCACCATATCAATAAAGCGACGGCTGGCTTTAATATTTTGTTGTAAACCAAATTCACTGACTTCAAAGATCAATTTAGCCGATAAATTCACTTCTTTAAGTAAACGGCGCTCCAGCCAGATCACAAATTGATCGTTATGAGCACTCGATGCGGTGACGTTCATTCCAAAGAATTTCTCATTGAAATTACGGGTTTTGATTAGCTCTAGAGAAGTCTCGATGATTAATTTATCAATATCAACCGCCATATCGAGCTTTTCAGCCATAGCCAAAAATGAAGCGGTTGGCAGCATTTGCCCATCTTCCGTGGTAAAACGAGATTGGATCTCCGCATAGGCTTTAACGTTCTTACCCACGGGCATGATGTTTTGCATCATAAGTTTGACACGTTTACTGTCGATAACTTCGCGGATCACGCGGCGCCAGTTTTGGTTACCAAAGCCTGCGCTGACATTATTCACTAAGTCTGAGTCGCGTTGTAGATGCCAAGCATTGGCCTGCTTACTTTGTGCCATACTGAGCGCGTTATCGACCACAGAAAGCAGTTCGCCCAATGGTTTACCCGTTTCATAGGAGACAATACCAGTATTGGCAACAGAACTGAGTTCCTGATTTTGTTGGAACTGCGTAAATCGTGCTTGCAGCGTTTCACCAAACTGTTCAGCTTCTTTTGTCGGTACATTAGGCAGTACCACCGCGAAATCTGAGCTGTTGACGCGGAACACTTGACTTGCGGTGTAAGTACCACTGACATGTCGAATGATTTCAGACACCGCACGGATATAGTCATCGCCTTTTTGATAGCCACGGGTTTGATTGATTATTTGCAATTCGCTACAGCGCACCATCGCAAGGCTGCCAAAACTTTTCTTAGCAGCTGACTCAATATGGCGTTCATAATATTCCACAAACATATTACGGTTACCAAGTCCGGTCACCACATCTTTATAAGCCTCTTGCTTGATGCTTTGTGCTGCGTTTTGAATATCTTCTTGTTTTGCTTTTAAGAAATGCGCCAAACGGTTAAATGAGGGAGCAAGCTCAGATCCTAACTCTTCCAATCGAACAGTGCTGAAATCCGCTTCAATACTATTGCCTTGCTGGTTTTGCGCAATATACAGCTCCACCACGTCTGCGACCGTAGTGCTGACATTGCGATTGAGGCGACGGTAAATAGTTTGCATATATAAAACAGGAATAAATGCCACTAGAGCCGAAATCACATACATTAGCAGTAGTGCTTGCTGAAATAATTCGGCTTGGCTGTTGGCATTGATCACAAATTCTATTTTGATATCTTTGCTTTTATTGACGGCAAATTGCGGGCGGATGGAGTTGAATAGAGACTCGACTATATCTACGCCAAAAGGAAGTTGTGCGTTATTTGCCACTTGCATGACAGTTTTACCGTCATAATCGCGAATTACAAAAGTGGCAAATACTTGGCCATTGTTTAGCGCTTGCTCAATGTGCTCTGGCGTCACGTCTTGCAGGGTTTTATTTTCGATATAACGCGTCACCATTGACTGCGCACCAACTTGAGCATTACCAACGGCGGAATCGAAGCTGAGCGCAACAAAATAAGTACCCAGAGCTGAAAAGATCAACCAAGAAAGTAGTTGTAAAAAGATTAGTTTTTTAAAGCCTGTCATATTGTCCGTCTTGTAAACTCGAACCGAGAATAGGGATGCAACAATCGTACTCGTTTTTATATTATGCTGACTAAACGTGCTTTACTTCAGTCACTGAGGTGGCTGCAAAGCGATCAAGGTAAGGATCTTAACAAGTGTAAAAGGCAAGCTTAGTTGGATTAACTAAGTTGGTGCTTAATAGTTGTTAAAATCGACACGTAAAGCGAGAACTTATCGTTGTTGCACAGTTCTGTTTAAACGTCAGTAGGGTAGTGGAATTACAAGGAAAAGTCTAATGGAACTTGAGAGTGGCTCCCCCTCCCTGACTCGAACAGGGGACCTGCGGATTAACAGTCCGTCGCTCTAACCGACTGAGCTAAGGGGGATCTAAGGATTGAATGTTTGAAGTGGCTCCCCCTCCCTGACTCGAACAGGGGACCTGCGGATTAACAGTCCGTCGCTCTAACCGACTGAGCTAAGGGGGAACTTCAAAAAATCAGAACAAACGAGTGGCTCCCCCTCCCTGACTCGAACAGGGGACCTGCGGATTAACAGTCCGTCGCTCTAACCGACTGAGCTAAGGGGGAATCGTTTGTATATTGAAAGTTTGGCTCCCCCTCCCTGACTCGAACAGGGGACCTGCGGATTAACAGTCCGTCGCTCTAACCGACTGAGCTAAGGGGGAAGCGTGTTGTCTCTCAACGGGGCGAAATATTAATGACCGCACTATGCGCTGTCAACAATAAAAGTTCACAGAAATTAAAAAAATGCGTTGTTCGCTGGTTTTGTGTTCGATTTGTTCATTTAAATATCGGATATCTGGTATTTCAGTTGCCCGCTTATTGCTGTTGCTGAGCGTGATGAGTCTGATTGTGTTTAAAATTTTTGCAATAGGATAACGAAAGCTTAAGAAAACTTTCTTTTTTGAAGTGTTGTATCAAAAAACAGCACCAATGCCGTATAAATTAAAATTTAATCTTATGATCAGAGATGAAGCTAGCTTGTGAACACGAATTACCGATTTTACAAGCATATTTATGGGTAATTTATAGCCAAGTTTTCCCATGGGGAGGCTGATTGTTACCCCGTCATTTGCCATAAATTCGCATTATTCATGTCATTAATAAGTTTAAATCATTAAAAAACATGTAGTTATAAAGTTATAAACTGACATGTATTTTTCATTAGATTGTCTTTTTAGTGAGTTGAACAAGATAAACTCAGTCTAAATTACCAGAGTAATTTGCGTCTAGTTGTGTTCTTGATCACAGAAAACGGCGCGGATTGATCTACTGATCCAGCGCAAAGCCTTTAGTTTTCTGACTTGTAAAGAGTTATCCACTATTTCTGTGGATAACCTTGTTTATTAATTTTTGAGAAAGTGTGGCAGGCTGCAGTTTGACTGGCTCAGCGGCGATGCAAGGATTTTTTTGTATTTTTCTATTGTTATTAAAATCAATGGTTTACATTTTTCATTTGCTTATGTGTTCAGTTGCGGTAAAGATGACCGAAATGTGGCAAATTTGCACCGCCTTTGTGCAAAAAAACGTCTAAGGCGCGGTGGTTTTGTAAACAAATTGACATATAGGGAAGATAACCAGCTAAGCCTGCTGATCCCTAGGAAAAGCTCCATTTTACAACATTTGCAGTTACGGCAATAACCGACTTTATAAAATAATTGACCGTTTTAGCGATTTCTAGACTGAGTGATAACCTATCTTAATTCGTAGCCTCATTGCATGTGATGGATTAGAATGCCGAGCCAAAGTCAAAAGCATTAAGTGAATATGACTCACAATTCTACCCATAACCGTATTTTGCACGATGACATCGGCAAAACGCTCAAAGATATGACCGTCCCGATGATTTTCGGCATGATCACTTTGATGATGTTCAACTTAGTTGATACGTTCTTCATCAGTATGTTAGGCACTGAGCAATTGGCCGCGATTAGTTTTACCTTTCCGGTGACTTTTACTGTGATAAGCCTTGCGATTGGGCTTGGCATAGGCACCTCGGCGGTGATAGCTAAAGCATTAGGGGCACAGAAATTAGACGAAGCGCGGTTTGACGCGTTTATCGCGATTTGGCTGTCAGCGGCGATGGTATTTGCCTTATCTGTGGTAGGTTTTTTGCTAGTTGACCCGATCTTTTATTTACTCGGTGCAACCAGCGAAGTTATGCCGTATATCCACGAATATATGCAGGTGTGGTTTTTAGGCAGTGTGTTACTGATAACCCCTATGATTGGTAACTCAGTGCTACGTGCTAATGGCGACACGAAAACTCCCAGTATTGTAATGGCAGGTTCCGGTATTATTAATGCGATTTTGGACCCCGTGCTTATTTTTGGCTTTGGTCCTATTCCAGCTTTGGGTGTAACTGGCGCGGCGGTCGCCAGCGTGATTTCTTGGAGTGTTGCGGTGGTGATTATCCTGCACTTGTTGGCGGTGAAAAAGCAGCTTATTAGCCATAAAGCAGGTAATCAATCGCTGGCGAATGCGGTCAGGAAAATTCTGAAGATTGGTATTCCAGCCGCTGGAGCAAATATGCTGACGCCTATTGCGATGGCCGTGATGACGGCAATAATCGCCAGCTATGGGCCGGAGGCCGTGGCTGCGTATGGCGTTGGAAGCCGTATTGAATCTATTGCGAGCTTAGTCATATTAGCTTTATCTATGACCTTACCACCTTTTGTTAGTCAAAATTTCGGCGCGGGGCAAATTGCGCGTGTGTCGAGCGCATATCGGACTTCGTTGAAATTTGTTCTCGGCTGGCAATTGGTGATTTATGTGCTGTTGGTGTTAGCGTCTGGACTTATCAGCCATACTTTTGCAACCGAAGCTAAAGTTCAGCAGATCATTGAGTTATTTATTTTCACTTTACCGCTCAGTTATGGTTTGCAAGGCGTTATCATCCTTACTAACTCTTCATTTAATGCCCTGCATAAACCAATGAACGCGCTACTACTGAGCATTGTACGGTTATTTATGTTTTATTTGCCTTGTGCTTACCTCGGTAGCCTCTTGGCAGATATTCAAGGGCTATTTGTGGGGGCGGCGATTGGTAATTTGTTTACTGCGGCTATTGCCTTTTCGTGGTTTAGTCGTACTTTAAAACAATTAGCGAATAATGATGTGAAGGAAGCGTAATTCATGAGTGATGCGTTTAAGTTGAGATCTGAGTTTAGCCCTAATGGCGACCAACCTACTGCTATCGCGCAGCTATGTGATGGTTTAGAAGCGGGTCTAGCGCACCAAACCTTACTTGGAGCCACTGGGACAGGTAAAACCTTTACCATGGCCAACATTATCGCCAACCTTAATCGTCCCACCATCATTATGGCGCATAACAAAACCCTCGCAGCGCAGTTATATGGGGAAATGAAAGAGTTCTTCCCAGACAACGCGGTTGAGTATTTTGTCTCTTATTATGACTATTACCAACCCGAAGCCTACGTGGTCGCGAGCGACACTTTTATCGAGAAAGACGCGTCTATCAATGAGCATATTGAACAAATGCGTCTATCGGCGACTAAAGCCTTACTGGAACGTCGCGACACTATTATTGTCGCTTCAGTATCGGCGATTTACGGTTTGGGCGACCCTGACTCTTACATGCAAATGATGCTATTGTTAAAAGTGGGCGATACCGTTGACCAACGTGCGATTTTGCGCCGCCTTGCCGAATTACAATATACCCGAAATGATATGGATTTTAGCCGCGGTACGTATCGTGTCCGTGGTGAAGTGCTAGATATTTTCCCGGCCGAATCGGACTCCTATGCGGTACGGGTAGAAATGTTTGACGATGAGATTGAGCGTATTAGTTTGTTTGACCCGCTGACTGGTAGCGTTGAGAAAAACTTAGTACGCGCCACTATCTATCCAAAAACACACTATGTTACCCCGCGGGAGAAGATCCTTGCTGCCATTGAAGATGTCAAAACAGAGCTCAAAGCCCGCCGTGCACAGCTGTTAGCTGCCAATAAGTTGGTAGAAGAGCAGCGTCTTGCGCAGCGTACTCAGTATGACATTGAAATGATGGTAGAACTTGGTTATTGCTCTGGGATAGAAAATTACAGCCGGTATCTGTCGGGGCGTGCGCCTGGTGAACCACCGCCAACATTATTAGACTATTTGCCCGATGATTCTTTGATGATCATCGATGAGTCGCACGTCACTGTGTCGCAAATCGGTGCTATGTACAAAGGCGATCGCAGCCGCAAAGAGAACTTAGTCGAATACGGTTTTCGCTTACCTTCAGCGCTGGATAATCGCCCGCTAAAATTTGAAGAGTTTGAAGCGATTGCGCCACAAACCATTTATGTTTCGGCAACCCCAGGCGACTATGAGTTGAGCCGCTCTAATGGAGAAGTCGCTGAACAAGTAATTAGGCCGACAGGGCTGCTAGACCCACAGCTAGAGGTGCGTCCGGTGAGCACTCAGGTCGACGATTTACTCTCGGAAATTTATAAACGAGTGGCAGTAAATGAACGCGTGCTAGTGACGACGTTAACCAAACGTATGTCAGAAGATTTAACCGACTACCTTAATGATCATGATGTAAAAGTACGCTATTTGCACTCCGACATTGATACTGTTGAGCGCATGGAAATTATTCGCGACCTCCGTGCTGGGGTATTTGATGTGTTAGTGGGTATTAACTTACTGCGTGAAGGTTTGGATATGCCAGAAGTGTCTTTGGTTGCCATCCTAGATGCCGATAAAGAAGGATTTTTACGCTCGACGCGCTCGCTTATTCAAACCATCGGCCGCGCTGCACGTCACCTTAACGGTAAGGCCATTTTATATGGTGATGTGATAACCAAATCTATGCGAGCCGCCATTGATGAAACTGAGCGTCGCCGCGCCATTCAGCATGCTTATAACGTTAAGCATGGCATCACGCCAACCGCGTTGGTGAAGAAAATTACCGACGTGATGGATACTGGTGAGTCGGTCAGTAATACAGCAAAAGCGAAAACGCCAGAGAAGATAGTCACCGTATTGCACGATGCGAAAACCTTAGCGCAGCAAATCAAAACACTAGAGGCACAGATGATGAAACATGCCCGTGAACTAGAGTTTGAAAAAGCGGCGCAAGTTCGCGACCAGATCCAAGTTTTACAACAACAACTGATCAACAGCTAATTGACGCTTAAGGTTGCTCAGTTGTGCTGCATTCTGTATCGTTGGGCTCAGACTCAACGAACAGCTGGACTGCAGCCTGTAAGGCATTGAGCACATCCCCGCGACTGTCTTTGTTGGCGGCTAAATAGGTTTGTTTGCTTAACTCGTTAACGGTTAATACTTTGATCCATTCATTTTGCGCTTGGTTTTGCGACACGAGATTTTCTAAAAACTGGGATGCACCAAAGACCAAATCCACTCTGGACTTTTCCATCATGCCAGCACTTTGTTCAAGACTCGTTAAAGGCACTAAGTTGTCTTCACTACTAAAATCATGTTGGCGTAAAAACGCCTCTGAGGGTTGTCCTGACGCCACTGCAACGACATAACGGCGAGCATCGCTGAGCGTGTTGATATGGATGTCGGTACGGGATTTAAGGCGATAAAAAGAAATGTCGAGCCGACACAGTGGCAGTAGCCAAATAAACTGCGACTCCCGTTCTGGCGTACGAACTAAAGAATAAATTAAGGTGTTGGGAGTTTGTTCCACTATCTGTTGGCTGCGATACCAAGGCAATACATGAATGTTGGCGGATAGGTGCGCCATTTTTATCAGCGCTTTAACTTTTTGAGTGGCTACCCCTCCCACGTTTCCTGATGGATGAACTATTTGATAGGGAGCAAAGTGTTCGGTGTAAACTTGGAGTGGTTCGCTCAGGTGTGCCAGGCATAGCGTAGGGCAAGACAAAAACCAAGAGCCTATCAACAACCTTAATACCATAATTTACAAGTCTGTTACTGCTTAGTCGTTATTTAAGCTTAGTTATTATTTTGTTGTTTGTCTCACTTTTGCGATAAATGAAATAATTCAACTGCAACTAGCACCATCATCAAAACTGATCATAGCGCACTTTTTTTGGTTAGTTCTCTGGTAAAGCAGCAGGAATATATTCAAACTTTTTGAGCTCATCGGCAAGCTCAAAGGCCGAGATTTCGCCACTTTGATATTGTATTTCGACTTCTAAAGTTTTCACTGCTTGGGTTAAAAAGCCAAGATATATAGCATAATTCTTAGTTTGTGAACGCTCCAAATTAGTTAACAATTCAGTGAGATCAGAAAGCGATTGTTCAGACATATTTTTGCTGATCTGTGGTTGATAAATAATGGCTTTCAAAAAATCAGCGCTTGGCGGAGGGTTTTTTGCAATTAACTGGGTTTGTTGTTCCGGTTCTAGTGTATTTGCGTAGTGCATTAAATGCTCAGTGTAATTACTTGATGAGGCAAGTGAATTGACGGCACTGCGGAGCATTTTTTGTAAGTCTTCGCGCTCTTTACGCTCATTTTCATATTCTGCCGCTGCTATGGCCAGCAACACCCCGATGAGGGTTGCCAACAGCGTCAATACAAAATTCACTCCTTGTTGTTGCCGCATCACCCAAGGCTGTAGTTTAGGTATGAATACTAACGCCCCCACTAAGGTGGCTAGGAGCGTTGCAACTAAATAAAATGTCATAGTTTTAATAAGTTAAGATGCACGATAACGCATTTTGTACACAAAATAGCAGCAGATGCAACTTAACTTTCGTACTTGATGTGTATCATTACACCATCAACAGTTCCTCTGCATCATCTTTAATATCTTGATAATCGTCCTCGTCTAGCTCCAGTGCTAAGAGTACTTGCGCCTTCATAAACGGCCAATCTGGTGCTGCGACAAAACGTTTATGACTATGGACTATGTTTTCTGCCATTTTCAGCGCTGCAAAAGTCAGCAAGTGTTCTTGCTCCATGGTTTCTTCAAAAAGAGTGGCATCATGATGACGTAAAATCAGTTGGCATGTCGCTTTTGGCAAATGCCATTGACTGGCGAGGTAATAGCCAACCACTGCATGATTGGTACGGTAATGCATTTCTTCATGGGCAACTAATAAGGTGTCGTAGTTGCGATTAGCTGCGCTTAACACTTTAATATAATCAGGGTAGTTGAGCGCCATTGCAGGGATCCCAGCGTCATGGAACAATCCCAGCAAGTGTAAGTTTTCAATCGGTACTTTAGATTTGAGCTTCTGGCCAATCAAGGTTGCGACATTGGCTATATCACTCGCCGTATCCCAAAATCTCTCAAGTTTAATGCAGCACTTTTTCTGATCAAAAGCTTGTTTAATTAAAAACCCCGTAACTAGCTTAGCGATACTACTTAGGCCTAAAAACATCACAGCTTGGCGAATATCGGTAATAGTTCGGGCTAAACCGTAACTGGGAGAATTGATAACTTTTAAGACTGCGGCGGCAGTCGCAACGTCACTCGCGATAAGTTTGGCAACTTGATTGAGGTCGGGCTCTGGGCTTTTTAACTCAGTTTGCAGCGCGCTCAACAATTCAGGTTTAGGTGGAATGTTAAAGCCATGCTTAACATCCGAGAGGATTCTATCATCAATGTCTATCATATCTCTTACCAAAATTGGTGCTGATAATTCTATCGTTGGCGTAAGTGTACTGATAAAAAATAGCAGGGACTTGAGATACGACAAACTTTAGTATCATTGCTTTTATACCCTACCTAAAGCTGCAGCGGTGTTACTATGTTCGTTCACTCCAATCATATAGTTTATGATACTCATGGGGATTCACTTACTAGCCGTCTACCCGCGATGCCAAATAGTTTGGTGATATATGCTTATATTTTGCTGAAAAATCCAGCATTCGTGCACCAAAAAGGGAACGTGCGCTTGCGTCATGATGAAACATTAAGTTAAGGTTAACTGTTTAATTTTTCATTGAGGTTGCTATGAGCCAGGAAAGCCAGACTGGGCAGCAAAACACAGATTATGGTTCGGGTGTATTGGCCCGTTTTCTAAATGGTATTGAGCGGGTAGGGAATAAATTGCCAGATCCGGCCATTATCTTTTTAATGGCAATGATCTTAATTTGGTTCTTGTCTTGGATATTTTCTTCGTTCAGTTTTGATGCGATTGACCCGCGTACAGGCCAAGGGATTGTGGTACACAATCTGTTAAATGGTGACAGTATGGCTGGGTTTTTAGCTGGCATGGTAAAAACCTTTACCGGTTTTGCGCCACTCGGCGTGGTGCTGGTCGCCATGCTTGGGGTTGGTGTTGCTGAACACTCCGGCTATATTAATGCGGGTTTAAAGCTGATGTTAAAGCGTACCCCTCAAGCTTTATTAACACCTTCAATTATCTTAATTGCTATAGTCAGCCATACTGCGACTGATGCCGGCTATGTATTAGTGATCCCACTGGCTGGGGTGATTTTCTATGCTATGGGCCGACATCCATTGGCGGGTATTGCAGCCGCGTTTGCCGGTGTCAGCGGTGGTTTTAGTGCCAATTTTATCCCATCCGGTATTGACCCTTTACTACAAAGCTTTACCCAAAGTGCGGCACAGATCATCGACCCTGAGATTGCCATTAACCCATTAAATAATTGGTATTTCACCTCAGCCTCAAGCTTATTTATTGTGCTATTGGGTTGGTATATCACAGATAAAATCATTGAGCCGCGCTTAAAACAGTCACCAGTCGATGGCGATACGCAATCATTACCCAGTTTCTCAGAGATCACTGGTAAAGAGCGCCGTGCATTTTTTGTTGCAAGCGCCGTGATGATAGCCGGTTTAGTGCTGCTCTATTTGGCGGCAAGTCCAGCAGATTCACCACTACGTAGCCCAAATGGTGAATTATCTGATTTTAAAGCCCCTTTGATGCAATCAATTGTTCCTTTGATCTTCTTACTATTTTGGATCCCAGGTGCTGTATTTGGTTTTATGGTTGGCACCTTCAAGAGTAGTAAAGACATGATAGACGCCATGAGTAAGTCAATGTCTAGCATGGCGTACTACATCGTTATGGCCTTTTTCTGCGCCTTATTTATTGCTGCGTTTGCTCAGTCTAACCTTGGTGCATTGCTTGCCATCGAAGGCGCCGAAGTGCTGAAAGCATTAGCTTTACCGAGTGCGGTAACTATTGTGGGGATCATTTTCCTAACCGCATTTGTGAACTTGTTTGTTGGTTCAGCGTCTGCAAAATGGGCACTACTCGGACCCATTTTTGTTCCTATGCTAATGCAACTTGGGATCTCACCTGATCTAACTCAGGCAGCGTATCGAGTGGGGGATTCTGGTTCTAACATTATTACGCCGCTGATGCCTTACTTCCCATTAGTGGTGGTGTACTGCCAAAAATATGTGAAAAACACAGGTATTGGCACGCTGATCGCGTTAATGCTGCCTTATTCAATCGCCTTCTTAATTGGATGGACTTTATTCTTGCTCGGTTATTGGGCCCTTGGTATCGACTTAGGCTTACAAGCAAGTTACGTCTACCCAGCTAAATAATTCCTTTCGGCAATGGCCCTTAACAGGGCCATTTTTGTCCCTTTCTGTTTCTGTAAACGATACTGTACAAAGTTAGATCTTTTTATTTTTCATTAATATTACACTTTGTTCACATTTTGAGCGTGATGCGATATAGCTATTATTAGTTGCCACAAACTGAGCTTTGCCGTGGTAACTGTCATATCACAACATGTAAGGAAAAAATAATGAACAAAGTTACACCGCTACTCTTTGCTGCTAGTGTACTCTCCAGCGCAGCTTTAGCTGAAGGCCAGCATAGCCATTACGCAGGATTCCAATTTAACGATAACGCTGTGGCAGAATTAAAACTAAGCAGCTTGCTGCAATTAGATTCTGATCAGTTCGTGTTTAATAATCAGCTACAAGGGTTAGATTGGCAGCAAGAATTAGCTGGCAGCGCACCATTTACGCTCGAGCAGCAACAAGTGATCATGAACTTTGCTGGTCACTACAGCATTAACCCGCATTTACTACTGACTTTAATGGAAGTTGGCTCCGGCTTGCTGTCTGATTTCAGCGAAGAGAAACTAGCCGCACCCTTTGGCGATTTGTCTGAGGCAAGTGGTTTTGCTGCGCAAGTTGAAGATGTAGCGGCATTACTCTATCAACGTTTTTACGCTTACCGAGAGTTTGCTGAGCAGCTGAAAAAACCTACTAGTAAAGGTCTTGCTGCACGGTTTCAACATACCGCTGCGACGGTGGCAGTGCAAAGTTTGCTAAATCATGGACACACTGATACATCGCTGGCAGACGTTGTCACCCAATACCAACTACATTTTGCTAAACAACAACAAACATTGCTGCGAGATCCGCAAAAAATGCAAGCTGAAGGCTTAGTGGCTGAGCAAGCGGTCAATAATTTTGCGAGCTTTAGCATGTCGCTACCTTGGCCTTACGGCAATTACTGGTATAGCGGCGGTGCGCACTCCAATACCGGCTCTGGCTACCCTTATTCATCGCTTGATTTTAACAATGGTTCAGGTGGGTGGGGAAGTAACACGCCTTGGGTACAAGCGTCGCACAGTGGTACAGTAACACGCTACTCATCTTGCAACATGCGTATTACACATTCTAGTGGTTATGCAACTCAGTACTATCATATGGATTCACTGCAATATAATACGAATGCATACGTTAACGGTGGGGCGTGGATCGGTCGTTATGCGAATAACCTCAATCAAGCACTCTGCCAAGGTGGTCAATCTAGCGGTCCGCACGTACATTTCTCATTGCTCTATAACGGTTATTTCGTGACGTTGCAGAATCAATACATCAGCGGCTATCGTGTTGATGTCGGCAATAGCAACTACGACAGCAACTGTAACAACTTCTACTTTGAAAAGAACGGCCGTAAGACATGTGCTTGGTCGCCACTTTACAATAACTAATACCACTCTGCTTTAGCAATAAAAAAACCCAAGCGATTGCTTGGGTTTTTATTTATTCGACTAAAGCTTGAAGCTTAGCTAAAGCTTACTGAACGACGCTCTTTACGAACACGTTTCTCTGGACGTGCGCCACGATCATCGCGTGAACCACGTGCACCGCGAGACTCGCTACGAGATTCGTTACGAGATTCGTTACGACCTTCGCCACGGCCTTCACCACGCGGAGCTTTAAAGCTACGCTTCGCATCACCGCTGTCTGCTGGGTGAGTGCTCTTAGTCATACGCATTGGGCGTTGACATACCATCACATTTTGGAAATGCGCTAGCATGTCTGCTGGCATATCTTGTGGTAACTGAACGGTACTGTGTTCATCAAACAAACGGATATCACCGATAAACTTGCTTGAAATGTCTGCTTCGTTAGCAATCGCACCAACGATGTTTTTAACTTGAATGCCGTGCTCGCGACCAATTTCGATACGGTAAGTATCCATTGGTGTATCGCTGTTACGTGGACGACGTTCTGCGCGCTCGCTACGCTCACCGCGTTCAGCACGGTCGCCACGTTCACGGCGTTCACCACGCTCGCGGCCTTCTCGTCCTTCACGACGCTCGCTGCGCTCACCACGCTCACCACGCTCACGACCTTCACGGCTACGCTCACGCTTCACGCTAAGTTCTTCTACTTTCAAAGGAGTAGCGTGCTGTGCAAGACATAACAGCGCACCAGCTAAATCAGTGATATCGAGCTCAAGATTTTGTGCAAGCTCAGCCGCAACGCCATTGAAGAACTCAATGTCTTTGTGCTCAAGTGCAGCTGCTAACTTAGTTTGCAGCGCTTGCTTACGCTTAGTCTCAACCACTTTAGCTGATGGTAAATCAACTTGAGCGATATCCGATTTAGTGTGGCGAACAATGTTCTTTAACAAGTAACGCTCAGAGTTCTTCACGAACAAAATTGCTTTACCGCTACGACCCGCACGGCCTGTACGACCAATACGGTGAACATAAGCTTCACAGTCTTGTGGAATATCGTAATTAATTACTAGGCTTAAACGGTCAACGTCCAAACCACGTGCCGCAACGTCTGTTGCGATGACGATATCAACTAAACCTGCTTTCAAACGCTCAATAGTACGCTCACGAGCTTGTTGGTTCATGTCACCGTTTAATGGTGCAGCGTTAAAGCCTTCATGTTCCAATAGTTCAGCAAGTTGTACGGTGTCGTTACGTGTTCTAACGAACACGATAGCGCCATCATATTCTTCGGCTTCTAAGAAACGTACGATAGCTTTGTTTTTGTGTACATCCGCCTGCCAATAAACTTGTTCAACAGTCGCAACAGTTGAATTACGTGGCGAAATACGTACCTGTTCAGCATTATCGAGATACTTTGAACAGATTGACTGAATTTGTTTTGGCATGGTTGCAGAGAACAAACATGTTTGCTTGTCTTCTGGCGTTTGTTCCATGATGTTTTCAACATCTTCAATAAAGCCCATACGTAGCATTTCGTCCGCTTCGTCCAATACCAAAGCGCTCAGACCCGATAAATTGATGGTCTTACGGTTGATATGGTCAATCAAGCGTCCAGGTGTTGCCACGATGATCTGTGCACCACGACGTAGTGCACTTAATTGAATGCTATAGCTTTGGCCACCGTATAGCGCGAGTACTTCTACGCCTTTAGTGAACTTAGCAAATGATTCAAATGCCTCTGCAACTTGGATAGCCAACTCACGAGTTGGCGTTAACACTAATATTTGTGGCTGCTTGACGGATGCGTCGATATTATTCAATAACGGTAGAGCAAATGCTGCCGTTTTTCCGGTACCCGTCTGCGCTAGTCCCAGTACGTCCTTTCTTTCTAGCAATAACGGTATACATTGAGCTTGGATTTCAGATGGCGTCTTATATCCTAACTCTTCAACTGCTTTTAAAATTGCAGGAGAAAGATTCAAAGATTCAAACGTAACTGGTTCTGACATTAATGCGCCTCAACGATTTTAAAGAGGCGCGCATTGTACTGTAAAGCAACAACAAAAGCTTGTATAAATTAGCATTATTTTGTATGTTGCTGTTATTGGTTGAAATTTAGTCAGTTGGCTATTAAGTGTTCAAGTCAAATCTATTGGTATAAGCCTAAATTCGCTTTGGCGTAGGCTTCAAAATCGGTAAATCCGCCAATATGAGTTTGGTCTAAAAAGATTTGTGGTACGGTTGGGCAAGGTTTGCCCGCGGACTTTTCTAAATCAGCTTTGCTGATCCCTTCGGCGATAATATCAACATAACGATAGTTAAAATCGTCACGCTCACTTTTCAAACGCTCTGCTAAGTCTTTCGCACGGACACAAAATGGGCAGCCTTCACGGCCAAAAATTACTGTAAACATTGATTTCTCCGGTATTTTTTAACTGCCAGCAGTGTAACTAACGAGCGTTGCAGTGCAAAGTGGATAAAAACGATACAAGTAATCTAAAAAATGAATTAGTTTCGATATACCGTTTTAATTAAGTGATAGCCAAACTGGGTTTTCACCGGACCATGTACTTCGAATAGGGGCTTTTTGAATACGACGTCGTCGAACGCTTTAACCATATCGCCTTGATTGAACTCACCTAAGTCACCACCACGTTCGCGAGAAGGGCAGGTTGAATATTGTTTGGCGAGTTTATTGAAATCTCCACCTTTGGCGAGTTTCTCTTTGATCTCCAAACACTCTTTTTCAGTTTTAACTAAGATATGGTAGGCACAGGCGCGTGGCATAATAGCTCCAGCAGAGTTGCAAAAGGGCGATCTTGCGAGTTCGTGGGGCAAAATGCAAGTTCGCCGTAGTGTGCTGTACCCGCATTACTTAGTGTTGCAGCGAGGCGCAAGTGAACACCGCCAACCGCGCTGCAACGTTAAGTCACAAGGGGATAAGGGTTAGAAACTAAAACTATAACCAATCGAAGGGCGTAGACCAAAATCGTCCTCATCTTCTTTAATATAGAGATCTTGCACCGATTTAACTTTGTCGTAATCTAAATCAATAGAGGCCGTGTTCTTTTGATTGTAGGCGTTCATCAACTCGATGATCACTTTGCCGTCCAAGCCAAACCAATCGGTTTTGCGCTCTGCGCGAATGTCTAAGCGATGGTATAAATCGTGACGTTTTGAGAACGGCTCTCCGTAAACGGGCAAAAAGCGCCCTGCAAAATCCGGGTTTTCCCGCACCCCAATGATAGGCGTATAAGCCTGACCACTGCGTGCGGTAAAATTAACGCCGATTTGCCATAATTCGTTAATTTCATATTGTAATACGGCATTAAAGACCAGTGGCGTGTCTGCAAAGTAATCGCGCGTCACTTGCTGACGCAAGTCGGTACGCTCACTTTTGGCAGCACTTAAGGCAATCCAGCCATACCAGTTGGTGGTTTTGTTTTTATTCACCAAAATATCGATACCATAGGCTTTGCCTTCCACATCATTGCTATAAAGTAGCGCTGCATCCGTCGCATTTTCGGCAATGGCTAAGGGTAAATCACGCATGGTTTTATAATAGGTTTCCACAGACCAAGACCATTCATCAGCCAATTGTTGTTCAAAACCGAGGGTAATATGGTCAGCCTGCTGCGGTTTAAGCTTAGGATTGCCTACTTGTGGCATGATGTCGCCCGCATCTTGCTCACGATTATAGCGACCGACTTTAAAACTGACGGTGCTTTGTGGTGTGACAAAATAATCTACCGCAACTCTTGGCGTGACTAGGCTTTCGTCGCTGTAGTCAAGGTAATGGAATTGTGCGCCAATTTCAGTTTGCCAACTTGAGTTTGGTGTCCAAACGTGGGCGAGGGCTGCGACGGCGCTATCGTGCTCAATACTTTGCACCCCAGTGATGCGTTCACGTTTAGTTAAATCGCAATCTGCATCCAGCTCAGTACAGACATATAAGAATGTATCGTAACGGTATTGGGTTTCTTTGTCGTAATAGGCGAAATCGGCTAAAACCCTATGTTCTGGATTGAAGCGATAGCTGGCGTGGGTTTTGAAACTCAGCTGTTGGATATCTGCCTCTTCAAAGTAACCGTCGCTTAGCGTTGCGCGTTTGCCATAAGAGAGCTTTTCATTGTTATTGAGCACACCAATCCCCGCTTTAAGATACAGGGAGCGCCCGTAATGGTCCCAGATCACACTTTGGCTGTTAAATTTTTTGGTAAAGCGAGCATCGCCCTGAAACTCAGGCGTTTTTTGTGCTAAATCTGCGCGCTCGTTAAACCCCGCCGCCGCTGAGTCTTCAGCACCGGTAAAATTCACTGATAGGGTATTATTATCGTTGATATCCCATACCCATTTGCCCTGATAATCATGGTCGTCTGGCGCTTCGTTAACGATAATACCGCTTAATTCGCCATCTTCATCCTCAAGCTCTTCACCCTCTTTAAAAAAGAGTGGCAAGGTGCTTTTCCGTGCTGAAAAGTAAAATGCACTGTTTTCAGTCGCTTGACCTTCGGCAAAGACACCAGCATTAAACATAGTGAGGTCAATGGTGGTTTTGATTGGCTGGTATTTTGGGTTACGCAGTGACACATCAAACACCGCACCGGTGACATTGCTATAGCTGGCGCCATAACCTGCGGAATAGAGCTGGAAATCCTGAATTAAGTGGCGATTGAAAATCGAGCTGCCAAAATCATGGAAGATATAGCCTGCAGGCATAAAGTCGACTTCAAAGATGTTGTCATCTGGTGAAGAGCCGCGCACCGCAGGCGCACTCATTGAGCCGCCCGCGGCAACGACACCTGGTAGCGCAAATGCCGCACGCAGTGGGTCGCCCATGGCGCCTGGCATCGCCATCAGCTTTTCAGCGTCTTCGGTAATTTCACTGGTCACACTGCTGCGTTTATAAACTACTTCGACGCGTTCAATATGCTGTTCTGGTGTGAGGGTCTTAGCTTCGTCGGCGAGGGTAAAAAGGGGCGCGGCGAGCGGCAGAGCAATAAGCAAAGGATGTAGGGTAAAACGGTTGGTGTACATGGCTTTTTCCTTAAATGTCGAGCGTGCAGCTAGTGTAACGCGCAAGTTACGTTCAAATATTGCTATAAGTTGTTGAGAACTGTGAATGGCGCCAACACTTTTTGACAATTATGGGCTGAATACGAAAAAGCGCTGCGATAAGATCACAGCGCTTGGTTGTTGCAAGTGAATTGAGAAGATTACTTGAGCGCGTGTTTAAGCCGTTGCTAAGCGCGTTCCTCACCTAAGTAGCGCTTGGCTTTACTGGCTTTGATGCCGGTTAAATCAACCATCACAAGGCCATCAATACAGTTATTAAATTTTGGGTCGATACTAAAACTTAAAAAATTCACGGTATCGCCTTCGCACAGCTCAGTGTACTGCTTAAATAAAGTGGGTACTTGCACACCTAAATTACCGAGCAAATGCTTGAGCTCCGCAAAGTCTTCTTTGCTATCGTTGCCAACAAACACTTGCTCGCAATATTCACGTTGCTGTGGTGATAACTTATATTCATGATGCGGGGTCGCCAAACCACTGAGCTTGGTATAGTAATGTTGGTAGTAGTAAACCAGTAATGCTTTGGCGTCATCTGGTAAGGCATTGGATAAGCTCACTGCTCCAAATAAATAACGGTGTTCAGGGTAACGTTTTATAAATGCGCCAATGCCATACCAGAGATAATCTAAGCTTTTGCGCCCCCAGTATTTAGGTTGCACAAAACTGCGACCTAGCTCCAAACCTGCCTCAAAATAAGGCTCCATCTCTTTACTGTAATTAAATAAAGAGTCGGTATATAAACCAGTGCGGCCTTGCTCTTTAATTATCTTGGCACTGCTGGCAAAGCGATATGCACCGACCAATTCAAGTTGATTGGCATCCCACAGTAACAAATGGATGTAATGCATATCGTATTTATCGCTATCACGGCGTTTACCGCTACCTTCACCAACAGCGCGAAAGGCCACTTCACGTAAACGCCCCAATTCGCGAAACAAAGTTGAACTGCCTTGATATTGGTATAAATAAATGTGCATACCATCTTGGGTTTGACCAAGGCGTTCACAACTTTCGATGGCCTTTTTCAGTTCTTTACGACACTCAGGCGCGGCGATGGGCGTTTGCGTTTTCAGCGGTAGAGTTTTTTTACTGCCAAGACGATAGAGTTGTTTACGGATAAGGTTAGCGGTTTCTTTGTCGGCCAAATTTCCTAACTGGTAGGACTCAGGTGGGATACAAGCGCCAATTTCAAACTCTAATGACTTCTGCCGCTGCTTAAACATTTCTTTGACCAGCAGTAAGCTGGCTAAGGGTTTGTAAATCATTGAAGTGCCATAAAATAGCGGGCTGTTTTTGGCTTTGACTAAAATCGGTAGAATAGGGCTGTTGGCCTTTTTCGCCATCCGCAAAAAGCCGGTATTCCATTTGCAATCTTTCACCCCTGTTGGGCTTAAGCGCGACACTTCACCGGCAGGGAAAATCAGTAATGCGCCGTCATTTTTCAAGTGTGCTTGGATATTGGCTAATTCTTGCTTACGGCTGGTGCCAGATAAATTATCAACAGGCAACAATAGCGCGTGCATTGGTGTGAGCGTCATCAGCATACGGTTGGCGACCACTTTAATGTCGGGGCGCACTTGCGCAATCATGCGCACTAAGGCCAGTGCGTCTAACGAACCTATGGGATGATTGGCAACAATCACCACTTTGCCTTCGCTTGGGATATGTTCTATTTGTTTGGGTTTAAAGCGGGCGTCAAAATCTAGTTCTTCCAAAACCTGTTCAACAAACTCTAACCCTTGTAAATGCGGATAGGTGTCTGCAAATGCCACAAACTCTTGTTCATGTAATAAATAACCTAAGCCTTTTTTTACTAAACTTTTTATTTTTGGAGAATTTTCCAGTTGTGGTAAGTTGGCCGCAATTACTTTATCTACGCTCAACATAATAACCTCAGTGCACGCTAGTTGATTGCAGTCAGCGTAAGGAGTGTGTGTGACAAGCCTGTTGCAGATTTATGGCATTTTTTGTCTTTTCACTTGAGGCGAGCAACTATGTTGTTAGAGGAAATATATGTCACTAATGATTTGTATACCTGACCGAGATTGCAGCAAACTATTGGCACAACTTCAAGTAGCGCTTCCTGATGTGAAAATTCAGCTATGGCCGCAATGTGATGATTTTGCTACCGTTGAAGTGGTACTGGCGTGGAAAGCGCCAGATGCGCTGTGGGCACAGTTACCCAATTTAAAGTTGGTACAGTCTTTTGGCGCTGGGGTTGATAGTATCAACCTCGCGTTATTACCTGAGTCAGTGGCCGTGGCGAGGATTGTTGACCCACAACTGGGGCTCGATATGTCGGAATATGTATTGACACAAGTGCTACTACACAAACTGCGTGTGCCTCAATACATCGCCCAACAGCAGCAGAAAATTTGGAAGCCTAATCGTAGCTATGATCACAACCGTGTCGGCATTTTAGGATTTGGCGAATTAGGTCAAGCGGTGAGTGCACGTTTGTTAGCCAACGGATTTCGAGTGAGCGCTTGGAGTCGCTCTGCCAAAGCTGCGCAGCAGGTGAAACTTTATTTAGGACCAACTGGGCTCATGGAAATGGCGGCACAGAGTGATTATTTAGTGTGTTTATTACCTCTGACGGATGAAACGAAAGGCATTTTAAATACCCATTTGTTTTCGGTAATGCAAGAGCATGCCGTGATCATTAATGTCGCTAGAGGCGCACATCTAAATGAAGCGGACTTATTGAATGCTCTGGATAATGGGCAATTGCGCGGTGCGAGTTTAGATGTGTTCAATGTTGAGCCATTACCACCAGAACATCCTTTTTGGTACCACAACAAAATTATCATGACACCACATGCCGCAGCTTTGACTTCGCTCAATACGGCTATTGAGCAAATTGTTGATAATGTGCGTCGCGTCAAGGATGGACAAAATTATCTTAATATTATCGATAAGAACAAAGGATACTAATAAAATCAGTTTGTTATGTATAATGAAAATGAATTACTGTATAAAAAAACACCTTGTTGTGGGTGTAACTTTTCAGTAACTTATTACACATAACAACAATAATAAAAGTCAGGTAAGCTCATGAGAAACAGTCAAGGCGGTGCAAAGTTTGGGGTAGTCCTTATTTCAGTCATTCTCCTCGGGGTTTCGGCTTGGTTTACTCAGGCGCAAGCGGCAGAAGTGGGCTCATATACCTGCCAGCAAGTTCAAGGAGAGTAACGACTCTCTTGTAACCATAAAATACAAAGCGAGTTGATGAGGCTCGCTTGCTATTTATGTCTCAAGCAAATTAACTAACGCTTGGCATGTAATTCGCGATTTTCAGCTTTCTTCTCGTCACTCTTTTTCAGTAACACATAACTGGCGCCTGAGCCGCCATGACAACTCAAAGCGCTATGAAAAGCGAGGATTTCCGGCATTTCTCGTAACCATTTATTGCAATAACTTTTTAAGATTGCAGGGAAAGGTTTACTATTGAGGCCTTTGCCATGACGCAGCAATATCACCCGAATATTCCTCTTATGACAGTCCTGAATAAATTCAAACAGCGCACTACGCGCTTCACGAAAGGGGCGGCCAAGTAAATCTAGCGTCGCATCCACTTGGTACTTACCAAGGCGAAGGTTCTTGAATACACCATCTTGCACACCAGACTTTTTATAACTTAGCTGATCATGTGGGTCGAGTAAATCAACAAACTCAGTGGATAAGTAATTCGGATCGAATTCTAACTCTTGCTCTGCGGCAAGGCGGCGTTGTAGTTGTGCAATACTTGGGTCGTGTTGAGCTTTACTTAAGGTGACAATGTTGGATTTTGCCAGCGGCACCACATCGCCCATGGATGCCAAAAAAAGTTCTTCGTCAGTCATGGCCATACAAAGCTCCTAGAAAACACAGCAAAGGATGGCCTGATTTTAGCCGAGCAGGCTGAGGATGCAATAGTTAGGCGTGCTCACCTAGTTTAAGTGGTCCATAAGTGAACACTTTGAATAAATAAAATGTATTTATCAAAATAAGGCTCAGGTTAGACACCACACTGGTACTCATCAAGTCAAAAGTAAAAGAAAGAAACAACATAGCACATGCGGCGCTGGCAGCCACGCGCAATAGGCGGACTTGGGTGATAAAAAACGCACCTAAGCCTAGTACTAATAGGATGATGTTTACAAGCCAGTGAAGTTCGTTGAGCATTTTCTCATGTTTTGGGTGGTCAGTAAGGAGCGCTATTATGATTATCCTTTGACCACCTTTCAAACGAGTATTTTTCTTTCTTTCGGATTAGAAAAATTAATCCATTATGAGCTTTTTCAGCGCTGCAAAAAAGCCTTGTTTAGAAACGATATTATACTTTTGACAGCTATCTGGGTCGTTCTTGTTCACGCACAAATACAAGGTATTGCGCTCCAGAGCTGGTCTTGGGTGGAGGTTTGAGTCGAATAATACTGGATCAACCCCAGGTAACCCTGGCCAATAGACGCTCTCAGCAACTAAACCCAACTTCTCGTAACTAATAAGCTGGGGTTTTGGAAAAATGATCGCAACTAATAATACTATCAAGCCCACAGACCAACGTTTTACGTTAAGTTTTTTATCTGGTTGAGTGTTTTCTCGAGCTGTCATTTCTTTGTTGCGCTGAATTTGCATTTGGCGCTGTAATTGCTGTGCCTGTTGTTTGTTGACAGGGCGTTTGGATTTTTGTTGAGCTGGTACTTTACCAAGCAACGCTTGCTTTTTTTGTTGATTTGCCATGAGAAGCTTGTCGCCTTTTGTTGCAGGACTCTATAATACATCTATGCTTTCTATCATAGCTCATTTTGCTAAGTCAGCCTACGGAAAAGGAATATGGAACAATCAATCTCAATTTTAATAGTCGATGATGTAGGTACGGTAAGGAGTTTTTTACATCAGACGCTGACGCATCTGGGCATAGACAATGTCCGTGAAGCATCTACCGCGACGCAATGTATAAAAGCTTGTGAAGAAAAGCTGTTTGATATCGTGTTTTTAGACATTGAATTGCCTGATGGCGATGGCAAAGAGCTTATCGCGCGTTTGGCGGAAATTAACCCAGAAGTGAATGTGGTGATGGTGTCGGCCCATTCTACAGTCGAAAACGTTAAAGATGCTATCGAACGTGGCGCCAAAGGATTTGTGGTGAAACCTTTTTCACCGAAGAAAATTGCTGCCATGCTGAAAAAGTTCTATCCAGATTTGGAATTAGCATAAATTCTCTCCCAAGTGGGGTGACTTAGACCCCATTGTCAGTCTGTTTTTCTTTCCACTTACCTTAGTTTTTCCTTGCTGACTTGGCGGGTAGCAATCACCTAAACCAAGTTGTGTTTCTAAGTTGTTTTTTATTTGTGTGCTTTTTGTTGTGGAAGCTTACTTGTTGTACTACTTTGGTAGTGTGCCAATACAATCAAGGCATGAGAAAACAACTCAATGTAAGGAAAACAAAAAATGAAATTACAATTAAAGAAGAAAAGTATAAAGAAACTGGTTGCGCATACTGCGGCATTACCTGCGGCAAAGACACCACAAGTGGCTGGTGGCTATACAACTAGGCCTTGGACTTATTACTGCGAAGAATCTGGCAGATTCTGCGAAGTTTAACGCTTACTAATACGTAGAAAGTAAAAAACCGGCCATAAGCCGGTTTTTTAAGTCTTACAAAAACAATTATAGTGCTTTGATCTTAGCAACTAAACGGCTCTTATGACGAGCAGCTTTGTTTTTGTGGATAAGACCTTTAGTCGCGTAGCGATCAAGGATTGGTGTAGCTACAGCTAGTGCTTGAGTTGCAGCTTCTTTGTCACCAGCTTGAATAGCAGCGATAACTTTCTTAGTGAAAGTACGCATCATTGAACGACGGCTTGCATTGTGCTTGCGGCGTTTTTCGCTGGTTACAGCGCGTTTTTTTGCAGACTTGATGTTAGCCAAGGTATGCTCCTAACAATCTTAAAATAAGCTTAATTTAAAGGCCGAGGACTATGCCCGTTTTCACCGTGAAAGTCAACGATAAATTGACCAACACGCGCCTCATCTATTTCATCTAATTGGCCTGAAGCGTACTTACTCTCTATACCATCACAATTTGAAGTTACAGGCTGGTGGTAAGCGCATCGAACCCTGCGCGCTTAGACAAACTAAACCACTGGGGATGAGTGAACGCAGTAAACCTGCCGCATCTAAAAGCCGTAAAGGTATAACCAATTGGCAATGAAATGTCAGTCACTCAGGCACATGAACTGCTCCTTAGCACGAACACCTTAAGGCCGCTTAAGCAGTTATTGGCGCGCATTGTAACAAAGCATCGACTAGGCGCCTAGTGCAATTTCTCAGTTTATTGCGGTTTTTCATCTGTCATCTAGAAAAGCTATGGCATAATCGTGCGGTTTTTGTTTCGGGAGAGCGATTGTAGTGGCAAAGGGGTTGTTTCGGTCAGGTATGATTGTCAGTGCCATGACTATGATTTCAAGAGTATTGGGCTTAGTTCGTGATGCGGTTGTCGCCAATTTATTGGGTGCGGGTGCGGCGGCTGATGTATTTTTATTTGCTAATCGTATTCCGAACTTTTTACGTCGCTTATTTGCCGAAGGCGCCTTTGCGCAAGCCTTTGTACCAGTGCTTGCGGAAATTAAAGAGCAACAAGGGGATGATAAAGTCCGTTTATTCGTTGCTCAAGCCGCTGGGACATTGGGCACCATTTTACTCTGCGTCACACTTTTAGGTGTGGTGGGCTCTCCGGTTATTGCCGCGCTCTTTGGTACAGGTTGGTTTATCGATTGGTGGCAGGGCGGAGAAAGTGCAGAAAAGTTTGTGCTCGCCAGCAGCATGTTAAAATTAACCTTCCCCTATTTATTTTTTATCAGTTTGGTCGCACTGAGTGGTGCGGTACTAAATATCTACAATCGTTTTGCCGTCGCCGCCTTTACGCCAGTACTGCTTAATGTTGCGATCATCGCTTGCGCCTTGTTGCTGCACGATAAATTTGCGGTGAGCGCATATGCGTTAGCCATAGGGGTGTTTGTGGGCGGCGTAGTGCAGCTATTATTTCAACTGCCGTTTTTAGCCAAGGCAGGCATGCTTGTAAAGCCCACTTTTGCATGGCGCGCAGAGCCTATTGTTAAAGTACGCAAGCTGATGTTGCCCGCTATTTTCGGTGTATCGGTCAGCCAAATCAATCTGCTGTTAGATACTGTGATTGCGTCATTACTGACCACAGGTTCAATCGCGTGGTTATATTACTCAGACAGGTTAATTGAGTTCCCACTAGGATTGTTTGGCATAGGTATCGCAACGGTGATTTTACCGGCACTTTCTAAGCTTCATGCTGGCGATAAATTACAAGACTTTCAGCATACCTTAGATTGGGGAGTGCGCTTTGTATTACTGCTGGGTATCCCTGCCATGTTTGGCTTGGCAGTGATTGCACCACTGATTATTACAGTGCTATTTGATCATGGCGCGTTTAGCGACAGTCAAATTGATCACGTCCAAGCGGTGACATACGGGGTGATGGCTTACGCGGTTGGGCTTGCCAGCTTTATGTTGATAAAAGTGCTGGCGCCTGGTTTTTATGCCCGTCAAGACACCAAAACCCCAGTACGGATTGGTATTATTGCGCTGGTTTTGAATATGGGCTTCAATGTAATGCTGGCGCCGTTTATGGGTTATATCGGGCTTGCGTTGGCTACTTCGCTGTCGGCCAGTTGCAATGCGTGGCTGTTGTATCGGCATTTAAGTGCACAAGGGGTGTACCAAGTGTCCCGTTTTACGCTTGGCTTTACTGCTAAATGTGTATTTGCCAGTGTCGTTATGGCAGCGGTTACTTATTGGTGCGCAATGCAATTCGCGTGGCGTGATTGGTCGTTTTGGCATCAGAGCGTGTTGCTATGTGGTTTGCTGGCACTCGCTGGGGCCAGTTATTTTGTAATTTTATGGGCGTTGGGAATACGTTTTCGCACCATTAAAGAGGTTGCAATTTCTGACCACTAGCGTGTGTGCAAACGCGCATAACTTGGGTATAATCGAGCACTTTAGTGACTTTAATGCAAGCAAGTAGGGTATCAATGCAACTGATCAGAGGGATCCACAATATTCGTGCAGCGCACCATGGCTGTGTGTTGACGATAGGGAACTTTGACGGTGTGCATTTGGGTCATGCTGCTGTTTTAGCTGGGTTACAACGTGATGCTGGACAACTTGGTTTGCCAAGTACGGTGATGCTGTTTGAACCCCAGCCACAAGAGTTTTTTGCCAAAGACAAAGCCCCCGCACGGCTGACTCGCTTGCGTGATAAATTAGTATTACTGGAAAAGTTCGGTATTGAACGGGTAATCTGCGTCAGTTTCAACGCGAAGTTCGCAAACTTAGCCGCAGAGGAGTTCATTACCGATGTACTGGTGAATAAACTTGGCGTGCGAGCACTCACCGTTGGTGATGATTTTCGTTTTGGTCATAAGCGTACTGGCGATTTTGCGTTATTGCAGCAGCTCGGAGAGCCGCTTGGCATGACAGTAAAAAGTACCGCCAGCTATCGTCAACTTGATATTCGTGTCAGTAGTACACTTATCCGTGAAGCGCTATCATTTGGTGACATTGAACGTGCAAATGCGATGTTGGGTCACAATTATAGTATTGCTGGGCGGGTGATCCACGGCTGGAAGAAAGGTCGAGAACTGGGTTTTCGTACCGCAAATATTGCTTTAAAGCGTGCTGTAAGCCCTGTGCAGGGCGTTTTTGCGGTGCGTGTGAATATTGCAGGCCAATATTTTCAAGGGGTTGCCAATATTGGCACCAAACCAACATTAAATGGCACCAAAGCCTTGTTGGAAGTTCATATTTTCGATTTTAATAACGACATTTACGGTCAGTTTATTCAGGTGGAGCTGGTTAATAAGCTTCGCGATGAACAAAAGTTTTCAAGTTTAGCGCAGCTAATTGCTCAAATTGAGCAAGATGTAGCAGCCGCGCGACATTGGTTTAGTGTTAATTGATTAGGGTCTTAAGACCTTAGTAGCCGATACGGAAAGTAGGATAAATGAGCGACTACAAACATACTTTAAATTTACCGGAAACTGAGTTTCCAATGCGTGGCAATTTGGCGCAGCGCGAACCAAAGATGCTGCAAGCTTGGTATGAGCAAGACTTATACGGCGCTATCCGTAACGCAAAAAAAGGTAAAACGCCATTTATTCTGCACGATGGCCCACCGTATGCGAATGGTGATATTCACTTAGGCCACGCAGTAAACAAAATTCTTAAAGACATCATTGTTAAGTCTAAGACGCTGTCTGACTTTGACGCACCTTATGTACCTGGTTGGGACTGTCACGGTCTGCCAATTGAGTTACAGGTTGAGAAAAAGGTTGGCAAGCCAGGTGTGAAAGTTTCTGCAGCGGAGTTTCGTGAAGAATGTCGTAAGTACGCAGCGAAGCAAGTAGAAGGTCAGAAAACTGATTTTAAACGTCTAGGTGTATTGGGTGATTGGAACAATCCATACCTTACGATGAGCTTTGATTTTGAAGCCAATGCGATTCGTGCGCTGGGTCGTATCATTAAAAATGGTCACCTACACAAAGGCGCTAAGCCAGTACATTGGTGTACAGATTGTGGCTCAGCTCTGGCTGAAGCTGAGGTGGAATACCAAGATAAGCAATCGCCAGCGATTGACGTGCGTTTTAGTTTTGTTGACCAAGCCGCTGTGGTTGCTGCGTTTGCGATGGCTGCCGGCCATGAAGGTCAAGGCTTAGTCAGCACAGTAATTTGGACTACAACACCTTGGACTTTACCAGCTAACCGTGCAGTTGCTGTACATGGCGGTCTTGAGTATGCGCTAGTACAAGTAGATGACGAAGGTCAGCAACAACGTTTGATTTTAGGTGCAGAGCTAGTCAACGCAGCTATGGATCGCTATGGCTTCCAACAATACCACGTGTTGGGTTACGTTAAAGGCGCGGCGCTTGAACATTTACGTGTAAATCACCCATTCTATGACTTCGATGTGCCTGTGATTTTAGGCGACCACGTTACCACTGATTCAGGTACGGGTATCGTGCATACTGCACCAGGTCATGGTCAAGAAGACTTTACAGCGGGTCAAGCCTACGGCTTAGAAGTGGCAAACCCAGTGGGTGCCAATGGCGTGTATCTACCAGATACGCCAGTATTTGCTGGCCAACATGTATTTAAAGCCAATGACAGTGTGATAGAGCTACTGAAAGAAAAAGGTGCTTTGTTACGCCACAAAGCACTTAAGCACAGCTATCCACACTGTTGGCGCCACAAAACGCCAATTATCTTCCGTGCCACGCCACAATGGTTTGTGAGCATGGATCAGGCAAATTTGCGTCAAGATTCATTGTCTGAAATCAAGAAGACTCAGTGGTTACCTGAGTGGGGCGAAAGCCGTATCGCTAACATGGTTGAAGGCCGTCCAGATTGGTGTATCTCACGCCAGCGTACTTGGGGTGTGCCAATTGCGTTATTTGTTGATAAAGACACAGGTGCCTTACACCCAAATACAGACGCTTTGATCGCAGCAGTTGCGGAGCGCGTTGAAAAAGGTGGCATTCAAGCATGGTACGATTTAGAAGCCGCTGAGCTGATTGGTGCGGACGCAGAGCAATACGTCAAGGTATTAGACACCTTGGACGTATGGTTTGACTCTGGTGTAACCCATGCTTGCGTGGTGGACGCGCGCCCAGATCTAACTGGCCCTGCTGATCTTTACCTTGAAGGTTCAGATCAACACCGTGGTTGGTTTATGTCATCTATGATGACTGGGGTGGCGATTAAAGGTCATGCCCCTTACAAACAAGTGTTGACGCACGGTTTCACGGTAGATGAAAACGGCCGCAAGATGTCTAAATCTTTGGGTAACGTTATTTCACCACAAGATGTAATGAACAAGCTCGGTGCTGACATTCTGCGTTTATGGGTAGCATCAACAGATTACACTGCGGAAATGACAGTGTCTGATGAGATTTTTAACCGCGCAGCTGACCGTTACCGTCGTATTCGTAACACGGGCCGTTACTTACTTTCAAACTTGAATGGGTTTAATCCGGAAACTGACTTAGTTGCGGTGGATGAACTTGTTGAGCTAGACCGCTGGATTTTAGCACGCGCAGCAGCGTTACAAGCAGAGCTTATCCAAGCCTACGACAACTACCAAATGTTAGTGGTAACACAAAAGCTAATGAACTTCTGTACTGGTGAACTTGGCTCGTTCTATCTGGACGTGATTAAAGACCGCCAATACACCGCGAAAAGCGACAGCCATGCGCGCCGTTCGTGCCAAACCGCCTTGTTCCACATCGCCGAAGCAATGACACGTTGGATGGCGCCAATCCTGAGCTTTACAGCACAGGAGATTTGGGAAGTATTACCAGGCAAACGTGACCCATTTGTCTTCACCCAAACTTGGTATGACGGTTTTGCTAATGTGAGCGAAGGTAAGCTCGGTGATGACGTATGGCAAACTGTGCTACAAGTGCGCGATGAAGTGAACCGTGTGCTAGAAAACGCACGTAAAGAAGAACTAATTGGTGCGACTTTACAAGCGGAAGTGACGCTTTACACCGGTGGTGAGTTAGCCGAAGCTCTTCAGTCTCTGGGTGATGAGCTACGCTTTGTATTACTTACCTCGAAAGCGACGGTTGAAGTGGTACAGCATAAACCTGAACACGCAGTTGGTTCTGAAATCGACGGTTTGTTTATCGCAGTTGCGGCAACTACCGCAGAAAAGTGTGAGCGTTGTTGGCACTATTGTGACGACGTTGGTAGCCATGCTGGCCACGAAACCATTTGTGGCCGTTGTGTGAGTAACGTAGAAGGCGCAGGTGAAGTGCGTCAGTTCGCGTAGGAGCTAAGAGTGACCGACAGCCAAAAAACACCGAGTGGTTTAGTGTGGCTATGGCTAAGTCTACTGCTATTAGCAGTAGACATGCTCACTAAATACGTAGTGATGAACAATATGCAGCTGGGTGAATCGATAGCGATTTTGCCGGTGTTTAATTTTACCTATATGCACAACTACGGCGCCGCATTTAGCTTTTTGAGCGAAGCGGGTGGCTGGCAGCGTTATTTCTTAAGTTTTATTGCCATCGCAATTAGTGTGCTGCTGACGTTTTGGCTCAAGCGCCTAGCGGCCAACCAGTGGGTGTTATGTTTAGCCTATGCAATGGTGCTAGGTGGTGCCGTTGGGAATTTGCTAGATCGCTTGATCCATGGTTATGTAATTGATTTTCTACATTTTTACTACCAAAATTGGCATTACCCTGCGTTTAATGTAGCGGATATGGCGATTGTCGGTGGTGCTGGGTTATTAATTTTTGATGCATTCACCAGTTCAGATAAAAAAGAAGGTAAGCAGGCATGAGTGAGCAAGTGATCGGCGCGAATTCGCAAGTGATCTTCCATTTTTCAATTAAACTCGCTGATGGATCTGCGGCGGACTCCACCAAAGTCCACAATAAACCAGCGAAACTGGTGATGGGCGATGGTAGTCTGACTGAGAACTTTGAAAAATGTCTGTTTGGACTTGCTGCTGGTGACAGTAAATCATTTGAGCTGGCACCCCAAGACGCTTTTGGCATGCCAAATCCTGACAATATCTATTATGTTGAGCGTAGTAAATTCAGTGTAGACGTGCCACCACAAGTGGGTGCCATCATTGCTTTTACTCAGCCAGACGGCACTGAATTACCTGGAGTGATCCGCGATGTCGCAGGGGATTCAGTGACGGTCGATTTTAACCATCCGCTGGCCGGACAACGTATCACTTTTGAAGTCGATATTTTAGAGGTGCGTAACTAATGGAAATCCTACTGGCAAATCCGCGTGGATTTTGTGCTGGAGTTGACCGAGCAATCAGCATAGTGGAACGTGCGTTAGATATCTTTGAAAAACCTATTTATGTGCGTCACGAAGTGGTACACAACAAGTACGTGGTCGAAGGCTTACGTTCACGTGGTGCGGTGTTTGTTGAGGAGCTCGACCAAGTTCCGGACGACAGTATTGTGATTTTCAGCGCACACGGTGTGTCGCAAGCGGTACGTAACGAAGCCAAGCGCCGCGCGTTGAAAGTGTTTGATGCCACTTGCCCTCTGGTCACTAAAGTGCATATGGAAGTGACACGAGCTAGCCGTAAAGGTACTGAGTGTGTACTTATCGGCCACCACGGTCATCCAGAAGTGGAAGGCACTATGGGTCAGTATGACAATCCAAATGGCGGTATTTACTTAGTAGAAACCCCAGAAGATGTTGCGGGATTAAGTGTCAAAAATCCAGACAACTTGTTTTACTGTAGTCAGACTACTTTGTCAGTCGATGATACTTCAGATGTCATTGATGCACTGCGTGAAAAGTTTCCAAACATTCACGGTCCGCGTAAAGATGATATCTGTTACGCCACGCAAAACCGTCAGGATGCGGTACGGGATTTAGCCAGTAAAGTCGAATTGATTTTGGTTGTGGGTGCAAAAAACAGCTCGAATTCGAATCGTCTGCGCGAACTTGCCGAAAAAATGGGTACTCAAGCCCATTTGATTGATGATGCTAGTTGTGTTGATGCTAACTGGTTTAACGATGTTAAACGCGTGGGTGTGACAGCTGGTGCGTCTGCACCAGAAATTTTGGTGCAACAAGTAATCGCACGACTCAAAGAACTGGGTGGTCAAACTGTGGTTGAAAACCCAGGTGAAAAAGAAAACGTAGTGTTTGCGGTCCCGCTCGAACTACGTTAATCCTCGGAGGGCAAGAGTATGCAGTCGTCACCTCATCTGCAGCGTCAATTCTTGCCCGCCTTATTCAGTGCCCGAGGGGTACTCGCAACGCTCGTGCTTGGTCAAATCCTAAGCTTCCTGCTGACATTTAGCCCTACCAAGCAAATAGATGTATGGGTAAATCTTGGCCTGACTTCGCTGTTTGTACAGTTTATCAGCCTTATCGCCCTGTGTGTGCTGTACTTTGCACAACATCAACTGGTACGGTTATCTATTTTAAAACAATGTAGTGCAATAGCCGTGGCATTTATAGCCACTACGCTAGTGATGAGCTTACTCGCTGCACAGTTTGATACGGCAGGTTTAGAGTCAGATGAGATGTGGCTATTTGCAGCTAACAATGTCTTTCTCTGTGTACTGGTGCTGGTGATTTTTTTAAATGTACTGGCTATTTATGCTGAGAATCTGGCAAAAATCGCACACCTTAGCCAAGCACAGTTGCAGGCGTTACAAGCACGGATCCATCCTCATTTTCTATACAACAGTCTCAATGCGGCTGCGGAACTCACACAAATCGACAGCCAAGCGGCGGAAAAAATGCTATTGGATTTGGCGCATTTAGCGCAATCGGCATTAGATACCCGAGAAGCGGTGAGCCTGAGCGCTGAAATTGTGACTGCTGAGGCTTATCTTGCGATTGAGAAGTGGCGCTTTGGCGAGCGTTTAAAAGTCACTTGGCAGTTACCAGCAGAAATACCAGAAGTGCGCTTGCCTCCTATGACCTTGCAGCCGCTATTAGAAAATGCAGTGAAGTATGGTGTGCAATCCCTAGCAGAGGGTGGCGCCATAGTGGTTAATGTGGCGACAACGAAGCGGGCGATTATCATTACAGTTGAAAATCCATGGCAGGCTATGAGTAATACACTGGTTGGTAGCGGCATCGCGCTTACCAATATTCGCGCCCGGCTAGAGCTGTATTTTAATCATAAGGCCAGTTTGGCAACGGAAAAATCCGCCGAGCGGTTTAAGGTGGTGATCACTTTACCGGTAAAAACATGAACTATTTGATTGTTGATGATGAGCCACTAGCAAGAGCACGCTTGCAGCGACTGCTGCAAAACCATCCGCACTGGCATAAGCTCGGTGAGGCGAGTAACGCTCAGCAAGCCTTGCAGCTCAGTGTGACGCTTAATCCACAAGTGGTGTTTGTCGATATCAACTTGCCGGGGCACTCCGGGCTTGAGCTCGCGACTGAATTGCGGGCAAAGCTGCCTTCACTACATATTGTATTTGTGACTGCGCACCCACAATTTGCTCTTGCCGCATTTGATGTGTTTGCTGCAGGTTATTTGGTCAAACCGCTAAGTGAAGAAAAGCTTGCTGCTGTGCTCTTACAATTGAGTGCAAAAGAGCAGCAAACGCAAGCCAAACTGTCAGCCAGTATTAAAGTGCAGCAAGGGGGCGTACTTACTTGGGTTGCGGTGGCAGACATCTTGGTTGCGCAAGCGGAAGATAAATACACCCGTATATATACCCAAACTAACCAAATGTTAGTCGATAACAGCCTAAAATCTTTACTGCAAGACTATCCACATCATTTTATACAAGTACACAGACAAACCTTAGTGGCACAACATGCTATTGAATTTGTACAAAGTAAGGACGGCCAGCACAACATTAAAGTGCGTGGTATCACCCCGCTTTTCCCCGTGAGTCGACGAGCTTATTCACAACTTAAGGCCAAATAAGTGCCGTTTGTCACGCCAATTGACCGTTAGTCAGAGATCACTTGTTTCGTGTTTGTGATGGTTTAAAGTTAACGTGGGCAAGAACTAAGGAAACACTATGATCCAACCATGCCAACGAGGATTCACATTAGTCGAAGTGCTAGTAGCATTTTTTGTGCTGAGTTTTGGATTACTCGGCGCGGTTGCATTACAAGCCAAAGCCAAGCAGGCGAGTTTTGATTCGATGCAGCGTGCGGCAGCTATTGCACTGGCTAATGACATAGTGCAGCGCATCCGAGTGAACGATTATAACAACCTAATCAACCTCTATAGGGTCGCTTTCACCAGTAACACAGCAAAATCGCAAGTGAATACGTGTTTTTCAACCTCTTGTTCCCGCGGCGCAGTAGCGGCAATGGACATTGAACAGTGGAAGCTGGCGATTCGTGCCAGAGAAAATACCGGCTCTTTGGACAATACCATAGTGTGTATTATCCCAACAGCAGTGGCGGGCACTAAAGGCAATGGTTTTAATATAGAAGTTATTGTGACTTGGGAAGGGCGTCAAGAATTGAACCATACGGATGCAGTCAAAAATCTCAAATGTGGTACAGGCTCAGAGAAGCTGCGTGCGGTGAGCGTAAAGAGTTACCTGTTAGCGAGGAACTAAAATGCGGTCAGTAAGAGGGTTTACTTTACTTGAATTAATGATCTCGCTGTTTGTGGGAGGCTTAATCCTTGGCGGTGTTATGCTGACGTACCTTAGTATGAAAACCACCACTCGCGATACGTTAACAATTGGCGAGTTACAGGAATCCGGGCGGTTAGTGTTATCTATACTGCAGCGCGATATCGAGCAAATAGGTTTTTGGGGCACGTTTTATGATGCTGGCTTTACCGAAACTAACCTTAGCTCTCCTGCAAACCCAGGCAATGATTGTACTGATGGTTTTAATAACGGTTCTTTTCCTAACGCTGATCCTGCCAACTTTAGAGCAATTTATGGTAGCACCATTACATCTGGTAGAGCTTTAGGCTGCATTACAAACGCAAAAGCCAACACCGAGGTGTTGCAGCTCAAGTTTCTTGAAGGGTTTCAAGTTTTAGCTCAAGCAACAGCCAATACCAATCGTTATTATTTTGTCGCAGAGCAAGAAAAAGGACAATTCGTGCCAGGTAACACAGCAAGAACAATGGCCTTAAATGTCAATGCTACGCTTTGGCCATATAGCCACCACGTATACTACATCAAAGAGATTAACTATGTCTTGAATGACCAAAATGTCTCTGTGCCAGTGCTGTACCGCAGACGCTTAACCGTAAGTGGAGGCATGATTGACGAGCCAGTTATGGAGGGCGTTGAAGATATACGTTTGTTATTTGGCTTAGATACAACCGCAGATGGTCGAGTTAACTTGTATCGACCACTTTCAAGTATGCAAGCAACGGATTGGGAAAATGAAGACGCAATTTTGACAGTGCAACTGTTTATACTTGTTCGCGCATTAGAACCCGATGCTGGTCTTAGCCTGACTAATCAGACTTATTCACTAGGTCATGATCCGCAAAAACGTACTTTGACCTTTAAAGACAGTTATCGACGTACAGTGTTCTCGACCACGATACGGTTAAACAATATGGGAGCAAATCAATGGCGCTTATGATGAGCAAACAACGAGGCGTGGTGTTAGTGGTTGCTATGGTCATGCTGGTGGCTGTTACTGCGGTGGCAGTGACTTTGATGAGTAGCAGTAGTATTGATTTGAAGATCACCAATGCAGCGCAAGAACGTGAAGCGGCAGATTTGCTGCTAATAGGTGAAGTGCAAAGGGTGATTGCTGAACAAGCAGCGCAAGGTCAGGCGAGCTTATTTTTACGTAAAAAAGAGCAAATTCCGCAAGGCGTTTCATTTGCTGGGCAAAATGGCTCACAGAATGTGTTAACTAGCCTTAATAATGGCCCGTTAGATTTACGTTGCCCGCGTCAATACGGTTATACCGAAGGGGTGGTATGTAATTTCACCCAGTTAGAAACCACCATTGAATATGGTAGTAAAAGCCGTCACAAAGTCACCATAGTGACGGGCGTTTCTCAAGAAATTTTAGACCCTAGAGAGGCCAATTAAATGAAGTATATACGTTTATGGTCATTACTACTAAGTGGTTTTGTGTTGCAGGCAAATGCGGAAGACATTGAGTTATATGTGAAGCATCGGGTTAATACACAGGAAAAGTTTCGTGTCCTGATTATATTTGATACCTCGGGCAGTATGGCGTTTTCCAGTGAAACGGGGTACAACTGTGGATATAACTATAATACCGGGCGTTGGGTTGTTTGTCCCGATAGTCGTTTAGAAGCGGCGAAAAAGGCGATTGACGATCTAGTGGTAAAAAACCCCGATATTGACTTCGGCTTGATGCGTTTATATGACGACGATGGCGGTTACGTGATGGCGGGTATTGGCTCAGATCAAAGCACAGTGCGCACAAAAATCAGTCGGCTAGAGGCAAACGGTGCGACGCCATTAAGTGAAGCGCTATGGGAAGCTTATTTATATTTAAGTGGCAGCTCAACTTATTATGCCAACAAATTTAAATTCAAAGATAGGGATCTTAACGTTGAGAGTCGAGGGGTATATCTTTCCCCATTTACAGCCTTAGACCGCTGCGACAACTCGGTCAACATTATTTATATGACAGATGGTGACCCCAGTAGCGACACTGAGCAAGAATCTAATATCTTTTACAAGTATTATGAATTTTTTAATGGTTACCCGCGTAGAACTTCGGGCAGTTATCTGAGTTCGTTAGCCACTGTTCTGTATGGCAGTAAAACGAACCAGCCGGATTTGTATCCAGCAACTCGCAATGTACGAGATTTCGCACGAGTCTACACCATAGGGTTTGGGAATGGTATGTCGGCAGATGGTGAACTACTGTTAGAGAAAACGGCAGCAGATGGCGGGGGTCAATACTTGAAGGCTGATAATGCCCAGAAGTTACGTGAGGCCTTAGATGAGCAGATCAATTCGATACGAGCTATCAGTGGTAGTTTTTCGTCACCTTCCGTAGCGGTGAGTAGTACAGATCAAACCCAAAGCAAAGATTCGCTTTATTTTACAATGTTTTACCCCGAAACCCACGCAAGGTGGCAAGGCAATCTCAAGAAACTTAAAGTAAAAAATGCGCAAATCGTTGATATGGCAAATAAGCCCGCGTTGGACGAAAACGGGCTTATCGATTCTTCTGCCAGCACCTATTGGTCAGGCGTGAATGCCAGAGACGGTAACCAAGTTAAAAGTGGCGGGGTAGCGGACGTACTATATAAACAATCTCAGCGGACCCTCTATTCTAATTACAATGGCTCAAGTTTAAAGGCATTTAATTACTCCACTGCATTGAGTAGTTACGGTTCACAGAGCAGTTTAGCCACCGCCTTTGCTTTAGATAAGTCACAGGTGATCTATGCCATGAATTGGGCATATGGTTTCGATGTGTTCGATGAAAATGACAATGGTTCAACTTATGACCGTCGAAAAGACATATTTGGCGATCCGCTCCATTCAAAGCCTGTCACTATGGATTATGGGAATGACGACATTCGGGTGATAGTGGGCACCAATGCCGGGTTTCTTCACATGTTTAAAGATAAAGGTGACACAGTAGAAGAAAGCTGGGCTTTTATTCCAGGGGAACTATTGAGCAATATTAAGCCGCAAATGAACAAAACTGCGGATGTGAAAGTATATGGTATGGATGGACCGCTTACCGTATATTTTGACGATAAAAACAAAAACGGCATCGTTGAATCTGGCGACACAGTGATTTTGATTGCCGGTATGCGCCGTGGTGGTAACAGTTATTATGCAATTGATATCACTAACCCTGATGCGCCCTCATTAAAGTGGACCATTGAAGGGGGGCGCGGAGACTTTACTGAGTTAGGGCAAACTTGGTCTCGGCCATTAGTAACGAATATTTTGTATTCGGGGAAAACACCGGTCGCTATTTTTGCCGCAGGTTACGATACCAACAAAGATAATGTCACTAAATCAGCCGACTCGAAAGGGCGTGGGATTTATATTGTAAATGCCTTAACAGGCCGTTTGGTATGGTCTTCTGTCAAGTCAAACGGTTTTAAAGGTAACCACAGTATGCCAGCGGATGTGTTCATTATGGACTCGGATTACGACGGCTATACCGACAGAATTTATGCATCTGATACTGGGGGAGGGATCTGGCGATTTGATTTGCCTAGCGCCACTCCTAACAGTAGTAGCGCGCCTTGGACACATTTCCAGCTTGCGGATCTGGCCGGTGACATTACCAGTCAAGACCGTCGTTTTTTCTATCGCCCGTTAGCAGCAAGAACCGTTTTTAGTAAGGTTAAAGAATCAGTATCAGGCAATACATCGGTCAAAACGCGTCGTGACACACCCTATGAGGCCATCGTTATTGGCACTGGTAACCGCTCTAAACCAACAGGCACAGGGACTACAGAATACCTGTTTGTGTTACGAGATGAAAATACAGTCACGCAGTCGTTCACTAGTAGTAAAACGCCAAAGCCGATTGTGCTGAGTGATTTAATGTCGATGAATGGCGACCCATTTAAGCAAGTACTAACAGACTATGATAAGTTTGTCGATGTAGAAGTGGAGCTTGCTAAGTTTAAGGGCTGGAAATATCAATTAGGTGTGGGTGAGAAGTCGTTGGCAAGTGCCACAGTTGCAGGTGGAATAGCCTACTTTACGACCTTTACGCCAGCCGAATTATCCTCTAACCAGTGCAGTTTGACTGGTGGTAAAGGTCAGCTCTATGCGTTCCATTTGCATTATGGGACTCAGGTCTATGAACAACTTAAGTATGAAACCAGTTACGAAGTTCCGGATACTCCAAAACTGTATTTTGGCTGTGAGGGGGCAACAGACGATAACCGTTGTACTAACACCATACGTATGGTTGGCCCGGCGATTAAAAAAGGGCCTAACTCAGATGCGTCACAAGCAGGGCCTCAAGCAGGCACTCCGTGGGCGAGTAAAAAATTGTTAGATTCACCTGAACCCGTATTTGAAAATGGTAAAGTTAAGCTTTTGGATGACGCTGTGCCAATCGGCTTTGGACTAAGAACCATTCAATCTTATATTTACAAGAAAGAACAGCATGATGAGAAAAAATAATATCCATTCACGTGGCTTTACCTTGATAGAGCTGATGATAACCATTGCAATTGTTGGGATCTTGGCCTCTGTTGCGTATCCCTCCTATACCAATTATGTGAAACGCGGCGCGAGAGCTGAAGCGATGGCGGTACTGCTTGATGCGGCGAACAAACAAGAGCAGTACTTTGTTGATAACCGAGTTTATACCGCAGATTTAGCCGCGTTAGGGGTGCCTACTGCCACTGAAAATGGCTATTTTACGCTGGCGGCAAAATTGTACACAGGTGGTTTTATCCTCACCGCAACTGCAGCCGCAGGTCCGGTTAAAGGGGATACTGTGTGCACTACCCTGACCATAGATGAGACTGGTGCGAAAAACTCAACTGGCACAGGTAGTAAAAACGACTGTTGGGAGCGTTAAAACTGGCGTGTGCGACCCTGTAACAGATGCTGTGTCATTATCATACCAGTAAGAAAGGGATAGTATGCTGCAGCGCTGCTGTCCCTTTTGTTTTTACTCTTTTTACTTCCTTAGCATGCGTCTGCGGCTCGGTCTTAGAGAACTTTAAGGCTTGCTTCACGCATTGCTCACTTTATTCGGCGAGTTTTACGTTTGATACGCTAAATTGCTTTACTCAGGTAAATAATCTTCGCAGTCACTGGCATCTTTGAGACTGCCTTTCCCGCTAAAGTTAATTGCTAGAGCGCGTCCTATTGCGCGGCCATCACTCAATTTAGCACAGCTACGAAAGGTGCCATTGTGTAAAGCCATCACACTGCCATCGGGCCGAAATGAAATGGCGCTGCGTGGATAACTCAGCCTAATCGCAGTGTCTATTTGGCTGACATGGTGAAGGGTGACATCTTCAGGATCCAGTTGACCATTGCTGTCAAAATCAACGAACACGCTAGCTGGCCCACCCCAATCGGCATGGCTACAGGTATTTTCAATGAGAGGGCATAATGTCACAACGGCCGTATGATTGACGGCATAGAGTCGCGCTAACGCGGTCAAACGTTTGTATTCAGAGATAGTTAGCTCCATTTTGTATTGCACCAAAAAGTCACGGCTACTGGGAATAGCGAGCATCAATAAAATGGCACAAATACTTACAGAGACTAATAATTCAAATAGTGTAAAACCCCACTGCATTCCTTTGCTGAGCATAATCTTCATCCATTGAAGCTAGTTGTTGTTTTGAAATTTAGCTGTTAGTGGGACAATTGCAAAGGCTATGAAAAAATATCAACCACAGGTTGCGGTGGTAGACCCGCGGTAGAGAACTGTGCCACCTAAAGTTAAATTTAGTTCACGGTTGTTGCTATTGTCTGTGTTTGGACAATAAACGAAAGCAGTTGCCTGTGCGTTATTGAGTAGGCCACTGGTGTCAAAACGAAAGCCACTTGAGTTAGGAGAGAGGGCGAGCTTATCCTGATTCGGTAATTTTTCCATAACACGATAAATCGTGTCGGTTGCAGCATCAAAGCTCAAGTCACCATTAATATCCACAAACACCACAACTTGGTTGGCGACCCAGTCGTTAGCACAGGTAAAACTGGTTCTTGCGGCGATTGCAGCCTCTGGAGCTGCACAAATCACCACAAAATCATCGGCGGTTGTCGCTTTTGCACGAGCAAACATAAAGTTACGCTTCAGTTCCTGTAAAAAGCTTTCGGCACGGTTTGATTCACTGAGGTTTTTATTACTGCTTAACGCAAACATAGCGATGATTGCCAAAATAGCAATGGTGATCATGACTTCAAGCAACGTAAAAGCTCGCTCGCGATATTTCATACTTAAATCCGAGTTATTGCGATTGTTTCATTATGGCGCTTTTTTTGGTAAGTATTCAATGAGTTTGTTTGCGAAGCGCTAGCAGATTGACTAAAATCGACGCAACCAAAGGAAACCAATACGTTTACCATGAAAAAAATAGAAGCAATTATCAAACCCTTCAAGTTAGATGACGTGCGCGAAGCCTTGTCTGATATTGGTATTACCGGTATGACAGTGTGTGAAGTGAAAGGCTTTGGGCGTCAAAAAGGCCACACTGAATTGTATCGCGGTGCTGAGTACATGGTTGATTTTTTACCAAAGGTAAAACTCGACATCGTACTTGCAGACGAAGACGTTGAACGCGCTATTGAAGTGATAGTGAAAACAGCACAAACCGGTAAAATCGGCGATGGTAAGATTTTCGTCACTGATGTTGAACGCGTTATTCGTATCCGTACAGGTGAAGAAGACGAAGAAGCGATTTAAGCTTTTTATCCTGCAAAAACAGCACCTAAGGGTGCTGTTTTAGTTTCAGGGCTAATAACAGAGCTTACTCTACAGAACGCAGTAGGGCATTAATACCCACTTTTTCGCGAGTTTGTTTGTCGACTTTTTTCACTATGATAGCGGCATAAAGATTATGCGTACCGTCTTTACTTGGTAGTGAGCCTGGCACCACGACCGCGCCTGCTGGCACTCGGCCATAGTGAATTTCGCCCGTTTCGCGGTCATAAATACGCGTGCTTTGTGAAATATACACACCCATGGAGATCACTGCGCCTTCTTCAACGATAACACCCTCAACAATTTCAGAGCGCGCGCCGATAAAGCAGTTGTCTTCAATAATGGTTGGATTGGCTTGTAATGGCTCTAATACCCCGCCGATACCAACACCACCAGAAAGGTGAACGTTTTTACCAATTTGCGCACAAGAACCCACGGTTGCCCAGGTATCCACCATAGTGCCTTCATCGACGTAAGCACCGATATTGACATAAGACGGCATTAGCACCACGTTTTTGCCAATAAAGCTACCTTGGCGCGCTACTGCGTTAGGCACTACACGCATGCCTTCTTGTTTAAACTGCTCAGGCGTATAGTCGCTGAATTTAAGCGGCACTTTATCATAATATTGGGTAACGCCATCATTCAGTGCTTGGTTGTCACGAATACGAAACGACAGCAATACTGCCTTTTTCAACCATTGATGAACAACCCACTCACCACTGATTTTTTCTGCAACCCGTGCTGCGCCTGAGTCAAGCAAAGACAAGGCTTGGGTAATAGCGGCAAACACTTCTTTGCTTACGGTTGCTGGTGTAATGCTGGCGCGGTCTTCCCATGCCTGCTCGATAATGGTTTTTAAATCTGCCATAGCTTCCTCTTATGCGGATTCTGCATGTAATTTCTTTAAAAGTGCGCGGTGTACTTTTACTTGCTCATCGTCTGATAATGCCAGATAAGCTTTATTCGACACCACGAAGAAGTCTTCTGCGCGTTCACCGACTGTAGTGATTCGTGCAGCATGAATATGAAGTTCTTGTTCTTCAAATACTTCCGCAATCTTAGTGAGCAGGCCCTGAATATCGATGGCTTGGATCTCAATCAGATTACGGTCTTCACGGGCGTGGGGGCGCACCACCACTTGCGGTTTGATGTTGAAATCTTTAAACCGTCGTGAGCGATTTTTCTTAATCCGTACGTTCTTAGTCGGATCGCGCAGCACTTGCTCAATGCCGCGGTGAATTGAATGAGCACGGCTAGAAGCAATAGCATCGCCGTTAACTTCCAAAATAACGAAGTTAAATACCACATAACCGTCTTTGGTGGTCATCACTTGCGCGTGTTGAATTTGTGCTTTTTTCGAGCCAATGACACTCACCAGTTTAACAAATAAGCTGGATTCATAAGGGCTGTAAACAAATACCTGAGTGCCACCGTGCAGCGGTCGTTCCGACACGGTCACACTCGGTTGGCTCAAGTCTTTAGATTGCAGCATATGCTCAGTATGCCAAGAGATCTGTTCTTCACTAAAGGCGGTAAAGTAATTGGCTTTAAAGCGGCTCCAGATCAAATCAATTAAGTCATCGCGGAAGCCATCTAACACCAGCCTTTGCTTCGCTTGTTGCTTTTTGTCGCGAATTTGGTCGCGCATGTCCATAGGATTTTCAAGGCCCAGACGCAAAGCCCGCTGCGTGTGTAGATACAGCTCGCGTAGCAAGGTGTTTTTCCAATCATTCCAAAGATTGTCGTTGGTGGCGCGAATATCGGCAACTGTCAAGCAATAGAGGTAATCGAGCTGGCGCTCGTTTTTGATTCGCGAGGCAAACTCGCTTATGACATCTGGGTCGTTAATGTCTTTACGCTGTGCAGTGACTGACATCAGCAAATGATTTTCGACCAGCCACGCCACTAAACGCGAGTCTGAATTGGTAAAACCGTGCATTTTACAAAATGCTTGCGCGTCAACTGCGCCGAGCTCAGAGTGGTCGCCGCCCCGGCCTTTGGCGATATCGTGGAAAATTGCCGCTAGGTACAGCAGCTCAGGCTTATCCATGCGGGTGACAATTTCCGTACATAGCGGAAATTCCGCCATGCGGCTGCGCTCAAAATAATGGTAGATATTATTGACCAGTTTATGAGTGTGCTCGTCCACGGTATAAGCGTGGAACAAATCAAACTGCATTTGCCCGAAAATGTTGCGCCACTGCGGTAAATATGCGGCGATGATGCCGTGTTTGTGCATTAAGGTAAACGCGCGACCCATACCATTGGGGTGTTTCAATAAGCGTAAAAACGCATCACGACACGCGGCATAGTCTTGCAAGTCGCCGAGCAAACGCCGCCTTACTTGTCGCATGGTACGAATGGTGTTGGGTTCGATATGGGTAATATCTGGATTATCAGCGATATGCTCGAACAAGGTAAAGAGTTGTTCACGACGGAAGAACACTGAAGGGTCTTTAACCCGAATTTTATGACCAACTCGTTCAAAATTACGGTCGAGCGGAATAACCGGCAGCTCAGCTTGTTCAGGCAAAATACTTTGCTCAAAATAAGCCAGCAGCATTTCGTTCATTTCCCGCACTCGACTCATGATCCGGAACAGGCGCTTCATCATGCGCTCAACGGAGGCTTTACCTTCGGCACCAAAACCAAGTAATTCAGCCGCATGTGGTTGATAATCAAATAACAAACGGTTTTCTGAGCGCCCCGCAGCTAAGTGTAGGGCAAAACGAATATTCCAAAGGTTTTCTAAACACTCCAGCAATTCTTGCGATTCTTCATGGGTGAGATAACCATGATTGATCAGCTCTTCTAATGTTTCAGCTTGGAAGTGCTTTTTCGCAACCCAAAAAATAGTTTGAATGTCACGCAGCCCACCCGGGTTTTCTTTGATATTAGGTTCAAGGTTGTAAGCGGTGCCGTGGCATTTTTTGTGACGTAAATGCTGTTCGTTGACTTTGGCGATAAAGAAATCATCAGAGCGCCACAAAGGGCTTTCTTGAATATGGCGTTTTAACGCCTCATAAGCGACGTGGTTGCCACAGATAAGCCGGCTTTCAAGCAAGCTGGTGGTGAAGTGTACATCGTGCTCTTTTTGCTCCAGCACTTCTTCTGGGGTGCGGACGCTGTGGCCGATTTCAAGATTGAGATCCCAAAGCAAAGTGATAAATTGTTCGAGTTGTTCTTTTATCGCATCGCTGGGCAGTTCGTTAACTAATAACAGAAAATCAATGTCAGAGTAGGGGTGGAGTTCACCGCGACCATAACCGCCAATGGCAATTAACGCCATATCAGGTTGATTAGCCAGCCCACAACTGGTGTAGAGCTTGATGAGCAAACGGTCAACAAACTCAGCGCGGGCATTGATGAGATTACGCACCGGCTGCTTGGCGAATTCATTTTGCAGCCACTTGTAGAAGTAGGCGGAACAGTCTTTGTAGTCTTGCAGTTGCTCGGCAGCGTCGAGCAACTGTTTTAATTTATTTGGCAAGGCCAAGTGATTGGCTCCTAGTGTTCGATGATCCTCTCAATGGTGTCGTCTTTACGGTGTGTAAGGATCTCCACGCCATTGTCAGTAACCAGTAATGTATGCTCCCATTGAGCAGATAGACTACGGTCTTTCGTCACTACAGTCCAGTTGTCTTTCAACAGTTTACAATGACGTTGTCCGGCGTTCACCATAGGCTCAATGGTCAAGCACATACCGGCTTTAAGCAATTCACCAGTACCAGGTTTGCCATAGTGCATCACTTGTGGTTCTTCGTGGAACTCAGCCCCAATACCATGACCACAATATTCGCGTACGATTGAGTAGTTAAAGCCTTCAGCATATTTTTGAATCGCGGCACCAATATCCCCTAAACGCACGCCAGGTTTAACCATACGAATGGCAAGGTAAAGGCTCTCTTGAGTCACTTCGCTTAGGCGCTTTCCTTGAATTGAAGGGGTGCCAACGTAAAACATTTTTGAGGTATCGCCGTGGTAACCATCTTTAATCACGGTAATATCGATATTGATGATGTCACCGTCTTTGAGTGGTTTGTCATTGGGAATACCGTGACAAATCACTTGGTTTACCGAAGTACAAATCGATTTCGGAAAGCCATGATAGTTTAACGGTGCCGGGATGGCGTTTTGCACGTTAACAATATAGTCGTGACAAATGCTGTTGAGTTCGTCAGTGGTCACCCCAGGTTTGACATACGGCTCGATCATTTCCAACACTTCGGCGGCAAGACGTCCGGCAACGCGCATTTTTTCAATTTCATCAGGGGTTTTAATCACTGCGCTCATTCAAGCTCCCATTTCAGTTTACAGTTTTGTGGTATAAATTTTATACGTATCATTGAGTCGACGCGTTTTATATGGTATAAAGCGCGCCGTCTTTTTACAAATAAATTCTTGTTTCAGCCAGTTTGCGTCACAAGGATTATTTGTAACTAAGGCACTAAACTTTAATTTTAACACACACACATATCGACACATACACTTGGGTGCAAGTTTAAAACATTTTTAAACATGTTGGTGCTATGGGATATGTGGAGGCCTAACCCTTACTTTGAGGAAAATACAAATGGCAAACGTTTCAATGCGCGATATGCTACAAGCTGGCGTACACTTCGGTCACCAAGCTCGTTACTGGAACCCAAAGATGAAGCCGTTCATCTTCGGTGCTCGTAACCGCGTACATATCATCAACCTAGAAAAAACTGTTCCTATGTTCAACGATGCACTTAAGTTCCTTACGAACGTAGCATCTAACAAAGGCAAAATCCTTTTCGTAGGTACTAAGCGCGCTGCAAGCGAAGCAGTTAAAGAAGCAGCTTCTGGTTGTGACCAATTTTACGTAAATCACCGTTGGTTAGGTGGTATGTTGACTAACTGGAAAACAGTTCGTCAATCAATCAAGCGTCTTAAAGACCTTGAAGTACAAAGCCAAGACGGTACTTTCGAGAAGTTGACTAAGAAAGAAGCGTTAATGCTTACTCGTGAAATGGAAAAGCTTGAGAAGAGCCTTGGCGGTATCAAAGAGATGGGCGGTTTACCAGACGCTATCTTCGTTATCGACGCTGATCACGAGCACATCGCAATTCGCGAAGCAAACAACCTAGGTATTCCAGTAGTATCTATCGTTGATACTAACTCAAACCCAGATGGCGTTGACTTTGTTGTTCCTGGTAACGACGACGCTATCCGTGCTATCCAGCTTTACACTGGCGCAGTAGCTCAAGCAATTACTGAAGGCCGTGAGCGCAACATCGTTGCTCAAGCTGAGAAAGACGACTTCGTAGAAGCTGAGTAATAAGCTGTCATCAAGTCTTCATCTTGTTCTGATGAAGACTTGATATTCTTTACAAGCGGACCTTCCGCTTAAAGTAAACCGAATTCAGATTTGAGGATATTCAAATGGCTGTAACTGCTGCCCTAGTTAAAGAGCTACGCGACCGCACTGGCGCTGGCATGATGGATTGTAAAAAAGCGCTAACTGAAACTAACGGTGACATCGAACTTGCGATTGAGAACATGCGTAAGAGCGGTGCTGCTAAAGCTGCTAAGAAAGCAGGTAACATCGCTGCTGAAGGTACAATCCTTATCAAGCAAGCTGACGGTGTTGCTGCACTAGTTGAAGTTAACTGTCAAACAGACTTCGTTGCTAAAGATGCAAACTTCCTAGCATTCGCTAACGAAGTAGCTGACGCTGCAATCGCTGCAACTGTAACTGTTGAAGAGCTACAAGCACAATTCGAAGAGAAGCGTGTTGCTCTAGTTGCTAAAATTGGCGAAAACATCAACGTACGTCGCGTTCAGTACATCCAAGGTGCTGCACTAGCTGCATACCGTCACGGCGACCGTATCGGTGTTGTTGTTGCAGGTTCTGCTGACGAAGAAACACTTAAGCAAGTAGCTATGCACGTTGCTGCATCACGTCCAGAGTATGTAAACCCTGAAGACGTACCAGCTGACGTAGTAGCGAAAGAGCGTGAAGTGCAAATCGAAATCGCTATGAACGAAGGCAAGCCAGCTGAAATCGCTGAGAAAATGGTTGAAGGCCGTATGAAGAAGTTCACTGGTGAAGTGTCTTTAACTGGTCAACCATTCATCATGGAACCAAAGAAAACAGTTGGTGAGTTCCTGAAAGAGAAAGGCATCGCTGTAAGCGCATTCGTTCGCCTAGAAGTAGGTGAAGGCATCGAGAAGAAAGTAGATGACTTCGCTGCTGAAGTTGCTGCACAAGTAGCTGCTGCAAAAGGCAACTAATCGCTTAGCTTGACGTGGAGCAAGGCTGGTGAGACCACCGCAGTTTGCTTTGCGTCAAACGCGAAAATTCTTTAGAATAGCCGCGCTTGTGTGTAGACATAAGCGCGGTTTTTTTTACCTCACTTTTAAATTGGCCCGGACTGTATGACTATCAATCGAAAACCTGTTTTTAGACGCGTTCTTCTCAAATTAAGCGGTGAAGCTTTAATGGGAGACGAAGGCTTTGGTATCGATCCGAAAATTTTGGATCGCATGGCTCAAGAAATCAAAGAACTAGTAGAACTCGACGTAGAAGTGGGTTTGGTTATTGGCGGCGGCAACTTCCTGCGTGGTGGCTCACTTGCCAAAGCAGGTATGAACCGTGTGGTGGGTGACCACATGGGGATGTTGGCAACGGTAATGAATGGTCTGGCGATGCGTGATGCGTTGCACCGTGCATTTGTCAATGCGCGTTTGATGTCGGCTATCCCGTTAAATGGTGTGTGCGATGCGTATAATTGGGCAGAGGCAATCAGCCTGCTGAAATCTGGCCGTGTAGTGATTTTCGCTGCAGGTACAGGTAACCCATTCTTTACTACTGACTCTGCAGCGTGTTTACGCGGTATTGAAATCGAAGCAGACACCGTAATTAAAGCAACTAAAGTGGACGGCGTGTACAGCGACGACCCAGTAAAAAATCCAGCAGCGACACTTTACCGTCATTTGAGCTATGATGAAGTGATTGATCAAGAATTGAAGGTGATGGACCTCGCGGCATTTACGCTTGCGCGTGACCACGATATGCCCATCAGCGTATTCAATATGAATAAACCAGGCGCGCTTAAGCGCGTTATCATGGGTGAGGAAGAAGGTACGCTTATTTCCTCGCAACCTTCTGAATAAATGGACTAGGAAAGCATTGTGATTAACGATATTAAAAAAGACGCGCAAGAGCGTATGCAAAAAAGTGTGGCAGCACTAGCGAGCCAATTGTCAAAGATCCGTACTGGTCGTGCACATCCTGCGCTATTAGACGGTATTTCAGTATCTTACTACGGTGCCGATACACCACTTAACCAAGTAGCGAACGTGTCAATTGAAGATGCGCGTACCTTGGCTATCAGCGTGTTTGACCGTTCTTTAACGCAAGCAGTAGAGAAGGCGATTATGGCTTCTGATCTGGGTTTAAACCCAATGTCAGCGGGTTCTATCATTCGTGTGCCGTTACCTCCGCTTACAGAAGAGCGTCGTAAAGACCTGATCAAAGTAGTACGTGGTGAAGTTGAAGCGGGCCGTGTTGCAGTACGTAATATTCGCCGTGACGCTAATGGCGATATCAAATCGTTACTAAAGGACAAAGGTATTTCTGAAGATGAAGCGCGTCAAGGCGAAGAAGAAATTCAAAAGCTGACCGATAAGTTCATCAAAGAAATGGATAACCAACTGGCTGCAAAAGAAGCAGAGTTGATGGAAATCTAAGCTGAGGTTATCCGCCTCTATGCAGTAATCCGAAATTTAGTAGGTTTGCTACGCCGCCTAGGGTATACTAGGCGGCGTTTTTTTTTACTTACGAATTAGTATGGTTCTGAACGCCGAAACAATTTCTCAGCAGTCTTTACCCCGTCACGTGGCAATTATCATGGACGGTAATGGCAGATGGGCGCAGGCGCGCAATCGTCCGCGCGTTTTTGGGCATAAAAAAGGGGTCGATGCGGTACGCAGCGCTGTACAATTCTGTTCAAGACTCGGCGTCCAATCGTTGACGCTGTTTGCCTTTAGCAGCGAAAACTGGCGCCGCCCAGAAGATGAAGTCAGTACTTTGATGGAGCTCTTTCTTTATGTGCTCACCAAGGAAGTCAAACGGCTGAACAAAAACAATGTCAAGCTTAGCATCATAGGCGATATCTCCAAGTTTCCTCTGGCATTACAGGAGCGTATTTTCGCGGCACAAGACTTGACTGCCAGCAATACCGGACTACAGCTTAATGTGGCAGCCAACTATGGTGGGCGCTGGGACATTACTCACGCTACGCAGCAGTTGGCAAAACAAGTGGCTGAGGGTAAGCTGCAAGCCAGTGATATTACAGAAGACGCGATTAGCCAGCATTTATCTATGGCAGGTCAACCTGAGTTGGATTTACTTATCCGCACCGGTGGTGATTTGCGCATCAGCAACTTTTTGCTGTGGCAGGCTGCGTACGCGGAGCTGTATTTTACTCAAACTTTATGGCCGGACTTCGATGAAGCCGCCTTTGCAGAAGCGATTGCCAGTTATGTCGCGCGTGAGCGTCGATTTGGCTGTACTGGCGAACAAATAAAACAATTACTCGCTTCTAAATAACCACAGTTGAAGGGTTAGAATTTGTTAAAACAACGTATTATGACGTCTGCGGTGTTGGCACCAGCCGCGCTGCTATTGGTGTTTTATACACCTCTAGCACAATTTAGCTTAATTGCGGGCCTTATCGTGTTACTGGGTGCTTGGGAGTGGTCTGCTTTTATCGGCTTTACCACCAAGCGCGCGCGCAGCGGTTTTACTTTGCTGGTTGCTACTATTCTCGCGGTATTACATTGGCATTGGCCGATAGAGACACTGTGGCTAGCCAATGGCACGCTTATCGCCGATGCGAATTATGTCTTCACTTTGGCGTTTGCTTGGTGGTTAGTGGCAACCATTTTGGTGTGCAAATACCCCGGTATGTCGAGTGTCTGGCGGGAAGGTATTGTGCTGCGCGCGATTGCTGGTCTGTTAACCTTAGTGCCACTGTGGTTGGCGCTTAATACCCTACGTAGCGCGCACTATGCTGAGCAACATCATTTCGGCTCGACCTTGATTATGGTGGTGCTCGGTATTGTCTGGGCGGCAGATATCGGCGCTTATTTTGCTGGCAAAAACTTTGGTAAACATAAGCTTATGCCTAAAGTCAGTCCGAATAAAACCATTGAAGGCCTTATTGGCGGCTTAGTTGCAGCAGTTATTTTTGTCGTAGCGTTTTGCTATTACGCTGCGGTACCAAGTGAAAAGTGGGCAGTTTATGGTGTGATGACCGTCTTTATCGCGCTGTTTTCAGCGGTTGGTGACTTACTTGAAAGTATGTTTAAGCGCGAAGTTGGCTTGAAAGACTCTGGCTCGTGTTTACCTGGACATGGCGGTATTTTAGACCGTATTGACAGCCTCACGGCAGCTGCACCTATATTTGCGCTATGTTACGCATGGACGGTCACTTTATGATGCAAAACGTGGTCGTGCTTGGCTCGACTGGGTCTATTGGACAGTCCACTTTAGATGTTATTGCGCGTAATCACCAACGCTATCAAGTGTTAGCGTTAGTGGCGGGGCAAGGTGTCGACACTATGGTTGCACAGTGTCTGCAATTTAAGCCGCGTTTTGTGGTGATGGCTTCTGAACAAGCCGCACAGACGCTTCGCGCTGCGCTACAAACAACAGCACTTAGACCGCTACCTGAAGTGCTTGCTGGCACTAAAGCGATGCAAGAGATTGCCGCCCATCCTGAGGCGGATATCGTCATGGCGGCGATTGTTGGGGCTGCGGGTCTCTTGCCAACTTTAAGCGCGGTAGAAGCAGGTAAGAAAGTGTTGCTGGCCAACAAAGAAGCCTTAGTGATGTCGGGTCAGTTGTTTATGGACAAAGTGATAAAACATAGAGCCACTTTGTTACCGATAGACAGTGAGCATAATGCCATTTATCAAAGCCTTCCGTATGCCTTCCAGCAAGACCAAACCGCACACCTAGCTCATCATGGTGTGAGCAAAATCCTTTTAACTGGCTCAGGTGGGCCATTCTTGCAGCGGCCACTAGACACGCTTGATGCCGTGACGGTGGCAGAGGCGGTGGCCCATCCCAATTGGTCAATGGGGCAGAAAATTTCTGTTGATTCGGCCACCATGATGAACAAAGGGCTGGAATTTATCGAAGCCAAATGGCTATTCAATTGCAGTGCTGACGACATTGAAGTCGTCATTCATCCGCAAAGCATGATCCACTCTATGGTACAGTACCGCGACGGCTCGGTTATCGCGCAGCTAGGCCAGCCTGATATGCGCACGCCAATTGCGTATGGGCTTGCTTATCCAGAGCGAATTGATGCCGGTGTGGCACCACTAGATTTTGCTAAAATGGTGAACTTTTCATTCACTAAGCCTGACTTTGCGCGTTATCCTAACTTGCAGTTGGCAATTGCGGCGTGTCGTAGTGGTCAAGCTGCAACCACCACAGTTAACGCCTCGAATGAGGTTGCTGTGGCCGCGTTTTTGTGCGGTGAAATTGGCTTTACGGATATTTACCGTGTCAATGCGGCGGTATTAGAACAAGCAGACCTGCCTGCGACACACTGCCTTGATGACATTTTGGCAGTCGATGGTGTCGCGCGGGAAATGGCGTATCAACGAATTCAATCCTTGAGGTAAGCTATGCTGGCGTTTTTATGGAATCTCGGTGCATTTATACTCGCTTTGGGTATTTTAGTAACAGTGCATGAATATGGACATTTCTGGGTAGCAAGAAAAGCTGGCGTTAAAGTGCTGCGGTTTTCTATCGGTTTTGGCAAGCCATTAATTAAATGGTACGACAAACTCGGCACTGAGTACGTGATTGCGCTTATCCCACTTGGCGGTTACGTCAAAATGCTTGATGGGCGGGTTGAAGAGGTGAGTGCCCAAGAGCACCATTTGGCGTTTAACAATAAGCCCGTATCGCGTCGGATAGCCATTGTTGCGGCAGGTCCCATTGCCAACTTTTTGTTTGCTATTATCGCTCTTGCTGCAATGTATATGATTGGGGTGCAAAGTGTTAAACCTGTGGTAGGTGAAGTTACTCCAGCTAGTCGCGCCGCCGCAGCCAATCTTAGCAGCCAAGATTTAATCTTAAGCGTCAACGAGCAAGTGGTGACGGATTGGCAGGATGTCAATTTTGCTTTGATGGCGGCGCTTGGTGAGTCACAATTGGTGTTGAAAGTGAAAGATGCGCACAATGCGCTACAAATACGCCAAGTTTATATTCAGGGCTGGAAATTAGATCAACAAGATGTGCCGCCTTTACAGTCGCTTGGTATCACACCTTTTCGTCCTGCTATCACCACCGAAGTAGCTCAAGTCGGCAGCCAATCTGCGGCAGAACAAGCTGGGATTATGGTAGGCGACCGCTTGCTCGCAGTGAATGGCGAAGCGTTTAGCGATTGGTTTGATTTTGTTAAGGTTATCAAAAACTCACCGGAACAACCTCTAACGCTGCAAGTTGCACGTAACAACCAAACCTTAGACTTAGTCGCGACACCAAGCGCTCAAACCGACAATGACGGCAACCGCATCGGTGTACTTGGCGTTGCGCCACGGATGGAAAATTGGCCAACTGAATACATAGAAACTAGACATTATGGCCCTTTGGATAGTATCGTGCTCGGCGGGCAGAAAACCTGGGAACTTATCACCCTCAGTTTTGATATGATAGGCAACCTGTTAACGGGGCAGGTGTCGGTCAAGAATTTAAGCGGCCCAGTAGGCATCGCAGTCGGTGCAGGCAACAGTGTCAGTTATGGTTTGGTAGCGTTTTTAAGCTTCTTAGCGCTTATCAGTGTAAACCTTGGTGTTTTCAACTTATTGCCGCTGCCGGTCTTAGATGGCGGGCATTTAATGTATTACATAATTGAACTAATTCGCAAAAAGCCAGTCTCTGAAAAGACACAAGAGTTAGGTTTTAAACTAGGTGCGATGCTGTTATTGGCATTAACCTGTTTTGCGTTAATGAATGACGTTGCCAGATTGTAGCCGTAAGCCAGATTTGGATAAGGTTAAGCGCAATAACGCTAGAAAGTTGTAAAGGATAAAGATAATAAGATGCCTATAAAAAAACACATAGCAGTTACCGGTTTACTTGGCGCAAGTTTTGCGGCCTTGGGGCAAAACTCCTTTATTGTTGAAGATTTAAAAGTTGAAGGTTTACAACGCGTTGCTTTAGGTGCTGCGTTGACTCATATCCCGATTAACGTGGGCGATAATATTGACGACTATACAGTCGCAAAAACCATTAAAGCGCTATATAAATCAGGGCATTTCGACAACATCCAAGTCTATCGTGAAGGCAGCTTACTGGTTTTCAAAGTCACTGAGCGTCCTACCATTAGCTCTATTGAATTTGATGGCAACAAAGACATCAAAGATGAGCAGCTGACTGAAAGTTTAGAGCAACAAAATATTCGCCAAGGCGAGCCGTTAGATAAAACGGTGTTAGACAACATCGAAAAAGGCCTAACGGAGTTCTTCCACAGCATTGGTAAATACAATGCTAAAGTAAATATTGAAGTCACTGAGTTGCCACGTAATCGCGTCAAACTTAAATTGAAGTTTGAAGAAGGCGATGCGGCCTCAGTACGCCAAATTAACTTAGTGGGTAATGAGTTATTCAGTGACGAAGAGTTGTTAGCGCTGTTTGAATCGCAACAGGATTTACCTTGGTGGAAATTCCTGTCTAATGACCGTTATCAAAAGAAAACCATTGAAGGTGACCTTGAGAAAATCAAGAGTTACTATTTAGACCGTGGTTATTTACGCTTTAATATCGATTCAACGCAAGTATCGGTGAGCCCAGAGCGTGACGCCGTGTACGTTACCGCAAACTTAACTGAAGGCGAAAAGTACAAAGTAAAAGGCTTTGACTTTATCGGTGACTTGCTTGGCCGTGAAGATTTAATTCGCGCTATCGTGCCACTGCGTGAAGGTGAGCTTTACAACGGTTCAATCGTCACGGCTTCAGAAGAATTCATCAAAGGGTATTTAGCGCGTTTTGGTTATGCTAACGCCGAAGTACGTACCATCCCTGACATTGACGACGAAAACAAAGAAGTTCAGCTTACGCTGTCGGTGAATCCAGGCAAGCGCGTATATGTGCGTCGTATTGTGGTAGAAGGTAACCACAATACTGCAGATGAAGTAGTACGCCGCGAAATGACGCAGCTTGAAGGTGCGTGGCTGTCAAACCAGCAACTTGAGCGCTCGAAATTACAAATTCAACGTTTGCCGTATATGGAAAACGTGGAATTTAATGTCAAGCCTGTGCCGGGCCAAGACGATTTAGTCGACGTTGACTTTAAAGTGAAAGAGCAACCTGCGGGTAGTTTCCAAGCCGGTCTTGCTTATGGCTCGTACGCGGGTCTGCAATTTAACATTGGCGTAAGTGAGTCTAACTTCCTTGGTACGGGTAACCAAGTTGGTTTTAATATTAATACTTCACGCGGCTCGCGCAGCTACAGCGTGTCGTATACCGATCCGTATTTCACGCCAGACGGCGTGTCGCAAGGTAGCAGTATTTTCTATAACGAATTTGACGGTAGCAAGTTTGGTATCGTTGGCTATAACTCTAAAACTTATGGCCTTGGTACCAACCTAGGTTTCCCAATTGATGCCATCAACCGCATCAACTTCGGTGTGCGTTGGTTAGAAGAAGAGCTTGATAACATCACAGAGTTTGAACAAAACCGTGTACTTCGTGAAAGCTTTACCGATCCTAACAACCCAGATGCGCCATTTGAGTTTACCAAATATGAGTTGAGCGTGGGTTGGTCACGTGTGACGGTTAACCGCGGGATGTTCCCAACCGATGGTTCGCGCCAAAGCTTGTCATTGATGGCTACGACACCTAACTCAGATTTGAATTTTTTCAAGCTCAATTACGATTCGCGTTTCTATTGGCCAATCAGTAACGACCATCGCTGGGTATTCTCAGCGCGAGCAGCACTGGGTTATGGTAATGGTTATGGCAGCACCAATGGCGCAGATCAAACCCTACCGTTCCAAGAGTTTTTCCGTATTACGGAAATGGAACTGCGTGGCTTTGACCGTAACACCATTTTACCGCGAGCAATTATTCGTCGGCCGAATCTTATCCCTGGGACTCCTCAGCCCGATGGCGGTAGTACAAGTGGATTAGGTGGCGATGAGCAATTTGATGTATTGTTGCCGTCAGGTCGTATCGGTGGTAACGCTAAAGCGGTGGCTGGCGTCGAAATGATAGTACCGACGCCATTCCTTGATGACGACAAATCAGGTTCAGTACGCACCAGTTTCTTTGTGGACGTAGCAAACGTTTGGGACACTGAGTTCGACTTAAGCCGTTATACCGAATTACAACGCGATCAGCTCGCGAAAATTGATGACTACTCAGACCCATCACGCTACCGTGCGTCGACCGGTTTATCTATTCAATGGATCTCTCCAATGGGTCCGATGCTAATCAGTTTTGCTTATCCGCTTAAAAAAGAAGAAGATGATGACACCAAAACGATTAGCTTTAACATTAGTAACACTTTCTAAGGAGTCTTTACGTGAACAAATTAGCTAAAACCTCAGCTTTGGCCTTGATGGCAACCTTACTAATGGGAACTTCGGCAAGTGCACTTGCACACAAAGTCGGCATTGTAGATATGCAAAAGGTGTATCAACAAATTCCACAAATGGCGAAAATTGAGCAAGCATTGCAAACTGAGTTTGCAGAGCGTCGTCAGGAGTTAGAAAAAATCCAAGGCGATATTCGTTTTGAAGCAGAAAAGTTCAAACGTGAATCTGCCACCATGAGCGACGACCAAAAAGACAAGTTGCGCGACAAAATTCAGGATATGCAAAAGACACTGGCTGAAAAAGGTCGTCCACTTGAGCAAGAAATGAAAACTCGCCAAGGTCAAGAATTGACTAAAGTACAAAAGCTTATCCTTGACGCTGTTGATGAAGTAGCGAAAAAAGGTAAGTTTGACGAAGTAAAATTAAAAGACGCAACAATTTACTTCAACCCAGAGAAAGTAACCGATCTTTCTGAGCAAGTTGTAGAAGTAGTAAGCAAGAAATAATGACCAAGCAGTACACCCTAGCTCAACTCGCAGAGTGGATTGATGCTCAAGTGCAAGGTGACGGTAATGCCGTCATCTGCCGTATCGCGACACTCGCAAAAGCAACCGCGCAAGAGATTGCGTTTTTGGCCAATAAAAAATACCGCGGTCAGCTTGCTACCACGCAAGCCGGTGCGGTGATCCTCTCGCCTGATGAAGCGGAATATTTCACCGGCAATAAGCTAGTGACGAAAGACCCTTATACCGCTTATGCATTGCTCGCTCAAAAGCTTGATACTACTCCGGTTGCTGCCAGTGGTGTGCACCCCAGTGCCAGTATTGCAGCCGATGCGAAAATCAGCCCAAGCGCACACATTGGTGCTAACGCTGTCATTGAATCTGGTGCAGAAATTGGTGATGAGGTTGAGATTGGTGCTAACTGCTTTGTCGGAAAGTATGCCAAAATAGCCGCCCGCACGAAACTGTGGGCAAATGTGACCGTATACCATGAAGTTGAAATTGGCAGTGACTGCTTATTTCAATCTGGGGCGGTGATAGGTAGTGATGGTTTTGGTTATGCCAACCAAAAAGGCCAGTGGATTAAAATTCCTCAGGTCGGCCGAGTGATCATTGGCAATCATGTAGAAGTGGGTGCCAATACCGTGATTGATCGTGGCGCAATTGACGATACTATCGTGCACGACAACGTGATCATAGATAATCTATGCCAAATTGCACACAACGTCGAAATTGGCTCAGGCACCGCGATTGCGGGAGCAACTGTGCTCGCTGGCAGTGTGAAAATAGGCAAGTTTTGTCAAATCGGCGGTATGGTTGCCATTAATGGCCATAATGAGATTTGTGATAAAGTGATTATCACAGGTATGAGTATGGTGATTAGTTCCATCACTGAGCCAGGCGTTTATTCTTCCGGTGTGCCGCACAGCACGAACTTGGAATGGCGCAAAAGCATGGCTCACTTACGCAATTTATCGGATTTCAAGGCCCGTATTAAGGCACTTGAAAACCAAGTTGAGCAACTTAAACACCCTGAATAAAAGGATGCTATTTTGGCTAACGAATTAAATAGCTTTGATATTCAAGAAATCTTGAAATTATTGCCACACCGCTACCCAATGCTATTGGTAGACCGTGTGTTGGATTACAAACCGGGCGAATACCTGCACGCGATTAAAAACGTGACGGCCAATGAGCCAATTTTTACCGGCCACTTCCCGGAACAGCCAATTTTCCCAGGTGTTTTAATTCTTGAAGCATTGGCACAGGCAACGGGTTTGCTTGGCTTTAAAACAGTCGAGAATCGTGGCGACAATGAACTATACTTGTTCGCAGCGATTGATGATGCACGTTTTAAACACCCAGTAACACCGGGTGATACCATGCATCTTCATGTGCAGTTCTTGAAGGAGCGCCGCAACATGTGGAAATTTGCTACCGAAGCGAAAGTCGATGGCAAAATAGTGTGTAGCGCAGAATTAATGTGTGCAAGAAGAGAGCTATAGCGTGATCCATCCTACCGCAATTATTGAGTCAGGCGCGAAGCTGGGTGCCAACGTCAAAGTTGGCCCTTACAGTTATATTGGTAATGATGTGGTGATAGGTGATAACTGTATCATCGAATCACACGTGGTGATCAAAGGCCCGTCGACGATTGGCTCTGGCAACCATATTTATCAGTTTGCTTCGGTAGGGGAAGCCTGCCAAGATAAGAAGTACAAGGATGAACCAACACAGCTTATCATAGGTGATAACAATATCATCCGTGAGTGCGCCACTATCCATCGTGGTACCATTCAAGACCAAGGTATTACGCGCATTGGCTCAAACAACCTATTTATGGCCTATACCCACGTTGCGCACGATGCGGTGATTGGCAGTAATGTTATTTTTGCTAACAATGCCAGTGTAGCAGGCCACGTTCACGTCGGTGACTGGGTTATTCTGGCAGGTAATACCGGTGTTCATCAGTTTTGTAAAATTGGTGCGCATGCCTTTATCGGTATGTACTCTGGGGTAAACAAAGACGTACCACCGTTTGTAACCACAACAGGTACGCCAGCGCAACCAGCCGCTATCAATACTGAAGGGATGAAGCGTCGTGGTTTCTCTTCGGAAGAGATCATGGCAACTCGCCGCGCTTATAAGTCCTTATACCGTAAAGGTTTGACCTTAGAACAAGCGAGCGTAGAATTACAGGCCGAGGCAGCACAATTCCCAAGTGTGAAATTGATGCTGGACTTTCTGGCGACCTCGGAACGTGGGATCATACGTTAATCTCAAGTCCCGACACCACAACGCCATACCAGAGTTCGTATGGCGTTTTTGTTTATAGATACAGACACCACAACATGATGACGACAACAGCACCGCTTACTATTGGCCTTGTAGCCGGGGAACATTCAGGTGATATTTTAGGTGCAGGCCTTATCCGCGCACTCAAGCAGCATTATCCTAACGCCAAATTTGTCGGTATCGCAGGCCCTAAAATGCAGGCCGAAGGCTGTGAAAGCTTGTTCGATATGGAAGAACTCGCGGTCATGGGGCTGATTGAAGTGTTAGGGCGCTTGCCGCGTTTACTCAAGATCCGTAAACAATTAGTACAATACTTTATTGATCATCCCCCCGCGGTGTTTATCGGCATTGATGCGCCCGATTTTAACCTGCGGGTAGAAAAACCGCTTAAAGCTGCGGGGATCAAAACTGTTCAATATGTCAGCCCGTCAGTGTGGGCATGGCGGGAAAAACGTATTTTTACTATCGCTGAAGCCACCAATTTAGTGTTGTCACTACTGCCGTTTGAAAAAGCCTTTTACGATAAGCATCAAGTGCCTTGTACTTTCGTTGGTCATACCTTAGCTGACGAAATTCCTCTCCATAACGATACTCAAGCGGCGCGTGACGCATTAGGATTAAAGCAAGAAGACACCGTACTGGCGTTACTGCCCGGCAGCCGAGGTTCAGAAGTGGGCCTATTAAGCACGCCGTATTTGCAAACGGTGAAAAAGTTGCTGATCCACCTACCTAATTTGAAAGTAGTGGTACCGTTAGTTAATGCGGCACGACGCGAGCAATTTTGCCAAGCGTTGGCGGCGGAATTACCGAGTTTTAAGCCGCTGTTGTTGGAGGGGCAATCCGACTTGGCGATGCAAGCGGCGGATGCGATTTTACTGGCATCAGGTACGGCCACTTTAGAAGCTATGCTTTACAAAAAGCCTATGGTGGTGGGATATCGCTTTAAACCACTGAGTTATTGGATTTTTACCACTTTCTTTAAATTCAATATCAAGTATTTCTCGTTGCCGAACTTGTTGGCTGACAGTGCCTTGGTGGCAGAGTTTTTACAAGATGATTGCAACCCAGATGCATTGGCTGATGCGCTGTTGCCTTTATTACGCGGTGACAATGCGGCGTTAAAAGCCAAGTTCCTTGCCATTCACGATAGTATTCGTTGTAACGCCAGCCAACAAGCCGCCTTAGCGGTAAAGGAGCTTATAGATGCAAATTGAACGACCCAATGTGCGCCTAATTGCAGGCGTGGATGAAGTTGGCCGTGGTCCGCTGGTGGGAGATGTGGTCACCGCTGCGGTAATTTTGGACCCCACTAAGCCGATTGTGGGTCTGACTGACTCGAAAAAGCTTAGTGAGAAAAAGCGTCTGCAACTAGCAGAAGAGATCAAAGCCAAAGCGTTAAGCTATTGTATTGCCCGAGCGACAGTGGCTGAGATTGATGAGCTCAATATTCTCCACGCCACTATGTTGGCAATGACCCGTGCTGTTGCAGGACTGCATATTCCAGCAGAATTTGTGTTTGTCGATGGCAATCGCCTGCCAAGCTTAACTGTGCCAGCGCAAGCTGTGGTAAAAGGGGATAGTTTAGTGGCTGAAATAAGTGCTGCGTCTATCCTTGCCAAAGTGGCTCGCGACCAAGAAATGTTAGAGCTGGATAGCGCTTATCCTGAATACGGTTTTGCAGGGCACAAGGGCTATCCAACTAAAGCACATTTTGAAGCCTTGGCTAAGTATGGTGCAACACCGCATCATCGTCGCAGTTTTAAACCTGTGCAGCAGGTGCTGGCTGCGCAGGCTAATGGCTAATTTGTTTGACCAGGAGAGATAATGGCTGAACCAAAGTTTGTGCATCTACGGGTCCACAGTGATTTCTCAATGGTAGATGGCTTGGCAAAGACCAAGCCAATCGTCGGCCACGCACAACAACTGCAAATGCCTGCATTTGCCATCACAGACCAAATGAACTTGTGCGGTTTGGTACGTTTTTATGGCGCAGCGCATGGCGCTGGTATTAAGCCCATAATTGGCGCTGATTTATGGTTGCGCTCTGAGCAGTTTCCAGAAGAAGCATGCCGTATTGTGGTGCTGGCAAAAAATAATACTGGCTATCAAAACCTCACGTTATTGATCTCCAAAGCGTATCGCCGCGGCTATGTAATGCATCGTCCTATGGTGGATAAAGCTTGGCTAGAAGAATACAAAGACGGGCTGATTTTACTTTCCGGCGCCAAAGATGGCGATGTCGGTAAAGCACTACTCAAAGGCAACGAAGCGCTGGTACAAGAAACGCTCGCGTTTTACCAAACTCACTTTGCCGACCACTACTTTTTAGAATTACACCGCACTGGCCGCGCGCAAGAAGAAGAATATCTCCATAGTGCCGTTGCATTAGCCAGTGCAACTGGGGTACCAGTGGTTGCGACCAATGAAGTGGTGTTTTTAAAGGCGGAAGATTTCGAAGCGCATGAAATTCGCGTGGCTATCCATGATGGTTATGCGCTCGATGACCCAAAACGTCCAAAACGTTTCTCTGCGGAACAATATTTTAAAAGCGCTGAACAAATGGCAGAGTTGTTTAGCGACATTCCTGAAGCACTGCAAAATAGCGTGGAAATTGCCAAGCGCTGTAACGTGACAGTACAGCTTGGTAAATACTTCCTGCCGGATTACCCGACCGGCGACCTAAAAATTGAAGATTTCTTAGTTAAAGTTTCCCGCGATGGTTTGGAAGAGCGGTTACAGTTCTTGTTCCCTGACGAAGCGGTGCGCAAAGAGCGCCGCGGTGAATACGATGAGCGGCTGGAAATTGAACTTAACTGTATCAACCAGATGGGGTTCCCCGGCTACTTCTTGATCGTTATGGAGTTCATTCAGTGGAGTAAGGACAACAATATCCCAGTAGGACCTGGGCGGGGTTCTGGTGCGGGCTCGTTAGTGGCTTATGCGCTAAAAATCACTGACTTAGATCCGCTCGAATTTGACTTACTTTTCGAACGTTTCCTAAACCCTGAGCGGGTTTCGATGCCGGACTTTGATATCGACTTCTGTATGGACCGCCGTGACGAAGTAATCGACCACGTATCGGCGCTGTATGGTCGTGATGCGGTATCGCAGATCATCACCTTTGGTACTATGGCCGCCAAAGCGGTTATTCGAGACGTAGGCCGGGTACTTGGTCACCCTTATGGTTTCGTTGACCGAATTTCAAAATTAGTGCCGGGCGACCCGGGTATGACACTCGCCAAAGCGTTTGAAGTTGAACCACGCCTGCCAGAAGCCTACGATAACGACGAAGAAGTCCGCGACCTGATTGATATGTGTCGCAAATTGGAAGGTTGTACACGTAATGCCGGTAAACATGCCGGTGGTGTGGTTATTTCGCCAACGACCATTACCGACTTTGCCGCTATTTACTGCGATGAAGAAGGTAAATTCCCAGTTACCCAGTTCGATAAAAACGATGTAGAAACCGCAGGTCTAGTTAAGTTTGACTTCTTAGGCCTACGTACCTTAACCATTTTGCAGTGGGCACTGGATATGGCTAATGCGCGCTTAGCGCGTGAAGGCAAAAAGTCGGTGGATATTGCCGCCATTCCACTGAATGACAAGGCAAGTTTTGAAGTGTTACTGCGCGCGGAAACCACCGCGGTATTCCAGCTGGAATCGCGCGGTATGAAAGACTTAATTAGGCGCCTAAAGCCAGACTGTTTTGAAGATATGATAGCTTTGGTAGCCTTGTTCCGTCCGGGGCCACTGCAATCAGGCATGGTAGATAACTTTATCGACCGTAAGCACGGTCGCGAAGAGATCTCTTATCCGGATGCGCAATATCAGCACGAAAGCTTAGCGCCAATTCTTGAGCCTACCTACGGTATTATCCTGTATCAAGAACAGGTTATGCAGATTGCGCAGGTACTGGCGGGCTATAGTCTCGGTGGCGCTGACTTATTACGCCGTGCTATGGGTAAGAAAAAACCTGAAGAAATGGCGAAGCAACGCTCGACCTTCGAAGAGGGCTCGGTGAAAAACGGCGTTGATGGCGAACTGGCGATGAAAATTTTCGACTTGGTAGAAAAGTTCGCAGGTTATGGTTTCAACAAATCGCACTCGGCAGCCTACGCTCTGGTGTCTTATCAAACGCTGTGGATGAAAACCCATTTCCCAGCGGAGTTTATGGCCGCGGTAATGTCTGCGGATATGGACAATACCGACAAAATCGTCACCTTGGTGGACGAGTGTGAGAACATGAAACTCACTCTGTTGCCGCCGGACGTCAACACTGGTGCGTACAAGTTCGCAGTGAACGAGCAAGGCGAGATAGTCTATGGCATTGGCGCTATCAAAGGCGTTGGTGAAGGCCCAGTCGAAGCAATTTTAGAAGCGCGACAAAGTGGCGGGGCGTTTAAAGATTTATTTGATTTCTGTGCGCGGGTTGATTTGAAAAAAATGAACCGCCGCGTGATAGAAAAGCTGATTTACTCCGGTGCACTTGACCAACTTGGGCCAGATAAAACCCAAGGTGGTAGAGCCATTTTGCTGGCAAGTCTAATGGATGCGATGAAGTCCGCCGAGCAGCACCATAAAGCCGAAGCGTTAGGACAAAGTGATTTGTTTGGGCTCTTGGCGGTGGAGCCAGAAGAAGTGGCAAACGCCTTCGTGATAGTGCCGAAAATGTCGGACAATGAATGGTTGGAAGGCGAAAAAGAAACATTAGGGCTTTATCTTACCGGGCACCCCATCAATCAATATCGCAAAGAGTTAAAATACTATACCTCTGGGCGCTTGGTTGACTTGCAGCCCACCGCGCGTGACGTGCAAGCGACGGCGGCAGGCTTAGTGATCAATGCCAGAACCTTGATAAATAAGAAAGGAAATCGATGGGGATTGATCACTTTGGATGACAAGAGCGCCCGACTTGATGTACGCTTATTCCCAGAACAGTTCGAAATGTACCAAGATTTGCTGCAAATTAACCAAATCTTGGTAATATCAGGACAGGTCAGCTTTGATAACTTCTCTGGTGGCATTACAATGACCGCCAGAGACGTCTGTACTTTGGCAACAGCGCGCGAAAAGCGGATTAAAGCGTTAAGAATGACGCTGAATATGACGCAAATAAACGCGAATTTCATTGAAAATTTAAAGAAAGTGCTGGAACCCTACAAGTTTGGCACTTGTCCAATAAAAATTGGTTACCAACGCCCCGATGCGTGGGCTGAGTTAACACTCGGTACAGAATGGTGTGTGACGCCCAGCGATGATTTGATCCATCGCTTATCTAGATTGGCGGCACAAGAAATAGAATTAGAATTTAACTAAAAGGTAGTTTCGAGCATGAGCCTCAATTATCTTGATTTTGAGCTTCCAATTGCGGAGCTAGAAGCAAAGATTAAAGAGTTACAAAGTGTCAGCCGTGTGGGTGACTTAGATCTAAGCCTTGAAGAAGAGATCAGCAAACTAAAAGAGAAAAATGTTGAGCTTACTAAGAAAATATTCGCAGGTTTAGGTGCTTGGCAGGTTTCTCAATTAGCCCGTCATCCACTTCGCCCTTATACGCGTGATTACATCGAGCGTATATTCACTGAGTTTGATGAATTCGCAGGCGATCGCTTATTTGCTAATGATCCGGCTATTTTAGGTGGTGTGGCGCGTTTAGACGGCCGTCCTGTGATGATCATTGGTCAACAAAAAGGCCGTGACACGGCTGAGAAAATCAAACGTAACTTTGGTATGCCAAAGCCAGAAGGCTACCGTAAAGCATTACGCTTAATGGAAATGGCAGAGCGTTTTAAAATGCCTATCATCACTTTTATCGACACGCCAGGTGCATACCCAGGTGTAGGCGCTGAAGAACGCGGTCAAAGTGAAGCAATTGCGCGTAACTTAAAAGTTATGGCTGCACTTAAAGTGCCAACGATTTGTACCGTCATTGGTGAAGGTGGTTCAGGTGGCGCATTGGCAATTGGCGTGGGTGACCGCGTGAACATGTTGCAATACAGCACTTACTCGGTCATTTCGCCAGAAGGTTGTGCCTCAATCCTTTGGAAAAGCGCTGAGAAAGCACCACTAGCTGCAGAGGCCATGGGGGTTTCGGCAAGCCGTGTGAAAGAATTAGACCTTATCAATAACATTATTGATGAGCCTTTAGGTGGCGCGCATCGCAACTATGATGCAATGGCGAAAAACCTAAAAGCACAGCTGAAGCGTGATTTAGCGGATTTAGATGCACTTAGCACTGAAGAAATGCTCGATGCACGTTACAAGCGTTTGATGTCTTTTGGTTATTGCTAATCGACAAGCGCTGTGCACTTCGCTGACACAGTTTAGTTGCACCAAAGCCTAAAACATGAGAAAAAGCCGCCTAATAGCGGCTTTTTTGTTTTATTGTTCATGGTATCAAGCGCACTTACTCAATCTGCAATCTATCGTGCCTTAGAGGTCGAGTTAATCCGTTTTATGCAGCAAGAAACCGATTGCCAAGGTTTAACCTTAGCTTTATCGGGTGGTGCTGATTCGATGTTGTTGCTCAATCTCTATGGTGCGCTATGCCAAAGTCACGGGATCGCATTTGAGGCTATTTATGTGCACCATGGCTTATCGCCCAATGCTAGTGCTTGGCAAGCGCACTGTGCAGCGGCATGCCAAACGCTACAAGTGCCTTTTCAAGCTGTATCAGTCACTGTACATAAAGTGCCACGGCAAAGCTTAGAAGAGCAAGCGCGTGAGCTGCGCTACCAGGCACTCGACACCAATGCCAGCCCAAATCATGCGTTAGTCTTTGGTCATCATGCCAACGATCAGTTAGAAACTTTTTTACTGCGACTGCAGCGTGGCGCAGGTTTAGACGGCTTAGCCGCCATGGCAAGCAAAAGGCGTTTAGCCAGTGGCCGTCTCTGTTTTCGCCCTTTGCTTGAGGTAACGCGTAGCGAAATTGAACAACTGCTTGCGTTAGCCAATATCGCGCATATTGAAGATGAGTCGAATCAAGACGATAGCTACAGCCGTAACTTTTTGCGCAATCGGGTTATTCCATTGTGGCAAAGTGTGCAACCGGGCTTACTGACATCTGTGACCCGCGCTGCGGCATTACTGCGTGAACAAAGTGAACTATTGGCTGAGTATAGTCAGCTTGATTTACAACAGTGTTTGCAACAGCAGCATTTACGGCTCTCGCCGTTAGCTGCAATGAGCAGAGCGCGACAAGCGAATGTAGTGCGGGCTTTTTTGGCATTTCATGGTCTTAAAATGCCTTCGCAAGCTGTGCTTAATCAAATTCTGGATCAAGCCTTAGGCGCAAAGGCCGATGCGGAATTGGCAATTCAAGTCGGCCGTGCCAGTGAGTTTGCCGAGCAAGCCATTATGCTTAGGCGCTATCGGCAAAGTCTATTTGTGGTAAAGCCGCAAGCAGATTTGGCGGATTTCAATTGGCCTGACATGCCGAGCTATACCTTGCCTGATGGACGGACGTTACAGCGTGAGCAGGGCACTGGCATGCGCTTGCCACAGGACGATGAGATAGTCTCAATTCGTTTTGATGTGCCGCTTTTGCGTATCCACTTAGCGCACAAACCGGGCAGTAACACTATTAAACACTGGTTAAAGGACGCTGGTGTAGCGCCTTGGTTGCGACCTCGGGTACCTGTGGTGTTTTATAACGAGACACCGGTGCAAATTATCGGAGTCGGCTTTAGCCATGCGCATGCTCGGCTAGATGGTGTACAATGGCGCTGTATAGCATCAACATAGTTTGGCTTGTATTCGACGAGCCAAACCAGATATAGAATCTAGGGGTAATTCATGCATGCTCAGGTAGGTTTTGGGCTTATTCGACAAGCACCACAGGGCGTTGCCCTGATGCTGGTGTTAATGTTAATCGTCATACTGATTGACCGCGCAGCTTTGGCACAACATTACGGTGTAGCATTACAAGGGCTTGGGTTTGGTGGTTTAGCGGCTTTGACATTATTGGCTTATTGGCGTGGTAAAGGAGGGGTATTTTTTATCTTAGCCTTACTGATGCCACTGATTTTCGTGATTTTCGCGCATTTGCCCTCGTTTTTAGCCCTGGCTTATGGAGTGTGCGGTTTCTTCCTTGGTATTACACTCACTTTAGCAGGTTACGGTAAGCTTAAAAGCCAAGCCTAAAACAGCCCGGGGGGTTACCGGACTGCCTTTCATTATACCCCGCGAGCGCAGTTGCGACCCGCAGCCTTAGCTTGGTACAAGCCTTTGTCTGCGCGAGCAAACAGGTCATTTTCGCAATCTTGGCTGCCTGCCAAGGTATAACCAATACTGCTGGTGACACCAAAGCGTTGCAACAAGGCAGAATGTTCAACCGCACGCATAATACGTTTTGCGACGACTTTATTGGTTGTCAGTGATGGGTCGTCGATGAGAATCGCAAACTCGTCACCACCAAAACGGAACACTGAGTCGGTGGCACGAATGCTAGCTTGGAGTAGCTCAGCAAACTCGACCAATACCTCATCTCCCGCTTTGTGACCATGTACATCATTCACTTGTTTAAAGTTATCTAAGTCCAACAACATCAAACTAAAAGGTCGGTGTTGACGACGCGTACGCTCGATTTTTTGCGCTAACATATCGTTAAATTGACTGCGATTATTTAATCCAGTTAAGGAGTCTTTGGTCGCCAGTTTTAACACGCGGTTATACATCAGCGCATTACGCAGTGGATACAACAAGCAACTATGTAACTTGCCAAGTTTATCTGCAACACCTGCGCTGATAGGATACTGGCTAAAATACACCAGCTGTCCTAAGTGTTCATTGTTGTTGAGATGCAACTCAAACGACACCGGTGTAGTGTCGAGTTTGGCATCGCGCATCTGATATACACCAATCGAACAATGAAACTGCATGCCAGTAAAGTGGATCACTTTAGCGGCAAACTCGGCAAAAATGGTGATCAGCTCATTAAGATCAAGCGAAGTTTGCAGACGCTCAACCAGTTTATGCTGTTCGGTAAATTGATGGCCAGCGTGATGCCCTTCTTGCTTGTGCGGCAAGTACGGTGTTGCCGTAAACGGCAAGAAATCGCCACGTGTTGACATACGCTGTGCCAGAATATGGACGTTCTCCATAGAATAACCCCCTAAGTACAACTTTCGTATGGTTTTAAGCGAATAACGTGCCAGTTTTTTAAACTGGATATAAAACAGTTGCTTGCTATAGTTAAAGACAAGGCTTGCAGTTGCAGCGCGGCAATCTTGAAAAAACACGCTTATGGCTGCCAATAAAGTGACGTGCATTTGACGGGGGAAAGCGGTTTGCAAAGTGTGTTTACGCAAGTGTTCGCCTTGCTTGGCGCTGCGGTATTCTTGGTATGGTTATTCAAACGTATCGGCTTACCTGCCATCCTCGCATATTTGGTTACCGGGCTTATTGCTGGTAGCCACGGTATTGGTTGGATGACCAGCAGCGATGAAATTCACTTAATCGCAGAACTTGGCATCGTATTTTTGTTGTTCAGCCTTGGCCTTGAATTTTCGCTGCCGCGCTTAATGGCAATGCGCAATATTGTGTTTGGCCTAGGCACCTTACAAGTTGTGACTACCACTTTGCTTGGCATGCTGATTTTAACCATGTTGGGCTACAACCTCCTTACGGCCTTTACCATCGCCAGTTTAATGGCGCTGTCTTCCACTGCGGTGGTGGTAAAGCTACTAAAAGAGTCGGGATCGCTGAATTTACGCCGTGGGCAGCTCGCTGTTGGGGTATTGCTGTTTCAAGATATTGCAGTAGTGCCTTTACTCATTGCATTGCCGCTGCTGGCAAAGACCAATGGCCAAGATATAGTCGGTGCGCTGTTGTTTGCGTTCGCAAAAGGCGCCGCGATTTGTGTTTTTCTGCTCGCTGTAGGTAAGTGGTTACTACCTAAAGTATTCAGTGAAATAGCGCTAGCTCGCTCTGATGAGTTATTTGTGTTAACCACTATTTTAGTGGCATTGTGCGCAGGTGTGCTCACTTACTCGTTTGGTTTATCGATGGCACTTGGGGCATTTTTAGCTGGGATGATGTTAGGCGAAAGTCATTATCGTCATCAGCTTGAAGCTGAAATCAGGCCATTTCGCGATATTTTGATGGGGCTATTTTTTGTCACCGTAGGCATGCAGCTGGATTTAACATACGTCGCGCAGGTGTGGCCTTATGTGCTGCTTGCCCTCTTAACGTTATTCTTCTGCAAGGTCGTGATTTTAGCAGCAGCGGCTCAGCTAATGGGAGAGCGCCGCCGTGATGCGTTGGCAGCTGGCTTTAAGCTTTGGCAAATGGGCGAGTTTGGTTTTGTCCTAGTAGCCTTGGCCAGCAAACACAATCTCCTTGACCCAGATACTGCTTCATTCCTGATAGCCTTAGGGGTACTGTCGATGGCGGGTACACCTCATTTGATAAGTAAGCTCGACATTATTTTGGATTGGCTCATCCAGCCTAGCAATAAAGAAGAAGCCGAGCTGCCACAAAATATGGGCGCAAAAACCTTTGCCAACCATGTGCTTATCTGCGGTTTTGGGCGTGTTGGGCAAACCGTAGCGCGCTTTTTAAAACCCGAAGCCATTCCTTATGTGGCCGTAGAACTTAATCCGCACTTGGTACAAGAAGCCAAAGCGGGTGGTGAAACTGTGTTATTTGGTCATGCAGGGCAGCAAGCGATTTTAAAGTCAGCAGGCATCGAACGAGCACGTTTGGTGATCATCACTTTTGTTGATTATGAAAAGAGCCTTGAGATCATTGATGCCGTTCGCCGTGTTGCGCCCGAGGTAAAAATTTTAGTAAGGATGCGCGACGACAGCCAGCTTGAACAATTAAAACAAGCGGGTGTCACTGAGGTGGTGCCAGAAACACTCGAAGCCAGCTTGATGCTGGTTTCGCATGTATTGTTTATGTCTGGTGTACCAATGAAGCGGATCTTGCGCCGAGTCAGTAAAGAGCGGCAAAACCGCTATGCCTTTTTACATGGCTTTTTTGCTGGCGACGCAGACGAACTCAAGATTGACCAACAAGAGCGGCTGGAGTTTTTGCATGCCATTGCGTTACCTGAACATGCCTATGCGGTCAATAAAACCATAGCTGAATTAGCGCTAGAGCAGCGCCGTGTCGAGATCTCTGCATTACGGCGCAATGGCGAAGAAATCGCACAGCCGAGTGACGATACGCAAATTTTAGCGAACGACATTGTGCTTTTGAAAGGCAAACCACGGCGGGTAGAGCGCGCTGAACAGTTCCTGCTAGACGGCTTGCCCTAGGGCTATAAAAACAAACGGCAAAGGTTAACAGGCCCTAATGTTAATCAAGCTCTAAAAAAGCCCTAATTTCAGGCAATTTAGCTAATCCATCTTGATAACCTATCTCGATTAATTGTTGGGTATAGGTTTTCTCAAACAGCAAATAGCTCGGTAAGCTTGATTGAGTGGTATTTTTCACGCCGATTAAACGCAGTAATGAGCGAATCGCCAAAGGCATATCATCAAAATAATCCAACGCCAGTTGGTTAAAATTGGCTGACGGGTTTATCACCAAAGTCTCGATTTTTTTCAGCTCGCTGCTACCTTGTTGTGTTGGTTGTTTATCTATAGTGCGGTTTATACGTTCCAGTCGTTCTAAATCAGACTGCAATGTGTCGCTAAAAATAGTGTCGAGCAAATGGCCTGCAACTGCCGACATACCAGGAAAATGCGGCTCATAGCCAACTGGTGTGGTGGGTTTGGGTTGGTCGACGCCAATAATAAAGATTTTCTCTGCCCCTAAATGAATTGAAGGGCTAAGAGGCGAGAGCTGGTGGATAGAACCATCACCGTAATAATGATGCTTAACTCGAACACTTGGGAACACCATAGGAATGGCGCTTGATGCCATCAAATGGTCAATTGTCAGCGGCATTTGCTGGCCTTTACGACGCGCACGTTGCCAAGGCTCAGCGCTGTTTGCTTGAAAAAACGCCACGGATTCGCCAGTGGAATAACTGGAAGCCGTCACAGAAATCGCATCAAGAAAGTTACGATGAATATTACGTTCTATTCTTGCTAAATCGAGCACCTCCGATAACAAACGGCGTAGCGGTGCGTTGTCGAGTAAACTCGCGGGTGGGTGGTTTAAATGCTCCGACTGAAAGCTGCGCAACATGTTGCGGGTAATATGGCGATACACCCCCCAGAAATCACTGCGATAAACCATAGCCGTATGAAAGCTTTTCCATACCCACTCGATTTTTCGCACAGCTAAATGCATACAAGACGCATAACAAGCGAGTGCGCAAGAGTTGATTGCCCCAGCTGAGGTGCCATTAATGATTTGAAATGGAATAGGAGCGGTACGAGCCATACTGAGAGCTAATGCTTTGAGTACCCCAACTTGATATGCCGCCCGAGCGCCACCACCAGTTAATAATAACGCGATGGTGGGTTTATCTTGGTTTAGTTGCTTTCTACCCATAGATACCATGTAATGAGAGTGAACTGAATTATCGTAACCTAGCACCACTGTCATACTTGCGCTTGTGTGGCGGTATAGCAAAGGCACTGATAGTGCAATTTAATTACAAATTAGGTGGTAATTAAGCGTACGTTAAAAATCCAATGATATACACTAAACTAACGCAAGACAGTTTTGTTATCTATCTTTACCTTATGATTTAATTTTAGTTTATGCTAAGAGAAGCAGAACCTCCAGCGCACTTTCGTCGGTCTTTAGTCCAAATTTAGGGAGTTTTCATGTCTCAACACCAATCCAACTCGAATGCAGCGAACGCCAAAAAAACACAATTATTTTTTGCCGCCATGGTGCTTGTCGTTTTGGCTGTCGTTATTGCTTATGTTTTATCCAAACAAAGCGAACCCGTTGTTAACCAATCAGCTGTGCTAGAAGATGTGGTAAATAAAGTAACAGAACCCGTCGCAGAGCCCACGGAACCAAGCTTGCCCACAACGAATGAGCCGACTCCAACCTTGCCAGAGCCAACGCCAAGTGAACCGCTACCGCAGCGTGAGCCAGAAGCACCAGTCAAGCCACCATTACCGACGTTGGATAACAGCGATACCACCATACTCGCAGAAGTGAAACAGCGCCTTACGGAGCAAGCGATAAAACTTGTCGCAGTTGATGATGTGATCCGCAGAACTGTGGTTTTCGTTGATAACCTTGCCAAAGGCGATGTGGCTAAAAAGCATAGCCCAGTAGTTGAGCCCTTAGGTAAATTCACAGCTCTTGATGGTGATATTGTGATTATCGACCCAAACAGCTATGAGCGCTATACACCTTACGTGAATATGCTTACTGGTATGAGTGGCGCCCAGTTGGTGCGTTTGTACGAAGAATACGAACCGCTATTTATCACCGCCTATGAAGAAATTGGCTACGAAGGTGATAAATTCCGCCCAACACTGAACGAAGCCATTAAGGAATTACTGGACACGCCAATTCCAAAAACACCAGTACCATTGATTAAAGACTCGGTCACCTACAAATATGCATACCCTGAGTGGGAACAATTGTCAGCGGCACAAAAGCAATTTTTACGCATGGGCCCTGAGAATATGACCAAGCTAAAAACCACGCTAAAAGCCATGCAACAAGCACTAGAACAATAACAGCAAAAAGGCTAACTGGCGGATATTTCGGCAATTAGCCTTTTTAATCATGTTTTTCCTTGAATCTCAGCGTGAAACTCGCGATAATGTCCACCGCGCCAAAGATGGCTCTCAATGGTAGTCTTATTGGTCCTCTCGCAACAATAGTACGTGAACCTGGTCAGGTCGGGAACGAAGCAGCCACAGCGTATGACTTGTGTGCCGGGATGTGGCTGGTAAGACTGCCACCCAAATCCTCATTGCTGTTGTTGTTTGAAGTATAAGTTTTATTTATAGCACTCAAAACTATACTAAAACATACTAATTCCCATTCTTTTAAAGTAAAAAACTAGATCTCAGTTCATTAGATCAATAGCACTTCTTATACTAATCTACTAAAACTCTTCAGCGCTAATTGGTTTAGTTACCGTGTTAGTCAAAGTTCTTGCGCAAGTTAAAACAGATAATTCAGGTTTATTGATTGAAGTACCTGTGTTGCTTAGCGAATATGGTGTATTCGATCCCTTACTTGATTACGTTATAAGTCAGTCGCACATTAAAAGTTTGCCATGGATGAATCGCATTACGTTTGCTTGCCAACTGTTGCTCGAGTACATGGAAGCCAACACAGGATTATTTTCAGACGCCAGCAAGTTATTTCAATCATTTGTAATGCGTTTATCGTTGGGTACTATTAGCCCAGAGGGGAATGATCCATCGGGTTTATATTGGCTACCTCGCTCTACAGCAAACGTAAATCAACTTTTATCGGCGCTAAATGGCTTAACGGATTGGCTCGCCAATAACAGAAATACAACTAGCTTAAACCCGTTTGAACAAGCCAGCTCTCATCAAGAACGCCTTAACTATGCTGCATGGTACAAACGTAACCAGTACAACTTTTTAGGCCATATCAAAAGCAACCCTTTACCCAGTGTGCTAAAAACCGTGCGTAAAGTACGTGGCAAAAAGGATGTGCTAAAGGTTGACGGTGATGCCATTTCATTTCCCGAAAAGCTGTTTAAACCCTTTTTTATTCAAGGTTTAGGCAAAGCCAGAGATAAGCGTGTGGCACTGCGTGATCAGCTTATTGTGCTGCTGATGCATGGCACCGGTGTACGAGAAAGTGATGCTTTGCACCTTTGGGTAGATGATGTGTTTTACGACCCAGAAAATCCAAGCGGTGTAATAGTACGCTTATATCATCCTGAAGATGGCAGAGCACCAAATAATTGGACTGGCCGCAAACGACAAAAAACACGCGCAGCGTATTTGTCTGAGAACTTTAACTTAATTCCTCGTAACCGCATGACGGGTACCGCCCGAATTGGCTGGAAAACCAAAGTAGTTGATGATGACGAAAACTACATTCAACTGCACTGGTTTCCTGCCTTTTACGGTGAGCTATTTGCCAAGTTGTGGCAGCAATACTTACTTTACCTATTACCGTTGCCAAGAATGCACCCATACGCATTTGTGTCTTTTTCACAAACACACGAAGGTCAATCGCTCACCTTAAACGCGTTTAACCAAAGTTATAAAGCGGCCATGGCTCGTATCAACCTTGTCGTGTCAAAACCTGAAGGACGAACTCCACATGCCCACCGTCATGCTTATGGCAGACGTATGTCGAGCGCGGGCATTGATCCAAGGCTGATCAAAAAGGCACTCCACCATGCTTCGTTGTTATCACAAGCTGTATATACCCAACCTAGTATTAGAGATGTGACGTTGGCATGTGAAAGAGCGTCAAAAAACCTTGATGGCCAACACTATGCCGAGTTTAAAGAAGACGTCAGCGTGAGCTGGCAAAACGTGATGGAATCTGGCTTTGAAGATATTGACCCTGACGGGTTATTTAGCGGTAAGTACCCTAAATTAAGGAGATATAAACCATGAAAACACAGGATTATGAGTTTAATTGGTTTATTAAGAAAAATGGCTCAGGCTGGGAAACATGGCGGGAGCTGGCCTCTACTTGGCTTGAACAAAAGCAATATGGCATTGACCATTCACGCGCAGCTATCGCACGCTTTTTAGATGAGTACCTAGTACCGCGATTTATTACCGACCCCATTGAGCTTTTTACGCTAACAGATCAAGACTACAACAAGTTCCTTATGCCGTTTGAGCTGAATGAAGGCTATCGTGTTAGGCAAAATAACGAAGTATGCCGCTTTATTGATTGGATTATTGACACTTACTACTCAGAGCCAGATGATAATGGCGATCCTGTGCCACTATTCCAAAACCCATTTGATAAAGAGCAAAACCCTGTAAGACGACAGGAGACAGTCTATAACGCCTTACCCTATGCCTACATTAAACAACTGCGCAGCATATTATGCCCCGCGCCTCGAGGTCACTTTAAACAATGGCTATGGGCTATAAATTACAGTGAGATTTTCTTCACTAATGCCCATCATCTCAAAGACTGGATTTTGGTTAATGAGTCGGCGATAGATAAAGCAGACCCTGATTGTGTTTGGCAAAAACGAATTTTAGATAAAAGGCGACAAGTAAGAATAGATGGTGCACTTAGAACCCTAGAAAAGGGTGACAGCATTTACTTAATTTGGTCGCCCGTTCGTGCTATGGCTTTATACCTTAAATTGCAGTTACCTTTGCGAACCTTTCAGGTGCGAATGCTGGATTCGGGTGAGGCTGATACATGGCGGTACAGCAATGGCGAATGGCAAATGAATACGGAACACCCTTTTGCTGAAGGTAGTGATAAGCGCCCGTGGCAAAAGGGCGTGTTTCACCGTATTATTACACCAGATATTGGTGATGTAATGGCGGGCATGTATATCAATACCAATAAAACCGCAGATAGGAACAAAGACGAATTAACTCGGGGATACGTGATCCCATGGCAACACGAAGAGGTGTTGTATTGGTTAGAAAAGCTAAGAAACTGGCAAGAAAAGTACAACCCAATCAGCAAACCTACCTCTATTTACGACTTAGACTACAAACACTTTGGTAGCACTAAAACCAAAATTCAGCGCAGTGAAATTGGTGATATTTGCTTTTTATTTCGCAATGCCGCTGCGTATCGTAAGCGCGAACGGCGCATGCCAATTACAGATGGTTATGTTAACGCACTTTGGGTGGCTTTGCTTGCCCAACTCGAGCACGATGTGGCGAAAAAAGAGCATACTTTAAGAGATGGTGCCAAAGTGCATTTTGTTGACCCTAAAAATGCCAGAAGGCCGCTATTTCCTTTGCATGCATTACGCGTTTCTTTGATCACTTGCTACGCCATTGAGGGGGAAATACCCACACCGATATTGTCAAAGCTGTTGGTTGGCCACAGTCGTTTGATCATGACTTTGCACTACACCAAACTCACGCCTGTGATGATGGCCAAGAAAATGCGTGAGGCTGAAGGCAAAATAATCGACAAAGAAGACGATAGCTTGCAGTCATTCTTGGCCAATAAATCCATTGAAGAAATCGGCTTGCAAGCCGCATTCAAAGATATTGAATCGCTACAAACTGCATTGAGAGTGCGCAATCCTGCTGGGTGGCAAGAAAAGTCGATAGGCATTTGTTTAGCGGGAGGCAACACCTCGCCCTTGGTTGAACATGCCTCTATTGCAGGGTGTTGGAATGGCGGCGATAAACTAAAAAAAGCGAATCGAAACCAAGCCGATTTACACGCGCAAGTGCCCCATGGCATTGAGAACTGTATTCGCTGCCGCTGGTTTATTACCAGCATCCGCTATATTCAATCGCTTACGGCCCATTTTAACAACCTAAGTTATCACGCCACGGAAGCGGCCAAAATTGCTGCGGAACTTGAGGGCGAGCAAGCGAGCTTATTGGATGAAGAATACTTTTGCGAGGTAAACAGCACTCCATTTAGCAAGCGTGACCAGCTAAACAGCATAGACAGGCGTATTGAGCGACACAAAACCGAAGCCGATGAATACTGCAAAGACTTAGTAGCGTGTTTTCAGGTGATCCGTAAGGTGCTAAGCATTGAGCAAAACCGTGAAGAGCACGACCACAAAGACAAAGTGATTGCGCTTGGCTCGGCACAAGACATATCACCATTTTTCAGCTTTTTAGACACGAAATCTGAATTTCGGCAGCTGATCCAAATCTGCGATGACGCAGAAGTATTTGCAGACTTAAAAGACGATTTAAAGAAAACCACGGCCATTAATCACAGATCAAACATGCTAAACACCATGCTAATGCGTATGGGCTACCAACCAATCCTGATGCAGCTTGACGACGAAGCACAGCTTAAGCTTGGCAATATGATGGTCAATGCCATGCTAAATGCCACTAAAGAGCCAGACAAAAGCAAAGCCATGACAATGCTTTCAACTTACCTTGATACTGAAGCTTACTTGAAAGACGCAGGCCTACTAGAGCAAGGTGTACAAGCGATTGAAAGTAACACAGGCATTAGCATCAGAACATTAGCAAACATGGCAACAGCCACTTTAGGAGTGAAGAAAAATGGCTAATCCAGTTGACCCAACCCTAGTGCTGCAAGAGCTATGCGCAAGTGCCACCACAAGAACCGCCAATGCTTTAACGGTATTGAATGCTGTGCTTGAGCAACAAAGTAAGATAACGCCTCTTGACTTTTCTATGGCAACGGTCGGGCGGTTGTCAAAAGAACAAGGGGGTCCATCAACACAAACCATCCGTAATCGCACAGGAAAGCATTTTCAGCAATTAATTGAGGCTTGGGCAGCCTATGCAGGCACAACGTGTAAAAAGCCACTCTCAGTGCGCCAAAAGCAGTTATTGAACAGCAACGACCAACATATTCTCGATGCTATCGACGATCCAGTGATTAGAGCTGTTGTAGGCTCACTGATTGCAGAACGTAACAAATACCGTGACCAGCTCAACACATTAAAAGCCAACTCAGACTTGTTTATAGACAGAACCAAAGGCGATAAAACCAACACCACACTTGAAAACAAACAATTGGTACCGCTGGAAATTGAAGCAATAAAAGCAGCAATTTCTGATGCGTTTTTCAATAAACAAGGCTGGGAAGTTATGCCCACAGGGCAAGTCAAAGATGCTGATGGGAACGAAATTTATAAGCGTGGATATGTGAATGGGTTGAGGAAGGTGGTTTAAATTAAAATAGCGAACAATTTTTCATTCGGATCATTAACGCAGAGTCATAATATGAGGTTTATGCCGGAGAGCATAAACCTCATAACTTAATGCTACGCTTCGTATCCCCAACTGATAGTTACCGAAGAACTGATAGTTTCAAGTCGGCAAAGTGTGGAGGAAAGTCCAAGGCGTGCTAACTGAACATGAGATAGGGGTCGCTTTTGTGTTATTTCTAAACTTATACCTGCTGCATATTTTCCTAACTCAGTTGGGGTAAATAGGTGCTGAGATATAATAGCTACATTGTCACTGCTCGGTTCTAAAAAACCCAACTCTACATGTTCTTCAAGCATATTAAGATCTCGTATAGACTTCCTCATTATGGCTTGTTCTATCAAGCTAGTATGTACTTTTTGCTTGTTCACGAATGAGGAGGCTACAGCCCATTTAAGTTGAGCTATACCATAATTCGGGAGTTCTGCTTGTAAGCGATTAACGATAGCGTAAAAGTTATCTTTGTTCGCCAGAACAATTTCAGAGCGGTCATCCGAGTAGCCTTTTATCTTTCTGATGAAGTCTTGCCAACTATGAAAATTACCTATGCATTTTACCCAAATTTCCTGAAAATTTGTACACGTCGGTAAGTGGCTATTAGAAAAGTTTCTCAATGAAAAACGGACTATACTACTTTGAAGTTTAACATTAGCAATTATAGGTAGGTCATGAAATGACATAATAATTCCTATTATATTTATTTACAGTTCGCCACTAAACTCTAAGTTAATAGAAATTAAAATAAAAATGTATGTATGTGTTTTTTTCACCAACGTGGCTAGGTCAGCTGTTCTCTCAGCTAAACTAAGCCTAACAAATTTTGTTTTCTAGTCAAGGGGGGTTGTTAAATTTACTTTAAACAAAGTTCAGCCATTTGACGTCAGAATTTATAGTTCTCAGTGGTAACTTGTGTTCAACCCATTTTCTTAACCGTTCTTACTGCACCATATTCAATAATCACTTCTTGTTCATTATCCTTCGCATCAAAATAGATAACTTTGCTTCTTGGTACAACCGCTTTAACAACTATGCCTTGAATCTTATCTTTATATATTTCATGAGCAAAGCGTCTAGCTATTTCATAGTCTATAGTCCAAGACTGTGCGAAGTTTTTACTTGCAAACTCGTCGGGTGATAAACCACGGTATATCGTTACTTCGTCTTCAAGCTGCTCAATATCTGAGTTAGGAGGTACATCTTCGCGTTTAATTCTGATTGGTGGTGCTCCCCACTCAACTTGCTTGGTTTTGAATAGTTCAAATACACTTCCGGAGTAAAACCGTTTTAAATTGTTAAAAAGCTCAAAAGCCGAATTACACAGTTCTGATTCTATGGGGTAAGAAGTGTACTTTTGCTGCCAAAAATCTCTAAAAGCGGATTTTGGCTCCGTTTTTGACTTGCAATCAAAGCTATCTAAAACGTCTGCGAATACCCTATAGTCACTACCAAACTTTTTACGTAAGCTTTTAAAGTATTCATCAGCGTCAATTCTCATTTGCTCAAGTAGGGCTTTTGATTTGTCGTTAATCATGTCGTTTGCCTTAACCTATTCTGATTAGGTGATCGCAAGATGGGCACGGTGTTTCATCAACAGAATAAGGAATATCTATACTTGAGCTTTGCCAAATATTCGTACAGTAGCCACACCTAAACCACCTTGTTTCGTATTGTTTTGGCGCGGGGTTTAGGTCAATAATATCCCTAAAAGCCCGTGTCGGTTTTCTTTTATAGCGGGGGTTTTGCTGAAATCCATAAACTGGGTCATATAACGGCTCGGTCTCTTCTGCCAATTGCTGTTGTTCCTCCCACTTACGTTGTGCTTGTTCCTTTTTAGCGAGTTGTATTTTTTGATTTTTACTACGATAAAACTCTGTAAACCTTTGTGTTTGCTGTGGGTGGAAATGCCAATGCTTGATGCTTAGCTTCTCAAGTAATTCAGATTCAACTTGATTTCTGTAGCCATTTACTTTGCCTTCAACATACTTTCTAAAATCCTCAACGTCGACAACTACAATGGCGGACTTTTGGTTGTATGTTGAGCTAAATTGGTAAGCACTACTTTCTAGTGTTAAAACAAGGGTGATGTCGAAGTCATTGGTGTGTAGGACAGCAATTTCGTTTTGCGCGCTTTCAATGGCTGGGTTAAATGTTACTTTAGATTGATATTCGTATACCTTTTCACCAGTGATCAGCACGCCTTCATCGGATTTATCGCTGTTTGGATAACCGATATATCTAGGAAGACGAATGCTAGTATTTGTAGCAAGTATATTACGGCACAACCAAAAAATAGCGCGTTTATAACTTATCTCACATGGCTTATCTTTGGAGTTTACCTTCGGTGCATGTTTGAAGTGATCGCGTCTTATGTTCGTTTTATACTTGTGCGCGGAAAGAGGCATATTGCAGCTGATGCAAAAACAATTGCACTCTAAACCGCTTTCTACTTCATCAACAAACGCGAGCGAGCCATTTTTATCTTTAGCAAATGGTATCAATACTTCCACTGTTATTCCTTTTCACAAGCAGATAGCAAAGTTCAATATGTTATACCTAGTTAATTCATTTGTTAATATCTTGATTGATGACTTTATAAACCGTATTTCTTGAAACCTTTACAGAGCTTGCTATTTGGCTGACTGGTGTAGATTTTGCGCGTAGCGATAAAATGCTTTGTTTGGTGTTGTCGGATATTGGCTTGCGGCCTTTGTATTTACCCGCTTTTTTAGCGGCTGCAATGCCCTCGAGCTGTCGCTCTTTTCTGATATTGAGTTCAAACTCTGCGAACACGGCAAGCATATCTAAAAAGGCTTTGCCTGAGGCAGAGTCGGTTGAGATGGGCTGCTCTAGCGCTTGTAGCTGAATATCGTTGGATTTTAGGTGGTTTACTAAGGTTTGTAAGTCGAGTACGGAACGGGCGATACGGTCGACTCGAGTCACAATTAAGGTGTCACCAGCACGAAGGTAGCCAAGCAGGGCTTGAAACCCATCGCGTTTGGTATTCGACGCTGATGCCATATCGGTAAACACCTTGTCACAACCAGTTTCCTCGAGTTTGGCTACTTGTAAATCTAAAGACTGATCTGTGGTCGAAACTCGCGCATATCCAATCTTACTCATGGCAATTGTTCATTTAGCATCTAGACTAAATAAACATAGTGCGTACTAACGCTTTAAACCACCCTAAATGAACACTTTTAGCCTGTTTTGGTGGTGTTCAATTAGGGTATACGCTATTTGAACTTATGCTTTGCCGTCGTTTTAGGAAATGCCACCACAATGGACTTGCAAAACCCCGACCTGATTTTAGTAAAACGCCTATCAGAGCATTCATGCTCTTACTTTGCAATTGAAAGTATTGCGGGTACCGATGTGGTGTTGACGGATATTGAAAGCGGTGGGCGGTTTAATTTTGAAAAGCCAAGGCTTGAGCAACTGGTGTCAAACGGTCAGCTCAGAACCATCGCACGGCGAGAACTGCCCACCAAGCTAACCTTTAAACCACTCAGTAACGTCAAAAAGCCTAAAGCGGAAGCAGTCGAAGACCTTGCATCCAAAAAAGAAATGGAGCGACGTTATAAGTATGTGCAAGGCGCAACTGAGCGAAGCGTTCCAGCCTATACCGAGAAATGGTTAACCCCGTATATTGCCCAAAGAGCGGTTGAAATAAACGACAGCAGCCCACCGTCATGGCGCACGCTAGCCCATTGGAACAAAACCTTTGTGGAAAGCGGCTGGGATAAACATGCACTAATGCCACGGCATAAAGCCAAAGGTAATCGCACTAAGCAATTGCCTCAAGAAGTGCATGACCTCATTGATGACGTGATAAACGAATACTTGCGCACGCACACGGTGGTGAGGTATCAGAAGGTCTATGACCTGTTTCTTGAGCAACTTGATGGGCTTAATTCTGAAAGGCGTGAGGCTGATTTAGTTGAGCTAAAGCCATGCAGCTATAGGTGGATAGTGAATAGGCTTCAGAATAGATAGAGGTAACGTGAAAGAGCGAATTATAGTCTTTCAAAAGCAATCCATTCATTTTCCTTTTACTATCTTTTCAATATGTTAAGGTGAAGTAGTCTTTGAAAAATAGCTACCTTGCAAGGTATTCAACCTTACACGGTCTTACTAATAATTTGTTAGGTATAATCATGGAAAATAATCTTGCACCAAGCTTCTATGAACACATAGAAACAGAGATGAATGGACGAAAAATAATTTATCGAGACGTTTTCGGAGTGAACAAATCTACTTTATTCGAAAATAGTCTTTATATCCTTAGTCAAATTGCCACAAATGAAAAAAATTATGGGAATAGTAAATATATCGTTAAATCTATCGCTGGTAGGTGTTTTAATCACGGCCTAGCTTCCTTTCGATTGATCTCGGATCATCTTTATGATGAATCTTTGAATTTAACTCGTAGTATTGCTGAAATAGTTAATCTAATGTTTTTGTTAAATGAATCTGAAGAGATCTATGAAAAGTGGGTGCGCTCATCCAAATCTGATAGGATTAATAGTTTTGGTCCAGCGGCAGTAAGAAAAGCTTTAGAAGGTTTAAATATACCTTGTCCAGTTTCCCGAGAAGCGTACTCAGAGTTATGTGAATTGGCTACGCATGTAACTCCTTCAACTAAGCCTAACGTATTGGATCCAAACGATGAAAGTATAGGTTATGTCGGAGGAAACGAAGCTGACAATTTTGGTCGAGAAAAGGCAATAAACAAACTTCTTCTTTATGTATCCTTAGCAGCGATGGTCTTAAGTAATATCTTAGGTTTAAGAAATAATGTGGTTGTTCTGGCTGAGCTTGGTAAAGGTGCATTTAATACCTAATAAGTCATTTCAGCAGGTAAAATAACAGTTGGCTTTGCTCCTGCGTCGCGGTTGTAGCCAATAATCATTTGCCTCTGAATCATGCGTTAGTAGTATTCTCTAACTATGGAGTAATAAAATGATCAGAATCGGGATTTATGGCTATGAATGTAAGAAAATTTATGAGCTTTATGGAAGTAGAATAGTCCCCTTATACAGTCAGTCCACCCTAGTTAGGAAGTTAGCATCGGATCAGCATTGTTATCATTTAACGGCATTCTTAGAAATATCTGACAAGTGCCCATATGAGTTAAGGTTATTGATCTTTAATTTAGAAGCAGTATTGTCTTTCATCGATCAAAGGGACGTGATAATCACAAATCAGTTACAAAGTAACGAAACTTATGAACGTCTTGGTGATGATTTCGCCAAGGAAGTGCGAGGGCACTTTAGGCGAAATGGTGGTGGTTGCGTAATTATGAGTGATGCATCTGGTGAAAATTCACGTGAGGTATTCATAAACAAGTCCTTAAATGTTTTGTTATCTGAAACTACACCGGAAAATATAGCTTTCAGAGGTGCCTTTTTTCGGTGTATTGAGGTCTTTAGAGGGCGTGCTAGCTTTATTGATGTATCTTATTATCTTCTGTTTTCGGGGCTTGAATCATTTTGCCGAGCAATTGAAGATGATTATAGTTCTAAAAATTGTGCGACACCGATAACTCGTGTTTTGGTTGGTTATGGTTTTGACGTAAAGCAGGAAAATCTCGACTCTCCCTATAAATCAATCATGACATATGTACATTTAAGAAACGGCTTGTTCCATAATGGGCAGCTTGAAAAAGTTGCTAAAAATGGCGATGTCTTCAAGTTAGTAGATTATTTATCCCCTTTGCGTATGCTCTTACAATTGGTTTTAATCAAGTTCATTAAATTTGATGATGGTTATCTGAACTGGAATTGTTGGTTAGATGGTCAGCCATTTAAACGCGGTTAAGAGGGATGCCTAACGCTTAGTCTTTTTCATTCCATCGTTGAGCTTTGTGTTTAAGGTGGTATGGTCAGGTTTTGTGGGGGCGTTGCTCACATCTCGATACATCGTTCCCACAGTTCGATTCTGGCACATAGTACGTCAAAATGCCAAATAATCTTGAACTGTCATTCTTCTGGCCTCGTTTTTAGGTAACTAATTTTCTACTACCATATATTATTGTTTTATATGGTTGTTGTGAGTTTGGTACACTTTCCACTATAAATTTGTAAGTCACTTCAAACTACAGCTGTTGTTTGAAGTGTAATCCTTATTAATAGCTTCCAAAAGTATACTAATCTGTACTAATTCCTATCTTTTTAAAGTAAAAAACTAATTCTTAGTTCATTAGATCAATAGCACTTCTTATACTAATCTACTAAAACTCTTCAGCACTAATTGGTTTAGTTACCGTGTTAGTCAAAGTTCTTGCGCAGGTTAAAACAGATAATTCAGGCTTATTGATTGGTAATCCACCCACTCCTCAGCATTCAGCCTAGCCAGTTAAGGTCTATCGGCATAGTCGTTACTTCTAGCCCAAGAAGGACTAGATATGGTTGCATAGAAAATAATTGCACTGTTCACTAAGTTGTTGCTATATCAGTAACTTTATTGTTTTATACAACATCAAAATTTTAAAGGAATAATTTAAGATGAAAAATGTACTAACGTGCGTGGCCTTGTTTGCGTTATTAGCCGCATTGCCTGCGGCTGCTGAAGTCAGTGTAGGATTCAGTATTAATAATTGGCAGCAAGATATCGAGCTGCGTGGGCGAGCAGTAACAGCAAAAAATACGGTTTTAAGTGCTGAGCTGGCTAAAAAGTACAAGCTAACCGATACATTTTTGCTTACGCCAACTTTGACGCTAGGTGTGGGTACACATCACTCAATTCCAGTTAAGTAAATGATATGAACCCGAGCAAAGTAGACCGCAATCGCTTAGTTAAACTCACTGATTTGCCTAATATTGGCAAAGCCGGAGCAGGAGACCTTGAACTATTAGGTATTCATAAGCCAGAGCAGCTAATCGATAAATGCCCGTTTGCAATGTATGAACAGCTTTGTGAAATAACCGCAGCGGTACACGACCCTTGTGTTATCGACGTTTATATGTCAGTCACCCGCTTTATGGCAGGGGAAGATCCAAAGCCATGGTGGTACTACACCGATGAGCGAAAAATGCGCTTAAAAGCGTGATCTTGCCGCTGTGGGCGCGACTTTATGTCGCGCTGATTTTAGCAATCATTGTTAAGGGCAAGACTCAACATAGCAAGCTTACCTTTGTGCAGGCCAATAAAGCGATAACTTCTCTAGAGTTAAGTGCTGTTACTAGCTTATTTTTGACTTAGTTGCTTTAACCAACTTTGTGCGTCGGCAACAATAAACTCAATGGTTTTCCCATCTTGAAAAGTCACTCTAAATGCATCGGTGGTTAACGGTAAAAAACCAGCGCCTTTACCTAAACATTTCTCAGCATTAATAATATTACTACGTGCAAACTGGTAGGGGCCTAATGGCAATTGTTTGTTGAAAGGCTCAAACTGCAAATAAGTTGTAGTTAAAGATAGTTTACCATCCGCCTTGGCAGCGCCAATTTGAATCGTGGCCGTTGAAGAATACAGGTCGGTTGTGGCCATAAACTTATTCCTAGGTTAATTTGACTAGCAGTTTTATGTTAGAGTACGTGAAGTGTACGCTTAACAACAGTGTGTAAGGTCATGAGTCGCTATGACATTTGGCACTGTTCGCACCGGCTCAAATTTGCCATACTTTTGTGTAACAAAGAAAATAATAATTAAATCATCACCATGCAACAAGCTGTACAACACACAATGGATTGGCGTTTATCAACTTTAGCTTCATGGCTTGTTGTGACAATTGCCTGTTTATTTTTTAGCTCCTTAGATGTATTAACTGCGTTACAAGTACCCCTTCATTTACTCATCTTGGGGTTATTGTGGTGGGTCATTAAAGCCCCTAATCAATACATAGTGCCTGCTGCCATAGGGTATTTTGTCTTAATTGCGGGGTTATTACCTCTTACGCAAACCAGCTTAGTGCTGATCCATTTAGTGATGTTTACCTCGCTATTTAGCGTGCATTTTCGGCCATTGATGATGGTTTTGAGTGTGGCGCTAATGCTTGGATTATATAGCGCAATAAACTTGAGTTACTGGCAGGGCAATATCCCTTGGTTAACGCTTGGCATTTGGGGCGGCTTTGCATTGGTAAATGGCATTGTCAGCCGACGTTTTGTTGAAAGCCTTAATATGCATTACCAATCGCGACAAAACTACAAAGAACTTAAAGCTACTCAAAGTATGATGGCAGCAATGAGCGCAGAGCAAGAGCGGTTAGCCATTTCTAGAGAGCTACACGATTCTCTCGGCCATAAACTGACGGCGTTGGCAATTAACTTTGATTTTTTAAAACGCACAGCGCCTGCAGACTTGCAGTCAAATGTGGCCAATTGCCATGCGTTGAGTCAGGAAATATTGGCTGAGGTGCGGCAAATTGTTACGGCCCAGCGTCAAGATATTGGGCTATTAAAGAGCAGCTTGCAGCCAATTTTAACTGCCGTGCCAAATTTGCAAGCGCAACTAAACTTAGCACCTGAACTTGAGCATGTAGGACAAGAGCAGGCGTTATGTTTAATCCGTTTTTGCCAAGAAATGCTCAGCAACACCCTAAAACATACCCAAGCAACGCAGATCACCTTTTCTCTCAGCCTAGCGCATAACGATGGTCAGCAGGAAATCGTCGCAACTGCCGTACATAACCACAAAGAGCAAACTTTGCCGAAATTTGGTAATGGTTTAAAAGGGTTAAGTGAGCGTTTAAATATGCTACAAGGCACTTTTCGTCAGCAGCTGGTTGATGACAAATTACTCAGTGAGATACGCATGCCTTTGACCAAAACTCCACTGGAGTCGGCATAATGATCCAGTGTTTATTGGTAGAAGACCAAACCTTGGTGCGACTTGGCTTAAAAAACTTATTGGAATTGGACGCGCAAGTGCGTGTTACTGCCATGGCGGAAGACGGTGTTGCTTGTTTAAACTATTTGGCCCAACAAAGCTTTGATTTAGTGCTGTTAGATATGCGCATGCCAAATATGAATGGTTTGCAAGTACTTAAGGCGATGCGCAGCGAAAACAACTCAACGCCTGTGCTTATCCTAACTACGTTTGAAGATTGCGATGTGTTGGTCGAGGCCATTAATTTAGGGGCAATGGGTTATATCTTAAAAAATGCCGAACTCGAACATTTACTTAGTGCGATAAAAGCGGTGTGCAATGGGCAACAAGTATTGCAACCAGCATTAACCCGCTATTTATTACAAGCCAAAAAGCCACAGCCGACGTTACTAACCGAAAAAGAAATTGAAGTGCTGAAGTGTATGTCGCTAGGGTTATCAAACCGTGCCATTGCGAGCACGTTAAACAATTCGGAAGGAACTATTCGCAATCATGTTTCAACCATTTTGGCTAAGTTAGAGGTCGCTGATCGCACGCAAGCGGTGATCAAAGCCATTAATGAATCTTTGGTGTAGGCAGATTTAAGGCACTGTATTGGCCTAGACTGGTGCGATGGGTTTTAAATCAGTTAGCGTTTAATTGCGAGCAGCATTCAGTTTAAGTATTTACAGGTAAGTTAAAAGCCAAGCGACAAAGACTACGTCGGTGATGGGGCAGAGCCCCATCCGTTTCAATCACGCGAGTTGGGCTTTGGCATCCAATGCGCCTGAGAGTTTGGTTAGCAGTAAGGCGATAACCACGATGATGGCGCCTATCCAAGGCGTGTCAGTCAACGACATGCCTTCAACAATGACCCCACCTACGACGGCACCAAATGCAATACCCACGTTAAATGCGGCGATGTTTAACCCTGATGCGACATCCACCGCATTTGGTGTATGTTTTTCTGCCAATTGCACCACATATACTTGCAAGCCCGGTACATTACCAAAGGCAAAAGCCCCCCAAACCAATACCGTTAACACCGCACCAATTTGGTTGCTGGCAGTAAAGGTAAAAGTCAGCAATACCAGCGCAAGTGCTGAAAATATAAACCGTAATGCTTTTATTGGACCTAGCCTATCAGCCAGTTTACCGCCCCAAATATTCCCAAAAGCGACCGATACGCCATACACTAGCATGATCAAAGCAATGGAGCCTGAAGCAAAGCCTGACACTTGTTCTAAGATAGGCGCAAGGTAAGTAAAAGCGACAAAAGTGCCGCCGTAACCGACCGCAGTCATGGCGTACACTAAAAGTAGCCTTGGCTGGGTTAATACCTTAAGCTGCTCAGAAATTTTCGCTGGGGTTGCTTGTTTTAAATTATTTGGCACCAACAGTGCGCTACCAATCAGTGCAATAAGGCCAAGTAATGACACCACTAAAAAGGTCGCGCGCCAGCCTAGCTCTTGGCCTATCCAAGTACCGAGTGGTACACCCGTGACCAGCGCAACAGTTAAACCTGTGAACATAGTGGCAATTGCGCTGGCTTCTTTGTCTTTTGCCACTAAGCTGGTGGCGATGGTTGAACCAATAGAAAAGAATACGCCATGTGCAAGCCCAGTGATAACGCGTGCCAGCACCAGCATTTCATAGCTCGGGGCATACCAAGCCAAGAGATTGCCAAGCACAAATAACGCCATTAGGGTGATTAGCACGGATTTACGTTGCCAACGCCCAGTTAAAGCGGTCAGAACAGGCGCACCAATGGCGACGCCCAAAGCGTATAGACTGACCAAAAGGCCAGCCGAAGGTAAAGAAACCCCCAAGTCTGCTGCGATTGTTGGCACCAGCCCAACAATTACAAATTCAGTGGTTCCTATTGCAAAGGCGCTTAAGGTCAGCGCAAGTAATGCCAGCGGCATAATTTAATTCCTCACAAGGTTAAAGTAAGGCAAATTGTGTGGCAAACCGGCAGGGTGAAAAATGGCTGCAGAGACAAAACAATTTTGTTAAAAGTGTAATAATCGGCTTTAGTTTATTTCATTTCTTGCGATAGACTGCATTAAATCAACTAAAGTGAAACGTGTGGTTATGGCTAAATCTAAAACTGAAGATCTACAACATTTTATCACTGTGGTGGACTGCGGTAGCTTTAGTGGTGCGGCAAATTTACTGAATAGCCAAGTGGCGACGGTATCTCGGGCTATCGCGCGGCTTGAGCGAGAGTTAGGGGTAGTGTTATTTAACCGCAGTACCAGACGCGTAGAGCTAACTGAGGCTGGGCATGTCTTTTTACATTATGCAAAAGACAGCCTAGATTTACTGCACCGTGGCGAGGAAGCGCTAAATAATCTTAAAGGTAAGCCGCAAGGCAAATTGCGCGTTGATGCCGCCAGTCCATTTTTGTTTCACCAAGTTATACCCTATGTTGAAGACTTTCAACGTCACTACCCAAAGTTACAATTGGATTTGATCTCCAATGAAAATATTGTGGACTTGATTGAAAAGAAAACCGATGTGGCCATTCGCATTGGCAAGTTGGCGGACTCCAATTTATACGCCAGAAAACTAGGCCGCAGCACACTGCATATGGTCGCAAGCCCGCGGTACCTCGCTAAATATGGCACTCCTAAACAGCTTGATGAGTTACAGGAGCATCAATTGATCGGTTTTGCTGACGCGCCAAAATTAAATAATTGGTATTTAAAACAAGATATTGCAATGAAAGCCACGTTGTGCGCAAGTAATGGCGAGGCCATCAGGCAGTTGGCGCTAAACGGTAACGGCATTGCACTGTTATCTAATTTTATGATCCGCAAAGATCTAGACAACAATCGGCTGGTGGAAGTCTTGCCAAATAGCGTGATGAGCCCAAATCCAAGGGAAGAGATCCATGCGGTGTATTACAAAAACTCTGCAGTTGCTTCTCGCATCAAGGCATTTATTGATTTCTTTGCGGATAAATTCAGTTTGTAACCTGAGTGTCCACGCTAGATTTAATCAACCTCGGCAGAGGGTAAAGCAAGCCAAGTTTAAACTTGGCTGGCTTTGAAATGACAATTGTTGTGCGTTGCCATCTAAGCGCCGATTACACTCCCGGCATGGCGACAAAATTAGGTAGTTGCTTGACGCGCAACAGCCACTCATTCACTTTTGGGTAGGCAGCAAGGCTGATGCGGCCCTCCTCAGCTAATGCCACATAAGGGAATACGGCACATTCAGCTATGGTAGGGCGACCAGCTGCTAACCACGAGTTAGCTGACAAATGCTGCTCAAGTAACGTCAGTATTTGCTTACTTTGCGCGATGGCGCGGTGTTTATCTTTTGGCGCGTTGAATTTTTCAATTAAACGGGCAGTATTGGGGCCGTGCTGAATTTCATTGGCGGCCACACTCAGCCATTGCACTACTTCCCCTTGTAAATGTGCCTCACCTAGCCACCATGCTTCGCCACCATAACGATGGGCAAGGTACACTAAAATAGCTTGCGCATCACGCAGGACGATTTTATCGTCTACCAAAATGGGGATTTCACCAAACGGATTTAAAGCCAACATCTCAGCTGATTTATGCTCGCCCGCCATAAAATCTACCGCCACTAAGGTTAAATCTATATTGGCTAAGGCAGCAAACAGCCGGACTTTGTAGCAATTGCCAGAAAGCGTAAGGTCATAGAGTTTCATGTTGGTTCCTGTTCTAATAATTGATTAAATTCCAGCACGTTACCGTCTGGGTCGCGAATAAACAGCGTAATGCGGCGTGGGCCAAGTTGTTTTGGCCCTTCGGTGATGTGAATTTGCTGTGCTTCTAGCCAAGTTTGTAACAGAGCGAGATCTGCCACGATAAAGGCGGGGTGGGTGATGCCCGGTAGTTTGATTGGCGCGTCTAACAACACATTGTGCTGCTTTGGTTGCTTTGCACCATTAAAAATAAGGTTAATGCGCACCCCAGCCGGGGTAACCATTTCATTCGCTTCGCCATCGGCAAAGTGAAACGTTTCTTTAAAACCCAATTGCTCATAAAAGGCGAGCGCGGCTTTACGGTCTGAGACGCGGATCCCAACATGGTCATAACTGAGTGCCATGGCTGGGTGAGGAATGGGATTCGTTACTGTCATTACAATTCCAATAATATGGTGTTTTCAACATGCAGAAATATGACATACAACAAAATTAAAGATAATCTAGCTAAATTAAGAATCATATTCTCAATAATTGGAATAATAAAAGCGGGGCGCATCAATGGACAAACTGGCTGCTATGGCGATGTTGGTCAAAGTGATTGAACAGGGGAGCTTTTCTGCGGCCAGCAAGGCAATGGATATACCACTTGCCACCTTGAGCCGTAAAGTGGCTGAGCTTGAGAAGCAGCTTGGCGTGAGTCTGTTAAAACGTACTACGCGAGCGCTTACTTTAACCCATGCGGGAGAGGGTTATTTAGCAGCAGCCAAACGCATCTTAGAACAAGTTGCCGAGGCTGAGCAGCACGCACTGGGAGAATATCAAACTCCCAAAGGGGAGCTGGTTATTACCGCGCCAGTGATGTTTGGTCGGCTACATGTATTGCCAGTGGTAAGCGAGTTTTTAGCCGCTTACCCTGATATCAATATTAAGCTCAATTTATCTGACCGAAATTTGCATTTGCTTGATGAACATATCGATATGGCGGTGCGCATTGGTGCACTACCCGACAGCAGTTTATACGCCACCGCGGTAGGTACAATACGCACGGTTACCTGTGCAAGCCCGCAGTTGCTAAGCCAATACGTGCAACCTGTAAGCCCAGCTGATTTACCACATTTACCTTGTATTACCATTAAAAGTGCAATGCCAACACCGCATTGGCAGTACCAACACCCAGAAACACAAAAGACCATAACACCTGTTATTACCTCACGTTTAGAGGTCACCAATGGTGAATGCGCGCTACAAGCCGCCATCGACGGTGTTGGGGTAACCCAGCAATTGCATTACCAAGTTTATGCGGCGTTACAATCGAGCGCGTTGACGCTGATTTTACCCGAATACGAACCTGCTCCCGTTCCTATCCATCTAGTGCATGGCGAAAAACGTATAATGCCACTAAAAATGCGTTGTTTTTTAGATTTTGCCGTACCGAGGATAAGGGAGAGTGTGGGCGCATTGAGTGACGCTAAAATATGACAAAGCTAAGCCTTCAAATATGCGGGACTATAACGGGACATATCATGCCCCGTTATAGTTCTCATAGAGACATTGTTCAAACACCACAAAAAACAAAACCCCATTAAAATCAAGTGTTTTAATGGGGTTTCAGTCGTGCTATTTGGTGGAGCCGGGGGGACGTCCTTTTGAAAATGCTTCGCTCATATTACCTGCCTTTTAAAAACAATAACTTACAATTAAATCAATGGCCTGTAATCTGGTGTAATCTGTTTGTACCTTGCTCGGTATAACGAATGTGGGCAGTATGTGGTTAATGTTCCGTTACCATCTGCAAGCTTATGTCGTTTAATATCCGGTCAGTAACAGTTGAAATCGCTGCAACTATATTTGTGGCTATCACATTTTCCATTCTATATTTCTTAATTGGTTTGGTAGAATTTATACTTTCTCATCCACAATTGGAAAGCTTCATTATTAATATTTTCGGCAATTTAATAGATGGAAGCGAAGTGAGTTATTTAAAATATGCCTTGTATGTGTTGTTTTTATTTTGTTTTAACTTTGTTGTAAAATATTTAATCGCAAATCCAAGGAGGTTTTTTAGTGAGTATTTTGTTTGTGTTTTAAGTTCAAATCCAAAGTGCGGAGTTTTAGCTAGAGTTAAGAGGTCTTTTGGGCGCTTTCTTCGTGCCTTTCTTACAGATGATGAGATTAATCAAAACTCATTGATATTGGGTGTTAACTTAACATTGTTTGTTTGTTTCTTTGATTTTTCTAATTTTCTTACAAATGTTTCTTATTCGATAGTTGCTGCAATAGTTCTCCAATACTTTATATACGTTATTCCGAGAGAGCATCAGAAGGAAGTTTTTGCAATGTCAGTTTTGTCAGCGTCAAGAACGTTACGGGCAAGGGACGAAATTTTGTTTTTTCTTTTAGGTTATGAATCTACTTTATTACTTAGCGAAATGACAATAGAGGAAAAAAAAGAATTCGAAAATAAAATTTCTAAAGCACTTACAAGTACTAGAAAAGTAGGTTTCCGAAATGGCGAGTATATTTGGCTGGAGCCTGCAGAAGGTGGGTTCGAAATATTACGAATCAATCCAGAAACTTCAGTTTCAGATTTGATTCACAGATTATTGTCTGAAGATGAAAAGAGCTATCGACTTTTGAATAAAGAGCGGATGATTGACTACTTTCCCAAACTTACCAACGCTGTGGCTCGTGCGTGGTCAAATCTTGTAGCCACGAAAGAGTTATCATGTGATACATTAGAGCTTAAAGCACAACTTTACCTGAACTATTACGAAACAAAGCAAGCATTAATAATATGCTATCACAGAACTTTAAGATATTATGCGCCAGACCACGATGCAGGCTATTTATTGCCCAAACTATAAGATTGGACAGATACTTTTCAAATTTTAATGTTTGGCCCTAACCTAATCGCATTTTCTAGATGACTGGAGGCGAAGTGTGCGTAAAACTGTATTAAAATTTTATGAATTATAGTTGTTGTGCTACAGCAAGTTTTAGACTTTACCTATGAATGTCGTATTTAATCCGTGGACACTTTCCAAGGAGATAGTAACTCAACTAACTTTTCTCTTTCTGTGCTACCTTTGGTTGAAAACCTATATAGCGGTATTTTTGCTTTGTTGAAAATGCTATTTTTAATCGCGTCTCTATCTAGTTGAAGTGGGTTGAGGTCATGGTAATTATAACCATCAACTTCTATTGCTAGCACAGGCAGCATGTCCATAGTGTTATAAAAGATAAAATCGACATGGCTAGAAGGATGTTGGATAAACTGAGCTTCTTGATTTGTAAACACGTCGAACCGACTAAATAGGAATGCTAGCGAGTAGTCCTTTTTATATGTTAAGCATGAATAATTCCCACTACTAAGTAGTTCATCAATCAATGTTGACATTAAGTCTTGAGAAAGGAATTCTGAATTTCGTTTTACTTTGCTCATAAATGTGTTTAGTTTTTCTGAATACTCTCGGTACAAGCAGTCGAATATTGAAACAACTTCACTTTCGTATATTGTTTGGCTCTCCGATTGATAGTCAATATAGCGCATTAAGTCGCCAATATTGGTGCCATGCTCTTTTATTAGATTTTGTGATGAAACAAAAGTAAGACGATTTTTTGCTCTGGACACTGTAACATTGATTAATTCAGATTGGTCTATGTGTCGATTTATTTTATTTGCTGTGGTGGTAAAAATAATTGCATCTTTTTCACGACCTTGAAATTTATGTACAGTATTTGCGTCTATACCAATTTGATTGAAATGGGCGCTACATTTATCCGCCTGTGCACGATAAGGGGTGATCACACCAATATTTTCAGGCGAGGTATGGGCCAATTCTATTGGTAGGACTTCTTGCTCAATAACATCAATTTCTCTCTGGTTAATCAATCCTTTGCTATCCAAAACAGGTGCTGCATGATTTCCCTTCTCAGTCTTAATGACTTTGAATGGTTCGGAATGCCCTTCGGTCATAACGACAAGTTCACCACCATAGTATTTCTGATTACAAAATTCGATGATTCTTGGATGGCAACGATAGTGCTCCTTGAGGAGCGTTGTTGGGCTAGAGGGAAATAGTTTGGTTAGGCTAGCAAGTAAACTGTTTCTTTTATAATCATAAGGTGATGTTTGCCCAAACTCACAGTGGATATCTATCTTAAGCTCTTCTTCTGCTATATGCGGAAGCTGTTTGATGTCTCCTACAACAACCATATTTTTAGCACAGCACATCGCCAAAAAACCAGAGAGTAGGTTGACCTGCGAAGCTTCATCTACTATCAAAAAATCAAACAAAGCCGTGTTTGGTTTATTTGATATTAAGGAGTCCGTCGTGCTCAAAGTAACAGGGAACTGTATTATAAAATCTTGATGTCCTTGTTTGTTATAATTATCTGGCGTGGTTGATTTAAAAATTTTACCATAATACTTGTTGGCAATGAATGATTTGAAAAGCCTCATGGATAGTTCGCTCTGTCTTTTTAAAAGAGTTTCAAAGCCTTCAGTGTCAAGTTTTTGTTCAAGTAAATATATAACTTGCTCTGTTTCCGTTATTTTTGATTGATAAAATTTACTAATGAGCCGTTTGAATGCATCTTGTTCGAAGTCGTTTAGTTCACTAAATTTATATATGCGATATTTGAATAGCCATTTAAGTTTGGTCTTCCAAGTTAAGATGTCAAACTGAGAGTGGTATTCAAAGTCCGCCATAAAATTGAGTATTGCGGGAGTTTGCCACCTTTGAAAGATTGACAATCTGTCTAACTCTAAGGGAACACTTCCAAAGTTTTTGTCGAAATATCTTTTCTCCAGAGTCAACTTATCTAAGTACGACTTTTCTTTTGCGAGGAGATTTTTACTTTCTAGCAGCTCTGTTATCCGCGTATCTAGCTCGGCCAAAATTTTTTTAATAGACGATTGTTGAGCGGGTGGAATATGCCATTCAGACATATCAGGTCTTGTAGGGAGGTTCTCAAAAAAAGCATCGACGTTCTTTTTACTGCCAAGCACCGCAGCTAAAAAGCCAAGATTAGACTTTTCAAGTTTTTCATGTACGTTAGCTACGGCAGAATTGTTACCCGCAGCAACAGCAACAGACTTACCTTGCATGATCAAATTGGCAATAAGATTTAAGATAGTTTGAGTTTTACCTGTACCTGGAGGCCCTTGAATTAAACTTAATTGTGAGTTTAAAGCGTTTTTCAATGCCTGACGTTGAGAAAGATTAATACCAAATGGAAAAATAAGCGTTTCGTTGTGTGTAATATAGCAGGGACTACAGCTGTCTATAAATCTTGCCGCTATTGAATCATCAGATATAAGTCGGAGTTTATTGGAGTAATAATAATGTAAATGTTGAGAGCCTTTTTCATCTTTTTTCAGATGAGCAAGCTTTGCATAGTACTTAACTATTTCCAATGTTTTTTGTGTTTGGGCAATATTTTTCACAAAAGAAACTGCTGCAATTGGATAGTGCGTTTTGTTGCCGTCAATAAACACACAAAAGTAATCTGTAAACTTTAAAACTGTGTATGTGCCTGTTCTTAATGGTTTGCCATAGACAAAAATATCATGATCGCCAACAGCAACGATTTCAGGTTTAGTAAGGACTTTTATCTTCGAGTGGCCATATTTATAAATGCCGTCCTTATACTCGACATTGTAACCAGAACGATATGGTGTAAGGGATTTGATTTCATTCGTTTTATCAATCCACTTTCCGAGGTACGAAGTGAGAATAAGATACTGATATTCATCCATGTTGATAGCATTCCTAGAAAGTAAAGTGTTAGCGATGCGTATGTTAAGTTAATACAATGGAAATGACACTTGGTTTTCAAAGTTGTGATCTAAATCGTCGGATATCAGCTGGGCGGTAGCATGACCAAAAACATTGAAGTTATTCGCGGTAAAGTTTTTACGTAAGGGTAATAAATATCACCCTAAATCTCGCTTCTCTTTTTGCTGCCACTCTAAAAAAATGTGGGCACGATGTGGACACTATGATGCTAGAAACAAAAAAGCCAGTTAAAGATTTCTCTCTAACTGGCTGTTTTAACTTGCTTTTATTTGGTGGAGCCGGGGGGATTTGAACCCCCGTCCGAAAAGCCTCGACCTTCGGTCCTACATGCTTAGTCTTGCCTATTGGTTAACCTTTAAAACTCGGGCAGACACGATTAATAAAGGCGAGGCCGCTTCAGTTTAACCCTTCAACCCCGGCCAGGGTTTCCGTAGCGATCTTGTGTAGGGTGACACTCAAAATCCAGGCCCACAAGAGAGCTTGGGAGAGTGCTAGCGGGCTATTATGCCGCTAGAGCGTAGTTATCGTCGTTTGCGATTACTTTAAATGCGGCTTTTTTACGAGGCCAACCGCGTCCTCGACATGCACCTCAGGCTTCTTGAATTCCGTCGAATCCTAATCGGCCCCTGAATCTTGTTCAGATTGGTAAAGCAAGTATAGCTGAGTTTAGCGACGCAACTCAAGCACGTTTATCGGTAATTTGTTTTATTTGAGTCACTTGGCTAATTTGTGTGCTACTCTTGTTTACAATCATTTATATTTTGTATCATTGTGTAATTGCAAATGCTTAACAATGTCATACATCTGTGCTCAAATAGCCCAAGCAGTATATAACAATAACAAAATCGAGTCTTTGATCGGAAGTTTGTGCATGTCGCTGTTTAGTTTCGATGAACAATCAGGGCAATTAAGCCTAGTTAGTCATCCGAAGGAATCGGGGTTTCCAGTTACCAGTGCTCAGCTTGTTGAGCTGCTGGAGCAGTCTGCTTATGCCGATTTTGAGCTGATCCATGCCAATATTGGTAGTTTGTTTAATCCTAGTCACGACCAAAGCAAAACCTCCTTGGTTATCGCGAATGCAGTGAATGCGCAAATGACGGTGCGTGTTAGCGATAACAATATGCTTGCAGAAGCACGTATCACCACGGCTTTTGGTGGCAAACTGGTCAATGTCGACCAAGCCCAAACTATTCTCAAACAAGCGGGTGTGGTGCGCGGTGTTAACCGGCAGGCGCTCGATAAATTCCTAGGCCAGCAGTTAGAGTTAGAAGCAGGCACTACCTATAGCGCGATTGTTGCCCATGGACAACGGCCAAAAGATGGTTGTGATGCGCGTTTTGTGCGGTTGTGTATGACAGCGCAGGACAGAATTCTCAGTCCCCAAGAACGCGATGGTGGCAAAGTCGATATGCGCGACTTAGGCGCTATTATTACGGTTAAACCGGGTACTCCCCTGATGAAACGGGTGCCAGCTACACCGGGCGAAGAAGGTTTTACAGTGTTTGGCGATACCGTAGCGCCAAAACCTGGGCGCGATTTTGAAATTCAAGTATTCGACGGTACGCGCATCGACCCCAGTGATCCAAATTTATTAATTGCCGATGCCAAAGGTGTGCCGGTGGCGCAGCCACGTGGTATGCGGGTTGACGATGTGCTGTGCTATGAAAATATTGATGTAACCACCGGTCATGTCGAGTTTGATGGTAGCGTGATTGTCAGCGGTGATATTAAAGATGGGATGAAAGTAAAAGCCAGCGGCGATATTACGGTAATTGGTTTTGTTGAATCGGCATCGCTTGAGTGTGATGGTGCGATCACTGTGGTACTTGGTGCCATAGGCCGTAAGCGCGGGGAAGGTGAGCCGTTTTCTTGCTCGATTAACGCCAAACGCACGGTTTCTATTGGTTACGCTCAGTATTGTAAAATCCACAGCGAGCAAGACTTGTTTATTGATAAGCAAGCTTTGCACTGCGACTTAAGCTCGCGGCGCCTTATTCGGGTTGGTAAAGGCGAAACGCCACGCGGTAAAATCATCGGCGGCAATATCCTTGATGCGATGCGTATTGAAACCGGTGAAATTGGCGCACCATCTGGCACTCGCACGCGTATTTCAATTGCGCAAGATTGGCATTCACTGCGTGAAAAGCAGCAGCAGTTTAAAGAGTTTGAAAAGTTATTGGCAGCCAAAGCCGTAGCGCTACAGCAAGCTAAACAAAAGGCGCATGAATCACCTAAATCAACCAAGCGCGATATGTATTTGCAAAAGTTGGCTGCTGGTGAAAAGCAACTCTCGTTACATATGGCGCGTAATCGTCGCAATACTCAGTTGGTGCAGCAAAAAATCAAACGTTTGTTGGCGATGAGTCGAGTGAAAGTCAACGAATTGATGCACCCTGGGGTGGAGTTAAAAATTGCGCGGGACTGTATGCTGTTTTCGCGCATTTACCCACCGCATATGCTGAAGTTGGATGAGGGTAAGATCACCCAACAATTTGCTACCTAGCGCAGTGGGGTACGCTCAATTTAGACTAAATCAGTTCGCTTACTCAGTTGAACTTTCGGCTTCGTTTTCAGTGCCATCATCAACTGTGGCTAAAGGCCAACCGCCTAATGCTTGCCAACGATTTACAATATAACAGAATAATTCAGCGGTACGTTCAGTGTCGTATAGTGCGCTATGTGCTTGTTTATTATCAAATTCAATCCCCGCAGCAAGGCAGGCTTTGGCCAGCACTGTTTGCCCCAAAGCAAGGCCAGCTAACGACGTAGTATCAAAGCTGACAAACGGGTGAAACGGTGTACGCTTGATATGGCAGCGCTCTATTGCGGCATTTAAAAAACCATGATCAAACGCGGCATTGTGCGCCACGACGACCGCGCGGCTACAGCCCGCGTCTTTTTGTTTTTTGCGCACTAATTTGCAAATTTCTTTAATGGCTTCGTCTTCGTCAACCGCTCCACGCAGTGGTGAAAACGGGTCAATGCCGTTAAATTCTATTGCGGCTTTCTCAATATTGGCGCCTTCAAATGGTGCAACATGGAAATGAATGGTTTGATCTATACTAAGTAGGCCGTTGTCATCCATTTTTAAGGTAGAGGCGGCAATTTCTAGCAGCGCATCAGTATCTTTGTTAAAGCCTGCGGTTTCAACGTCGATAACGACAGGAAAGAAGCCGCGAAAGCGCTTGGCAAAAAGGGTAGTGGTTGGCTCAGTATGCGTCATAACTGTTGGTTGCTGCTAGTTTTTGCTTAGTAGAGCGCGGTATTATCGCAAAGTTATGCAGTGATTGACCAGCCCCAGTTGGTCAGATAACTGAAAATCAAGGCACAGCTATTGCATAATCACGATATAGTTAGGCGTGTCTGAGCACATCTGGCAGTTCTCTGACGAGCAGATAGTGAAACAAATAGGTGATAAAAGTGCAGTATATTCGGCAAACTCTCAATAATCGTGCAGCAAAAAAGGTTATCTCCGCGATGCTCTGTATGCTTGTCGGCAGCGTGAGTTTAAATACTGCTGCTGCAATGCGGCAATATTCCGCCACTGCTGACACCTCGCATTGGAACGTCAATAAAAGCAAGCGTTTAGCCTGCGAGCTTCAGCATGAAGTGCCTTATTATGGTGATGCGATATTCTCAGTCAAAGCCAGTAAAAACAAAGATTTGAACTTCAATCTTGATATGGTTGTGCGGCCCGAGAGCTATCAGTTTGCCGGTGTCCAGTCTGTACCGCCTGCATGGCGCGCCGGCTTACCTGCGCGCGACTTCGCCACCATGAAGTTACTGAAAAAATTTGATGGTGAGCTTGGCAATGCCAACGCTTGGGAAATGCTCACTGAGTTAGAGAAGGGCAATTTCCCCACCTTTTATTATAAAGATTGGCAAAATAGCGTTGACCAAGTGAGCGTCGCTTTGTCGTCGGTCAACTTTAAGCAAGCATATTGGGCGTTTTTGCAATGCCGTGACGAGCTACTGCCATACAGCTTTGAAGACATTGCCTTTACCGTGATGAATTATAAATCCAATTCTAGCGAGCTGACCAAAGACTCGCAAAAGCGCTTGGATATGATAGGCGAGTATCTTAAAAACGACCCAGAAATTGCGATGATTGAGATCTCAGCCTATACCGACAGCTACGGTGGCCGTGAAACCAACTTAACCTTGTCGAAAAAGCGCGCTAAAGCCATCAAAGATTATATGGTGGCATTAGGAGTGGAAGAAAAACGCATCGATACCGAAGGATTTGGTGAAAAACGCCATATCGCGGACAACGAGACCGTGATTGGCCGTGGTAAAAACCGCCGCGTGGTTATTCAACTCGCGCGCCCTTAATCACATTGAACTTACAACTATAAAAGGGCTGCATTGGTAGCCCTGTTTATTTTTGCGGTTAACGTTCTTTTCTAAGTAGTGCGCGGATCACAAAGCGGGCGGGGTGGGTCGCTTCGCTTAAGCGATGAGACAATGGCCGAGGCTCACCAAGCAAGCTTGCCACTAAGTGTTCAGCGAGCAAAGGCGCTGAGCATAAACCACGCGCACCTAGCCCAGTAAAAACATGGAGTCCTTGCTGTGGTCGCTGTAGCGGGGCAAAGTCAAACTGCTTACCTTTACGTAAATTGGCAAAAGCGTGCTCGTAATCTTGCTCGTCGATGACTTCACCTAACATAGGTAAATGGTCGTAAAAACAGCAGCGCACCGCAGCTTTGGCATTCACTATAGCGCCTAATTCTTGGCACCAAGGTTCAGTGCCGTAAAAGCCTTCTAGCTGTTTGCGATTGGTGTCGTTGTCAGCCTCAGTCACCGCGCGCGATTTACTGTGTTTATCGAAAGTGGCGCCCATGCAATGTTGGCCATCTAGTGCGGGAGTAAAATAACCTTTATGGCACAGCACAGTTTTTAGCTGGTTTGAACTTGGGCTGGCAGCAATATGCGAGACTTGCCCACGCACGCCATGAAGCGGCAATTGCGCGGTTTGGATAAAAGCATCGCTATGTTCGCCCATTGCAACAATCACATCGCTAAATGGGCCAAAGCTTGCGTCTTTGCTATGTAGTAGCCAACCTTCAGTGGTTTGTTCAAGGCGCTTAATCTCAGTGTTAAAGTGGCTATGAATGGTGCTTAAACTCGCAGCCTTGGTAAACAAGGCTTGGGTGAGTTCTGGAGGGCTTACCCAACCAGCTTGTTCAATAAAAAGACCACTGTAACCTGTGGGTACACCTGCTAACTTATCGGCCGCATCAAGGTCTACAGCGCGAATAAGCGCATTTGGCCAACTGCCTTTGGCAATGATATTGGCTTGGCGCTCTGCAATGGTTGAACTGACTGCTTGAATGAGCACGCCGCACCAATCATGGGCATAATGAAAGCCGTCAGTCAAAAGCTGCGTGTACAGGCGTTTGGCGTATAAAAAGCTGTGCGCATACATTTCGCTTTGCAGGGTAAAGTCTGCTTGTAAATGCGGATATACCGCGCCTTGGCGATTGTGTGAGGCGCCTTGTGCTAAGGTGCTGTCTTTACAAAATAAACTGACCTTTTTGCCGCGCTTACACAGGCTATAGAGCAAGCTGCTGGTGGCAATGCCACCGCCTATAATGGCAACATTGGCTAAGCTACGAGGGGAGTGGGCAGCATACGGGCGCTCAGTACCTTTGCTAGTAGGCGCACTAAGGCTGCCAACTAGCATTTCACGTTTTTTGCCGTAGCCTTTTTGCTTCTGCATAGTAAAACCCGCCTCTTGCAAACCACGACGAACAAAACCCGCAGCGGTAAAAGTGGCAAGAGTGGCGCTGTGGCGGCTTAAGTTTGCCATGGCAGTAAACAGGTCGGCTGTCCACATTTCGGGGTTTTTACTTGGCGCAAAACCATCTAAAAACCACGCATCGACGATACCATCACGCGCATAGCTAAGCTGCGGCAAGCTTTGTTTTACATCGCCAAACCATAAATCAAGTACCACTTCGCCGTCATTAAATTCGAGGCGATGGCAACCTTGTAATGCCATCGGGTACTGTGCACACAGTTTGTTAGCCAGTTCCGCAACAGCTGGCCAAGCTTGCAATGCTTGTACTAAGGCGGCTTGGGTTAGTGGAAATTTTTCAAACGAAATAAAATGTAGGCGTGGTAACTGGCAAGTGGCTTTAAGTGCATTAAACTGTTGCCAAGCCATTAAAAAATTCAGACCAGTACCAAATCCGGTTTCCGCAATCACAAATTGGTCACGGTCATGGTTTTGTAATCGCTCTGCGATACGATTTTGCGTAAAAAAGACAAATTGGGATTCGGCGAGGCCATCATCATTACTGAAGTACACGTCGTCAAACAGATCAGCAACAGGCGTGCCTTGCTCGTTAAAATGGATCTTGGCGTGTTCAATCATGGCCGCAAGTTATCCCCAAAGTGGTTAATTTAAGTCAAAGAGTTCGACTATTTTACGAGTTTTCTTTGCTTTCGTCCGTTGTTATTTATAAAGTGCATTTCAGTTTACGGTTGTACGCTGGAAAGCTGACCACTTTGCAGTGAGTTTCAGCGTAAAATAATTGCAATTAAGTATATTTCTAAGGGAATTCCCATGAGAAGAGCCGTTATTACGGGGATCGGTGTGGTTTCGAGCATCGGTAACAACAAGCAAGAAGTACTAGAATCATTAAAAGCAGGCAAAAGCGGTATTGCACACAACCCTGAGTTTGTGGAATACAACTTACGCAGCACAGTATCGGGTAAAATTGATATCGATGTGAAAGAGTTTGTTGACCGTAAAGCCCACCGTTTCATGGGCGATGCTGCGGCATTCGCTTATATCGCAATGGCAGAAGCTATTGCTGATTCAGGTTTAGCAGAAGATCAAGTCTCTAATGAGCGCACTGGCCTCATCGTTGGCTCAGGTGGTGGTTCATCTAAGTACCAAGTTGAAGCGGCAGACATTTTACGTGAGAAAGGCGTGAAGAAAGTCGGACCATACATGGTGCCACGTACTATGGCGAGTACCACTTCTGCATGTTTGGCAACGCCATTTAAAATCAAAGGCGTAAACTACTCAATCAGTTCAGCTTGTGCGACTTCTGCGCACTGTATCGGTAACGCAGTTGAGCAAATTCAACTTGGCAAACAAGATGTGATCTTTGCCGGTGGTGGTGAAGAGCTACACTGGACATTAGCCATGGAATTTGACGCGATGGGCGCGCTTTCTACCAAATATAACGAAACACCAGAAAAGGCATCACGTACTTATGATGCTAACCGTGACGGTTTTGTTATTTCTGGCGGCGGCGGTATCGTGGTAGTTGAAGAGCTTGAGCACGCGTTAGCGCGCGGCGCGCACATTTATGCAGAAATCGTTGGTTACGGTGCAACCTCTGACGGTTTTGACATGGTTGCACCATCAGGCGAAGGTGCGGTGCGTTGTATGAAGCAAGCATTGGCGACCGTGAATGGTAAAGTGGATTACTTAAATACCCACGGCACTTCAACGCCTGTTGGTGATGTGAAAGAGCTAGGCGCCATCAAAGAATTGTTTGGTAATAATTCACCTGCCATCAGCTCAACTAAGTCGATGACAGGCCACGCATTAGGTGCAGCTGGTGTGCATGAAGCGATTTTCTCATTGCTAATGTTAGAAAATAACTTTGTGGCGCCCTCTATCAATATCGATGAGCTAGACGCAGAAGCGGCAGGCTTAGATATCGTAACTGAGCGCCGTGACGCAGAGCTGAATATCGTCATGTCTAACAGCTTTGGCTTCGGTGGTACTAACGCTACGTTGGTGATGCAAAAGTACAAAGCATAAATGTTGCGATAAAATCACTAAAAAGCCAGGCTCAGCCTGGCTTTTTTGTTTGTTGTTTATCCATGATTTTCCTGTCTTTTCGCCGCAATATCGGCACCTGAATACCTTGCAACGTAGTTGTTTTCTGTACGTGGTAAATATTGCAGTAAAAATAACAATGAGAACAATTTGCAATAATTAACTTGCTGTTTTAGTATGCCCGCGCAAATAACAATCATAGTTAAAAGGAAACCAGCCATGCGCCTTGGCACTACCTCTGTCTCTTTACTTGCCTTAATGGTTCATACCACACTTTACGCTGATAACACTCACTCGCAGTCTGATATCCCTCCAGAGCGCATCGTAGTAACAGGCTCACGTGTGGCAGAAAGTATGGACGAAGTCCCAGCGTCCATTACTATCATTACTCAGCAGGATATTCAGGCGCAAATGCTCGTTAATCCTGAAATGCAAAGCATACTAGCGAATTTGGTGCCGGGTTTAGCAGCGGATACGGGCTCTTCAAGTAACTCAGGGCAAACCTTACGTGGCCGCAATCCGTTAGTGATGATAGACGGTGTACCGCAATCGACACCACTACGAAACGGTGCTTTGGATGTACGCACCATTGACCCCAGTGCCATTGAGCGCATTGAAGTCATCAAAGGGGCAACGTCGATTTATGGTAACGGCGCAGCGGGCGGGATTATCAACTTTATTACCAAAAAGGCCAGCGCTGGCAGTGCGCTAAGTGGCGAAGCAAGTTTAAGCAGCCGTTTTAGTGCGGTGAAAACCGCTGAGTCGGCAGGTGTGCGGGCTGCGGGGTTAGTGCAAGGTCAAATCAACCAGTTCAACTACTTAGTCAGTGCTAGTTATGAAGAAAACGGCGTACAACGTGACGCCGAAGGCGATATTTTAGGCTTGCAGTATGGATTGTCGGATGCGGTAACGGAAAACGTCTTTGTTAAGGTCGGGTACGATTTTGACCAAGATAAAAGCCTAACGGTGAGCTTTAACCAATATAGCTCGCAGCAAAAAACCGATTTAGGTGATGTGGTTAATGACATCAATAGTGGCGAAAAAACCTATGCCATTCATGTCCCAGTGGAGCTACAAAAACAAGGTAAGCCACAAGGCCCCGATGGCAACACTAACTTTAGCTTAAAGTACGTTGATTACGCGCTTTTTGACAATACCCAGTTGAATATTGATGTTTATCAGCAAACCATTGAAAACGTGTTCTTCTACTCACCGCGTTTGGCTAATCCCGATTTAGGTTTAGATGGTGGCCAATCTATTATTCGCTCAGAAAAATCCGGTTTGCGTACCACCTTTAATTCGCGCTTTGAATTTGATGGCTTTAGCACCACTTTAATTTATGGTATTGATGCGCTGGAAGACACCAGCTCGCAACCTTTAGTTGATGGCCGCATGTGGGTGCCAGAAATGGCCATGAAAAGTTTGGCGGGCTTTGTGCAATCTAAGTGGTTGTTTGGCGAAGATTTAGTGTTAAAGGCTGGGGTAAGGCAGGAAAACATCGACTTAGAGGTTGATGATTATGAAACCCTGAAACTTTGCTCGTCGCCAACACAATGTTCAACCGCAGTAAAAGTCAAAGGGGACACCTTAGATTACCGTGCGACCACCTATAACCTTGGCCTTAAATATAACTGGCACGCGTATTTTAGTCCGTTTATTAGTATTTCACAGGGTGCCGATATTTCTGATCTAGGCTTGTTGCTACGCGCAGCAACCGTAACCGATATCGCGGATATTCAAACTGAAGCGGCTATTATCGACAACTATGAACTGGGCTTTAGTTCACAATTCAGCACCACGCGCTTTGAGTTGGCGCTATTTCGTAGCACCTCAGAGCTCGGCACTTCCAACAAATTTAACGCGCAAACTGGCATTTACGAACCAGTACGTGCGCCACAAGAAATCTGGGGTGGTGAGGCACTGTTAAGCCATAAATTTACCCCAGCATTGTCGATGACGGCGAGCTACAGCTATGTGGAAGGTAAACAAACCGATACCGACACTTATTTAGGCGCGCGGCAGATAAGCGCACCCAAGGCAACGTTAGCGCTAAAATGGCAAGCAACCGATGCGCTCACCCTAAATTTAGATAGCATTTATGTCGGTGATCGTAAGCGTTTTGCGCCAAATAGTGCTGGTAAGTATGTGGCGGATCAAGCGCCGGTTGACAGCTATTTTGTGACTAACTTAAGTGGCAGCTATCAATTTGCAGCCAATTGGCAAGGCTACTTTGCGGTACATAACCTCTTTAACCTCGACTATTATCCAGCAAAATCACAATCGTATGCCTATGGCAGCTATAACGTCAAAGGTGTCGGCAGCACGGTAAATTTGGGAGTGAAAACCCGCTTCTAAGTTAATTTTTAGATAACCTAAGTGTGGATACGTGTGCTTTACTGGCACGTATCTGCAACTTTTTCCCAGTTACCATGCCTCTTATTTGTATCGCTTAACGCCTGCCTTTTTTTCGCTATTCGGTTACAATAACCCATCTAACAGCATGCCCCTAAATAACAAAGAGCGTTTATGAAAATCCTTGCCGACCAGAATATGCCGTTGGTTGAAGCATTTTTCGCCGAATTTGGTGAAGTTACCCGTTTTGATGGCCGTAGCCTCACGCCTGAGCAACTAATTGACGTTGATGTCTTGTTGGTGCGCTCTGTCACTAAGGTCAATGCCGCGATGTTGCAAAATGCCAATAAACTGAAATTTGTTGGCACCGCGACCATTGGTGTGGATCATGTTGATAGCGTGTATCTAGCCGAGCGTGGTATCGCTTTTAGCAGTGCGCCGGGTTGTAACGCCATTGCAGTGGCGGAATACGTGATTAGCGTGATGTTGGCGTTTAGCCAAGAAAACGCCACGCCACTTGCGGGAAAAACTTTAGGTATTATTGGGGTAGGTAATATCGGCCAATGCTTACGTGAAAAAGTCGCAAGCTTAGGTATGAAATTGTTGTTATGCGACCCGTTACGTCATGAGGCTGGCTCTTTGCCAGAGCACGTGGATGTGGACACGGTATTGGCAGAGGCTGATATTGTCACTTGCCATGTGCCGTTAGTGAAAACCGGTGCACATTGCACCAAGCACTTAATAGATGCACAGCGTTTAGCAAGGCTGAAACCAAATGCTTGGCTTATCAATGCCAGCCGAGGTGATGTGATAGATAACCAAGCGTTATTACAACATTTGCAGCGTGGTGCAGGCTGGCAAGTGGCGCTTGATGTGTGGGAAAACGAGCCGCATATCCTAACCGATTTGTTAGCTTATGTGCGTTTTGCTACGGTCCATATTGCTGGCCACACCTTAGAGGGCAAAGCTCGCGGCACGCAAATGCTTTATCAAGCTTGGTGTCAATTACAAGGGTTAAACGCAGATAAAGCATTGGCAGCGTTTTTACCTGAGCCAGCTGTAACTGCATGCCAGTTGCAAGCAACATTCACAGACGCCGACTTAGGCCGTTTGGTGCATTTAATTTACGATGTGCGCCGTGATGATGGCTTATTGCGTAGCCGCTTAGCGGCAGATGGCTTTGATTATTTAAGAAAGAATTATCCTGTTAGACGTGAATTCAGCACGTTGACCATAACCAATGCAAACGATTTTGCGCCAGTATTAGCGCAGCTCGGCTTTGCGGTGGTAGCAACACATTAACCGACGAGGACATCCATGTCACAGAAATACAATGTTGCCGTTTTAGGTGCAACTGGCCTGGTAGGCAAACAAATTATCGAAATTTTACAAGAGCGTCGTTTTCCGGTTGATACCTTGTATCCATTAGCAAGCAGCCGCAGCGCAGGCGACGAAGTTGAGTTCAACGGAAAAAAATTGACCGTGTTGGATGTGGCTGAGTTTGATTTTGCCAATGCGCATATTGCGTTGTTTTCAGCAGGCGCGAGTGTTTCTGAGCAATACGCACCGATTGCCGCAGAAGCAGGCTGTGTGGTAATCGACAATACCTCGCAATTTCGTTACGACTACGATGTGCCATTAGTGGTGCCGGAAGTAAACAAAGAAGCGCTGGCGGATTTTCGTAATCGTAACATCATTGCCAACCCAAACTGTTCAACCATTCAAATGCTGGTGGCACTTAAACCAATTTATGAAGCTTATGGTATTGACCGTATTAACGTCTCTACTTATCAGTCGGTATCTGGTGCGGGCAAAGAAGCTGTCGAAGAGCTAGTGCGCCAAACGGCGAATTTGATGAATGGTCGCCCGATGGACAACGAAGTGTTTCCAAAGCAAATCGCGTTTAACGTCATTCCGCAAATCGATGTATTCCAAGAGAATGGCTATACCAAAGAAGAAATGAAAATGATTTGGGAAACGCAAAAAATCTTGGGTGATAGCACAGTGATGGTGAACCCAACGGCGGTACGAGTGCCGGTATTTTATGGTCACTCTGAAGCGGTTCATTTAGAAACACGTATGCCGTATGACTTGCAACACGTCAAAGACTTGCTACGTGACGCACCAGGGGTTGAATTGATTGAAGACGAGCAAGACTATCCAACGCCAGTGAGCGACGCCAGCGGCAGCGATGCAGTTTACGTCGGCCGTGTGCGTCAGGATTTATCACACCCGCATGGGTTAAACTTATGGATTGTGTCTGACAATATCCGTAAAGGCGCGGCGACCAACAGCGTGCAAATTGCTGAAGCTTTAATCGAATCTTACCTGTAACAGTTTAACCACTGAGCTGGCAAACAGCTCAGTGGTTGTCAAAAAATTGCCGCTTTGCGGCAACCCTCGCTATCCCGTTATCTTTTTGAAATACAGTTGCTTTTTGAGAGTCATCCTTTTATCTGATAAGGATGTTAATTTTCAATATGTTGCAATGGATATTCAGCACTTTCTGGTTTATAGTTTGCATGTGGAATAGAGCTTGCTAATAGAAATAATAACAATACCACGGCAATCAGCTTGCTGTGTTGGTAGTTTGCAATGAGTTTTTTAAAATGGTGGAGCAATGCTGCCATTTTAAATGTTTGAACAGAAAGGATCAGCATGCGCGGTTTAGCCTTATTTTGTATCTTAGCGTCTGCACTGCTAGTGACTCCGGGCCATGCCCAAGAGGGCACCCCACTTAAGGGCCCTAAAGGAGTCGATTATGGCATGCAAGGGCGAGCAGTCGGGCCAATTAAGCCCACCGATACCTTGTGGCGTATTGCCGCAAAAGTGCGTCCTGACGAGTCGGTTACTATTTATCAGGTGATGGTGGCTCTGTACGAGAAAAATCCTGATTCTTTCTTGGATCAAAACCTCAATCACATGCGCAGTGGCGCCTATCTACAGATCCCGTCGATGGGCGAGATCAGACAAATCAATCCCAATTTAGCTCGCCAGCGTTCAGAGCAAGACGATGAACTATGGGAAATGAAAAAAAATGGCATGCTAGATAATGCCACCATAGAGCAAGCTAAGAAAAAGGTCACCCAAGCCCGTAAAGTGGATGTTGAAGAAGCCAAGCAAGAGCTTGAATCCGCGATCAAAGACATTCGTATCGAACAAGACGCGCGTTTAGTCGAGCTACAAAATCAATTTAAGAACTCAGTCAAAAGCGTTGAAGAAATCCTTGAAGAAAATGGCAAGCTGAAAAAGCATTTAGGCTCCATTTCGAAAGAGCTAGAAACTGTACGTAAACAACTTGGTGAAGACAGTGAGATTCAAAAGCAATTGAAGGAAGTGATTGACCTTCAAAATGAACTCATTGCGCAGCAAGAGGCAAAAAAAAAACAGGGGACTGAACTCGGATTAGACTTAACCAGTCCACTTGCCATTGCTTTACTGGCAACTATCCCAGGCTTGTTAGCGATAACAGGCTTAGTGCTATTTTTACGCAAGCGCAAAGCTAAAAATGCGGTTGCCGATGACGATGATGAATTCCTCCCACAATCACCACGTAAAGCTGACCCCGATCCGCTTGATTTAGGCCCAGCTGCAGCAGGTGCTGCGTCTGTTGGTGCAGTTGCTGGTGCCGCCATGGCGGCAAGCGCAGAGCCAAGCGTGCAACTTGACGACGACATGCTGCCGGACGACGACATCATGTTCGATGACTTAGACGAAGATGCATTTGAAGAAGGTAGCAATACGCTCAATCAAGACGAACTTAACAGCCTGCTTGGCGACGATATTTCGTTTGATGATGACGCCGATATTGACACCTCCACCGATATCCTCGGTGATGACGGTGACTTAGACGACTTCTTACAACAAAATTTTGACGAAGAGCATGAAAACGAGATTGACCTCGATTTGGATGCAGGCCCAGATAACTCAGGCGATATTTTAAGTGCCGATGATATTGACGACCTTTTCAATGAATTAGCTGCCGAAGACGATGCTTTAGACATTGGTGACGATAACACTTTAGATGTGAGCGACGATGCCCTTGCTGCACTTAGCGAAGAGCTGGCGACTGATGTGCATAACGATGTAGATATTGATGCCATTCTCGACGATGCGGCAGATGATGAAGGAGAGTTTGATCTAGACAATATCGATTCGCTGTTGGACGAGGTTGCCGCGACAAAGGAGTCGGTTGATGAAGGAAACGCAATAGCGACCGAACTAGAAGACGAAGCAGATATAGATGCATTGCTTGATGGAGTTCAGGACGAGAGTGAGCTAACACCAACGAATCTGGACGATGATAATTTTGACCTAGAAGATATTGATGCGCTGCTAAATTCGGCTGCTGATGAGCAACACGCTGAAGTAACTGATGAAGCACTCGCGGCTCTACGTGAAGATGCGTTACCTGAGCTTATCGAAGAAGACGACTCGTTAGACGACTTAGATCTTGATGACTTGGACTCGCTGTTAGAGCCAGAATCGGAAGAACTGACAGCAGAAGACGAAGCGCTACAACAAGAGGTCGCTGTTGCTGATGACAAAGCGTTGCCTGAGCTTATCGAAGAAGATGATTCGTTAGATGAGTCATTAGACGAGCTAGATCTTGATGATTTGGATTCACTGTTAGAGCCAGAATCGGATGAGCTGATAGCAGAAGACGAAGCGCCACAACAAGACGCTGCGCTCACTGAAGCCGATGAAGAGGCGTTGCCTAAGCTTGTCGAAGAAGACGATTCGTTAGATGAGTCATTAGACGAGCTAGATCTTGATGATTTGGATTCATTGCTAGAGCCAGAATCGGAAGAACTGAAAGCAGAAGACGAAGCGCCACAACAAGAAGCCGCGCTCACTGAAGCCGATGATGAAGCGTTACCTGAGCTTGTCGAAGAAGACGACTCGTTAGACGACTTAGATCTTGATGATTTGGATTCACTGTTAGAGCCAGAATCGGATGAGCTGATAGCAGAAGACGAAGCGCCACAACAAGAAGCCGCGCTCACTGAAGCCGATGATGAAGCGTTACCTGAGCTTGTCGAAGAAGACGATTCGTTAGATGACTTAGATCTTGATGATTTGGACTCATTGCTAGAGCCAGAATCGGATGAGCTGACAGCAGAAGACGAAGCGCCACAACTAGAAGCGGCGCTCACTGAAGCCGATGATGAAGCGTTACCTGAGCTTATCGAAGAAGACGACTCGTTAGACGACTTAGATCTTGATGATTTGGATTCATTGCTAGAGCCAGAATCGGAAGAACTGACAGCTGAAGACGAAGCGCCACAACAAGAAGCTGCGCTTACTGAAGCTGATGAAGAGGCTTTACCTGAGCTTGTCGAAGAGGACGATGCGTTAGATGACTTAGATCTTGATGATTTGGATTCATTGCTAGAGCCAGAATCGGAAGAACTGAAAGCAAAAGACGAAGCGCCACAACAAGAAGCTGCGCTCACTGAAGCCGATGATGAGGCGTTACCTGAGCTTCTCGAAGAAGACGATTCGTTAGATGACTTAGATCTAGAAGACTTAGATTCACTGTTAGAGCCAGACACAGATGAGCTTGATAACGACGAGGACATCAGTGCTTTATTAGAAGCAGCAGAAGATGAGTTAAGCAACACCGATGAGTTATCACCCGTATTGAGTGAGGACTCTGAACTTAATGACGATGATGAAGCGCTTATCAGCGAAATTGACGCACTACTTAGTGGCGAAGAGCTTAGTAAAGATGAGTTCGGTAGTGAAGAGCTGGGCGGTGATGAAGATGAGGACGAGACGCGCGAGGCGTTGGGTTTTGATCCACTTGCAGAGGGTGAAGATCAAGATTTAGTTGATGGTAGTGAACTTTTAGCTGAGCTGGATGCGTTACAGCAAACCGCATCTGTGCCAGACACGAGCAGTGATGCCAGTTCTGAAGGGTTGCCAAGCGAAAAATCGTCCGAGGAGCAACTGTCAGAAGAACTAAATGCCCAAGAGTTTGACGAGCATTTTGTTGACTCAAGCGAACCGGAAGAAGAATTCGACAGTGCAGGCCTTAAAAGCGTTGAGGAACTGCTGAACGAATTACAACAACAAGAGGAAGAATTGCCTGTTGCTCCAGCTTGGGACGACCCTCTAGACGCCGATGTTGCTGAGCAAGAAATCGACTTGGGCGACGATCCGCTAGTCGAAGACATAGATTTATTGCAAGAAGAAGAGCGTATTGAAGACGCTGTAACGCCCAGCAAAGAGCTAGATGATTACCCTGAGCTTGAGCTTGCCGCTGAAGAAAGCTTCAACCTTGATGATTTAGATGAACGAGTGGCAGATGACACGACGTTACCCGAAGAGCCTACTTTAGGTGAGTTAGTTGATGTCGATGAGGGTGAAGAACCAACACTGGATCTGCATGAATTTGACTTGGACAACGAGACACCAGCGGCCTTAGAAACATCAGCAGAAGCATTAGAGGATGACCTACTTGCTGATTTAGACTCAGATGAGTTTGCTGACGAAGTCTTGCTAGCTGAAGAGGAAACGGATACTGAGGAAGAAGCGCCAGTAGCTGAGCCCAAAAGCGAAGACGACGAATTTGCCATTGCAGATAGTCAACTTGAGGAAACATCAGCAGAAGCATTAGAGGATGATTTACTTGCAGCTTTAGACTCAGATGAGTTTGCTGACGAAGTCTTGCTAGCTGAAGAGGACACGGATACTGAGGAAGAGGCGCCAGTAGCTGAGTCTGAAAGCGAAGACGACGAATTTGCCATTGCAGACAGCCAACTTGAGGAAACATCGGCAGAAGCATTAGAGGATGATTTACTTGCAGCTTTAGACTCAGATGAATTCTCTGATGATGCGCTGATCATGGACGAAGATGATTTAGCAGAAGCTGAATTTGCGCTCGAAGATGATTTTGCAGACGAGCTCAGCGAAGTTGAAGGTGCAGCCCCTGCATCGGAGCCTGCGGAGAAAGTCTCAAAATCACCAGAAGACTTTTTAGCCGATCTGGATGCCGCCTTAGAACAAGATGGTGCTGAGTTTGAATGGGAAGCAGACGATGCAACGCAGGAAGAAGAGCATGAAGACACCCCTGATAGCACGGCAACAGCTCATAATGGCACTGATGCGCCTGTTACAGAGCCAGCAGCAACTGAACCCGCTAAGCAGCCTGATGTCGCATTAGATATTAATGAGGCGGCCATTGACGAGGAGTTCATGGCTGATTTCTCGCAGACGGATTTCGACGCTTTACTAAATGAGCTGGCTGAGCCTGAAGTGGTATTGGATGCCGATGCTGACGAATTTGCGGTAGATTTTGATGCGTTACTCGCTGACGAAGATTTACCTTCAAAAGCCGAACTCGCCTCAAACACGCCAGAAATTGCCAGCGAAGCGTTTTTAGATATTGAGTCTTTGCTAGAGCAAAGCGATGAAGCTGAACTTGATCATGAACCTTATGACGCGGTTAATATGGATGTCGGTCTTGGTGATTTTGAGGAATTTTTGGCGGGTGATAACCCTGTGGATGTTGATGCCGAAGACGGTGGCTTCTCTGCAAAGCTTGACCTTGCCAGAGCGTATCTTGAAATTGGCGACTTGGAAGCCGCAATGGAAAGCTTGCAAGCAGTCATTAACGATGGGCCGCAGCACATTCAAGCAGAAGCTCAAACTTTAATGGAGCAAATCAAACCGAGTTAAGCTCGAAGAGCTGTGACGCCTACGGTGGTAATCATGAGTAAAGGGCCAAATCAGGCCCTTTACTTTTAAAGTTGTGCGGATTTGCATACAATGCGCGCCTGAGTTTTGAGGATGAGTGAGAAATATGCGTATCGCGTTAGGTATCGAATATCAAGGGGCTAACTACAGCGGTTGGCAACGACAAAACCACGTCAACAGTGTGCAGCAAGAGCTGGAAACTGTGCTATCGCGAATTTGCGCTCATCCGGTTGAGGTTTTTTGTGCAGGTAGGACCGATGCTGGGGTACATGCTACAGGCCAAGTGGTGCATTTTGATACCGATGCCAATCGTGACATGCCTGCTTATACCTTAGGCGTCAATTCGCAGCTGCCTGACGATATCGCGGTGCGCTTTGCCACTGTGGTTAGTGACGATTTTCATGCCCGTTTTAGCGCTACCGCGCGCCGTTATCGCTATGTGATCCTAAATCACGCGTTTCGACCTGCGATTTTACGTAGCGGTATCACTCATCACTATCCAAAATTAGATGCTGAACGTATGCACCAAGCTGCACAAGCACTGCTTGGCGAGCAAGATTTTAGCTCATTTCGCGCGGTACATTGCCAGTCGCATACGCCATTTCGCAATATTCATCATGTTGATGTGAGTCGCACAGGCGATTACGTGGTGATTGATATTAAAGCCAACGCTTTTTTACACCATATGGTGCGCAATATCACCGGGACTTTGCTTGATATTGGTAGTGGTAAACTGCCGATAGAATGGATGAGTGAATTACTGGCGTTAAAAGACCGTACTAAAGCCAGCGCGACAGCCAAAGCCAATGGACTATACTTAGTAGACGTTGACTATCCAGCGGAATTTGCCATTCCTAAGCAGCCACTTGGTCCTTTATTCTTACCCAATAAGGACATCGACTAGTTTTTCAAGGACTAAACCGACCAGTTTTTGCTATTACTTAAGGTTAATCCGTGATTTAATTGCTGCAGTTTGTCTGCAAAGACCGCGACACAGATTTAAGCACGAGAGAGTTGCAAATGAGTTGGTTAGAAAAGATTTTACCTAAGACGTCTAAATCTTCGACGAAAAAAGAAATCCCAGAAGGCGTATGGGCAAAATGTTCGGATTGTGATGCGATTTTATACAAGGCCGAGCTAGAAAAAGCCCTGCATGTTTGTCCAAAATGCGATCACCACATGCGTATGACGGCACGTAAGCGTCTTGAGCATTTCCTCGATGAGGGCGACCGTGTTGAACTTGGCGTACAACATGAACCGCAAGACGTGCTGAAATTCAAAGATTCAAAAAAATATTCAGACCGTATTGTGCAAGCGCAAAAAGCCAGTGGCGAAAAAGACGCGCTAGTGGCAATGAAAGGCCGTTTAAAAGGTATTCCAGTTGCGGCAGTGGCGTTTGAGTTCAACTTTATGGGTGGCTCGATGGCCTCTGTAGTTGGTGCGCGTTTTGTTGACGCTGTAGACGAATGTTTAAAGCACAATATGCCGTTAGTGTGTTTCTCAGCATCGGGCGGCGCACGTATGCAAGAGGCATTGATGTCTTTAATGCAAATGGCGAAAACCAGTGCGGCGCTTGCAAAAATGAGTGAGCGTGGCCTGCCGTTTATTTCGGTATTAACTGATCCAACTATGGGTGGTGTATCGGCTTCACTTGCCATGCTTGGCGATATTAACGTGGCTGAACCAAAAGCGCTTATCGGCTTTGCTGGTCCTCGTGTTATTGAGCAAACCGTGCGTGAAAAGTTGCCAGAAGGCTTCCAGCGTAGTGAGTTTTTGCTAGAGCATGGCGCGATTGACATGATAATTGACCGTCGTCAGATGCGTGACAGTCTAGCGCGTATTCTTGCTAAGTTCATGAACTTGCCATCTCCTGAACAAGAGCATAGAGTAGCGTAACTTTTTCATCGCAGTACAAAGCTACTATGTCACAAAACATTCCTAGCCAATCATCGTCGCTCGGTGATTGGCTTGCTTATTTAGAACGTATTCACCCTAAAACCATCGACATGGGTCTAACCCGAGTTGAACAGGTTGCTCGTCAAATCGGTTTGCTTGAACCATTTAGTAACATCATCCTCGTTGCTGGCACTAACGGCAAAGGCACCACTGCACGCTGTTTAGAGGCTTTACTGCTAGCGCAAGGCTATTCGGTTGGGACTTATGCTTCGCCGCATCTAATTCGCTACAACGAGCGGGTGCGTATTAATGGTCAAGAAGTCGCAGATCAATATCACGTAGATGCGTTTTGCGAGATTGAACAAGGCCGAGGTGATACCAGCTTAAGCTATTTTGAGTATGGTACTTTGGGCGGGCTTGCGATATTCAAGCGCTTTGCTGTGGATTATGTGGTACTTGAAGTAGGTTTAGGTGGGCGTTTTGACGCAACTAATATCGTGACGCCTATTGCTTCTGTGATAACGACCATAGATCTTGACCACAAAGAATATTTAGGTGATACCCGAGAGCTAGTTGGCTATGAAAAGGCGGGCATTTTCCGTACAGGCGTGCCTGCTATCGTTGGTGAGCGAAACATTCCGCACACAGTGACAGATTATGGCCAAGCAATCTCGGCAGATATGGTGTTAAGTGGCCAAGATTTTCGCTTTATTCCACATGAAGCGACCTTTGAATGGCACTACCAAGGATTGATGTACCAGTTTGTTAACCCAGGTATTCCTGCGCAAAATGCGGCTACGGCATTAACTGTGCTGGCTAAACTAAATTTATTGCCTGAGCTTGATATCATTAGCAATGTGCTGGCAAATCTTAAAGTTGAAGGGCGTTTTCAACAGCTAAGTGCAGCACCGCTGGTCTATACCGACGTGGCACATAATCCTGAATCTGCCCGCTATCTTGCCTACAAGTTGGCAGACTATGCCAACAAAGGCTTTAAAATCCACGCATTAGTCGCTATGCTTGCGGATAAAGACAAAGCCAATGCCATTGCAGCACTGACTGATGTAGTTGATACTTGGTCTGTGGCCTGTTTGTCTGGCCCACGAGGTGAGTCATCTGGTGTGATAGCGCAAATGCTAGGGAACGTTGAGCAGCATGTTGCAGGTGAGTACTCTGACGTAACGAGCGCGCTTAAGCATATTTTGCCATCTATGGATGATAAAACTCTGCTGATTATCTTTGGCTCATTTTTTACAGTGGCGGAAGCCATTGAATACTGGCAGTAAAAGAGGCAACTAAGTGAATTCTGCATTCGTAAATCGATTAGTCGGAACCTGTATCGTGGTCGTCGCCGCGGTGGTGTTTATCCCAAACATTCTGGACGGTGAAAAAGTGCACCATCAAGAAACGTTTCCAGCTATTCCTGATAGGCCAGAATTCACTACCATAGATCTTCAAGCTGAGGTTGATGCAAAAGCGGACGCCGCAAAGGCACCAAATGAAGTCGCAATTGAAGATGAAACGGCGCTTGATGCGGATGGCAAAGATTTTGTCGCCGCATTAAATGAACCTGTGGACGACGGTGTAACTACAACGAGCGAAGAACAGGCGCAAGCAACAACAGAAAATCTCAGTGATGCGACTGTGCCACAACCAGAAGTAAAACCTATCATGCCTGAAGTAAAACGTCCGAGTACGCGCAACTCCAATCTTGATAAATCAGCCTATGTCATTCAACTTGGTAGCTTTTCACATAAGGCAAATGTAGACGCCTTGGTGAAGAAGTTACGTGATAATGGCTTTGACACGTTCACTAAACCTGTACAAACGCCGAACGGCACGCTGACTAAAGTGTTTGTCGGGCCGACCACAGATAAAGCCGCTCTTGAGTCTAAGTTGTTGGAACTTAAGAAGTTAACCAAACTAAATGGTAGACTCACTGAGTTTGAAGCTGCAAAATGATCTGGTAATTTGCCATGTCGTCTTATAGAATGCGCCCCAAATTGACGACTTGTTGGTAATTATGCATTGGGTTGATTACGCCATACTCGGCTTAGTTGGATTGTCCACATTTTATGGATTGATCCGCGGCTTTGTAAAAGAAGCAATGGCTTTGACCGTATGGATCGGCGCATTCTTTATCTCCAGCATGTTCTATCAATATCTCTCTACCTTCCTGACATTCATTTCAGAACCCCTTTTAAGAAATGCAGCCGCAATTGCCATACTTTTTATTGCGACTATCCTGTTGGGAGGGTTTATTAATTTCGTTCTTAGCGAGCTTGTGCAACGAACGGGATTATCCAGCACTGATAGGGTCTTTGGCCTAGTATTTGGTGCACTTAGAGGCGTGTTAGTCGTTAGCGCCTTATTGTTCTTCCTGGATGCTTTCACCAATGCGCCGCAAACAACTTGGTGGTCGTCTTCTAAATTAATTCCTGAATTCGGCTTTGTTATTGAGTGGTTCTTTTCTTATCTAGAACACAACTCAAGCTTTCTGAATCCAGTAACCCGTTAATCGGCGAGGAAATATTTAATGTGTGGTATCGTTGGGATAGTCGGTAAGTCGCCAGTAAATCAGGCGATTTATGATGGCTTAACTGTTTTGCAACATCGCGGCCAAGATGCAGCTGGCATCATTACCATAAACAACAATACATTTAGTCTGCGTAAAGACAACGGCTTGGTAAAAGACGTTTTCCATACGCGCCATATGAAGCGTCTACAGGGCAACATAGGTATCGGCCACGTTCGTTACCCTACTGCAGGCTCTTCGAGTTCAGCCGAAGCGCAGCCTTTTTACGTTAACTCGCCATACGGTATCGCACTGGCTCACAATGGTAACTTAACCAATGCCGAGCAGCTTAAAGAATTGATCTTTAAGCAAGCGCGCCGCCACGTGAACACCACATCTGACTCTGAAATCCTGCTTAATGCGCTAGCGCACGAGCTTGGTAAGAGCGACAAGATGCAGCTTGATGCTGAAGATATGTTTAAAGCCATTAGCGCTTTAAACCAAATCATTTCTGGTGGTTACGCCACAATCGCGATGATTATCGGCCACGGTATGTTGGCGTTTCGCGACCCACATGGTATTCGTCCGTTGGTGTTTGGTAAGCGTGATACTGAACTGGGTGTTGAGTATATGTTTGCCTCAGAAAGCGTTGCGCTGCAAACAGACGGTTTTGAGTTTATCCGTGACGTAGCGCCAGGCGAGGCAATTTATGTTACAGAAGATGGTGAGTTTTACTCACAGATCTGTGCAGAAAAAACCATGCTTGCACCATGTATTTTTGAATTTGTGTATTTCGCTCGCCCAGACTCTGTTATCGATAAAATGTCGGTCTATGCGACGCGCGTGAACATGGGTACTAAGCTTGGTAAGAAAATTGCGCGTGAGTGGGCAGACAAAGAAATTGATGTGGTTATCCCAATCCCAGAAACCTCATGTGATATCGCACTAGAAATCGCGTCTGAGTTAAAACTACCATACCGCCAAGGTTTTGTGAAAAACCGCTATATCGGCCGTACTTTCATTATGCCGGGCCAAGAGCTACGTAAGAAGTCAGTACGTCGTAAGCTCAATGCCATCGACCGTGAATTCAAAGGCAAAAATGTCCTGTTAGTAGACGATTCGATTGTGCGAGGCACTACCTCGGCACAAATCGTTGAAATGGCCCGTGAAGCTGGTGCGAAGAAAGTGTATTTTGCCTCAGCAGCGCCAGAAGTACGTTTCCCGAACGTGTATGGTATCGACATGCCATCGGCGACTGAATTAATTGCTCACGGCCGTGAAGTAGAAGACATTAATGCTTATATTGGTGCTGATGGTCTTATCTATCAATCATTGAGCGACCTAATCGCCGCTGTTGGACAGGAAAACACCGAAGTAACGCGGTTTGAAACCGCTGTGTTTGACGGCAAGTATATTACAGGTGATATTGATCAGGCTTACCTCAATCGTATTGACGCGCAGCGTAATGACGCCGCTAAAACTGAGCGAGAAGAGGCGATGTCATCAGGTCTTGAATTACATAATCAGGAAGCTGATAACAACGAATAATGCATAGCCACACTCGGCTTGCTTATAGCAAATGAAAAAGGAGCGCAAGGCGCTCCTTTTTTGTTGCTAAGGACGTTAGACTTTGCTTACTGCTTACCAACTTACATCGCCATTTGCCACAACGTATGACACATGCTGCAACAAAAAGCTCTAAAGTTGGTCTCACGTTGTTCTGCTTATAACAACGTAATCCTTTACTGATTGTATTCCGTTACATTCAATTCCTGTTTACTTGCCTAGCTACACTCAAGCTAGCTCTAAACAGCTCATAGTTATCAGCCAGCCTAAAACAGGGTATATCAGGTAAATGTAGGACTGACAATGCCATTTGTCCACAAAATTGCCGTTGCGGCGAGAATGATCACCAATAAAATGAGGCCGCAGGTCACCACTGAACTGGCATAAATAAAACCTCGCTCTTCTGGGATATGCATTAAAATTGGCACGCCTGTGTACAGTAAATACACCGAGTAACCTAACGCAAGCATACCCACGCTCGCGACAAACCATAACTCTGGATAAAACGCCGCAAAGGCTGACATAAACATTGGGGTTGCTGTGTAGGCTGCTAACTCAAGCGTTTGAGTAAAGGTGGGTGCTGCACCAAAAGTGACCGCCATCCAATGGGCAAGATACGAAAGTGCAAACACTCCTAAGATCAGCGCACAATACATTGCAACACCAATTAATAGCGCACTTTCATGGGTCAAATATACAGGGTCGCCAGTGCCAATACTCCAACCAAGATAAACCGAAGAATAGTAGCCCATTAAACTTGGGATCAAAGCGATAAGTGCAATGTGAGATAAACTGTATTTCACGTTTTCATGGCGATTGTCGATGGTTTGCCATTCTTCAATCGGATGGGCATATAAGCCCCATAGGTGATTTAGAATCATATTTAGCCCCTTAAATCAAAAAATGCTGTTTTATTTTTATACAGCTTAAATTAGGTATGAGCGACCGTTGATTTTTTGTCAAGGGAATAAAGTTACAAACGTTAACGTAAATGTTACTGGGTGAAATTTCGACATTTTACGTTAACGTCAACTTGTTGGAGCGTTCTTTTTTTGTCTAGACATGTTTGGAATACGCAAAAATTTTGCAATCTGAGCTGAGTAAAAGCGTAACCTCTTAATTTAAAACTTATTCTAAACAAAGGTTGGTCGATACGTTATGTGGTCAACAAGACTCGATACAAAATGTTCTGTATCCTAGAGATGAGGTTTCTTGTCAACTTGTGTTAAACTGGCGCTGTTTTAGTTAGCTGATTGCACATGAGTTCAGGTAGTTTATGTTAGATAAGTACAGCGCGTTACTGGCGCCTATTCATGAATTTTTGCAGTGTGAAACTCCTGCTGAGTGGTTAGATGAAGCACGCAAACCGGAAAATTTACCTGTGGTTTTGACCGATCACTTGGTCTGTGAGCTGAAAGCCGCGCAATCGGCAATGTATTTAATCCGCAAATATGCAGTAGACGCACAAAGCGGTGAGGCGCTATTGAATTGGCTTAAGCCGTTTGAAGACTTTACTTATCGCAAAGAAGGTAATTGGCAGGAGCTGTTAAAGTTCAATAATCTGAGCAAAGCTATGTTGCCCAAATCTGGCACACCTTATGGGCAAGATTTGATAGATAAAATGGTGTTATTAATTAAAGAAGAGCTGCATCACTTTTATCAAGTACTGGAGATTATGGCCAATAAAGGTATTGCTTATGACAATATTACCTCCAGTCGCTATGCCAAAGGGTTATTACGTCATGTCACTACTCATGAGCCGCACACACTGATTGATAAACTGATTTGTGGTGCTTACATTGAAGCGCGTTCGTGTGAGCGTTTTGCTAAATTAGCGCCACTGGTTGATGCTGAACTCGGTGAGTTTTATATCTCATTGTTACGCTCTGAAGCGCGTCATTATCAAGATTACTTGAAATTGGCTGAGGAAATCGCTGGCCATGATATCAGTGAGCGAGTGGCTTACTTTGGTCGAGTGGAAGCTGAGCTTATCTCATCAATTGATGAAGATTTTAAATTTCATTCCGGACGACCAAAATTAGCAATGGCGGGTTAGGGGTAGCATTTTATATTGCACCCCAATTTTAAAACGATGCTTAAAGCGGCTGAAAGACAAGTTCTAGGCCGTTTTCACTCGCCATCAAGTAACTACTTTGATTGTACCAGTCGCCAAGTACGGTGCGCGTGCTGCCCAAAATTTCATTGTGATGTACTTTAGGCCTGTGAGTGTGGCCGTGGATCATGTCTTTTACCGCAAAACGGCTAAACATCTCGCTGACCCCAGTTTGCGTTACGTCCAGCACTTCTGGGGGTTTATTCATCTGGCTGAGTTTGCTTTTTTCACGCGCGTTACGCGCCACGCGCTGACGATACCAAAGGGGTAGGGCGAGCATCAGCCTTGGCCACCACCAACCGCGACTTTTTTTGCGAAAGGCCTGGTATGCTAAATCCTGCGTACACATTTCATCGCCGTGCAATATCAGTGTTGGGGTGCCATAGAGGTCAATCACGCTTTGCTCTGGTAATAGTGCTATACCTGCTTGCTGTGCAAAGCGTTTACCGAGCAAAAAGTCACGGTTACCATGGATAAAATACAGAGCAATACCGCGTTGGCTGAGGGCATTTAAGCGTGTCGCGATGTCTTGGGTAAACTGCGTTTGATAGTCATCACCGACCCAAACTTCAAAAAAATCACCGAGGATATAGAGGGCATCGACCTCGTTTGTCATATGCTGGTCTAAAAAGCGGTAAAACGCGCTGACGATATCAGGACGATTTTCACTTAAATGCAGGTCGGAAATAAAATAGCTTTTGCGCATAAATTATGAGGTGTGAAGTGCGGATAAATTACCTTATCCGCACTCAGGCACTTATTCTACAGTGACTTTTTCGATGATCACGTCTTCTAGCGGCACGTCTTGGTGGAAGCCGTGTGAGCCAGTCGCAACGGCTTTGATCTTGTTTACTATATCCATGCCTTCAGCTACTTCACCAAACACACAGTAGCCCCAGCCTTGCGAGGTTTCGCTGCTGAAGTTAAGGAATTTGTTATCGTTTACGTTGATAAAAAATTGTGCAGTTGCTGAATGTGGATCCGGCGTACGCGCCATTGCGATAGTGCCTTTATTATTGCTGACACCATTGTTGGCTTCGTTTTTAATCGGATCTTGTACCGACTTTTGTTTCATACCTGGCTCAAAACCGCCGCCTTGAACCATGAAACCGTCGATAACACGGTGGAAGATAGTGCCGTCATAAAAACCTGACTTGGCATACTTTAAAAAGTTTTCAACTGTGATAGGTGCTTTGTCCGCGAACAGATTTAAACGGATCTCACCGAAATTAGTGTGCAATACAACCATGATAGCCCTTGCTCGAATTATTGTCAGAAAAGGGTTTTAGTTTACAGCACATTGTGAGATTGTACAAAGCCCTAGCTATATCCTTGCAGTTGCGTTGGCTATATTCGCTCACCCAATCATATAGGATATCGATACTTATAGGGTGCGCTTGCTTGCTGCCAGTCTAAAACGCTCGGGAATATGGGTGTTGTTTAGTCAAAATCGTCAGACAAGCTGGTGAAAAACCAAACAATCGCGCCACAACCTGAAAATGGGGATAGTGCCAGCTCAGGGGCGATGTTATTATTAGGTAAATTCAGATTTTATTTAGGAAAGAGCTTACATGTTGCAGATCTACAACACATTATCACGTCAAAAAGAACCCTTTAAACCGTTAACGCCGGGCAAGGTCGACATGTATGTGTGTGGTATCACAATTTATGATTACTGCCATGTGGGCCATGCTCGGACTTATGTCTCTTTCGATGTCATGAACCGTTATTTGCGCCATGTCGGCTATGACGTGACTTATGTGCGTAACATTACCGACGTTGACGATAAAATTATTAAGCGTGCCAATGAAAACAATGAGGCCATTAATGATTTGACGGTACGTATGACCAAAGCCATGCATGAAGATTTTGATGCGTTAAACATGCTGCGTGCGGATATTGAGCCGACTGTAACGGGTCATATGGATGAGATCATCGCCATGGTGGAACGCCTAATTGAGAAAGGTCATGCTTATGTCGCCAGTAACGGCGATGTGCTGTTTGATGTGTCTACTTTTGCCGATTACGGCAAGTTGTCACAGCAAGACTTAGACATGTTGCAAGCCGGTGCGCGTGTTGAAGTGGCTGAGGGCAAAGACGACCCTTTAGATTTCGTGCTGTGGAAAAAAGCCAAAGCGGGTGAGCCGTCTTGGGCCTCGCCTTGGGGGGAAGGCCGTCCTGGCTGGCATATTGAATGTAGTGCGATGAGCTCTAAACATTTGGGTGAACACTTCGATATTCACGGTGGCGGCTCTGATTTACAATTTCCACACCATGAAAACGAAATCGCCCAATCCTGCTGTGCTAACCACGGTCAGTACGTGAATACTTGGATCCACACTGGCATGGTGCAAGTAAACAAAGAAAAAATGTCTAAATCACTAGGCAACTTCTTTACTCTGCGCGATGTATTAAAAGAGTTTGATGCAGAAACGGTGCGCTATTTCTTGATTAACGGCCATTACCGCAGCCAGTTAAACTACTCACATGAAAACTTAGAGCAAGCACGCGCGTCGCTTGAGCGCATTTATACTGCACTGCGTGGCGTTACGCTAAGCAAAGTAGAGCTAGCCGGTAATGAATATGTCGCGCGTTTTGAAGCGGCAATGAACGACGATTTTAATACCCCAGAAGCCTTGCCGGTGATTTTTGAATTGGCAAAAGAAGTGAATCGCCTTAAGGAAGAAGAGCCAGCGAAAGCGGGTGAAGTTGCCTATATTCTAGTGCAATTGGCTGCGGTGCTTGGCATTGCTCAGCGCGACCCTGAAAGCTTCTTACAAGGTGAGCAAGATGCCGATGAAGTGGCTAAAATTGAAGCTTTGATTGAACAGCGCCGTACCGCACGGGCCAACAAGGATTGGGCTGCGGCAGACGCGGCGCGTGATGCGCTCAACGCACTCGGTGTAGTGCTTGAGGACAGCGCGGGTAAAACCACTTGGCGCAAGGCGTAAGCGTAAAATCACAAGAAAAGGCCGCATAAGGGTTTCTTTATGCGGCCTTTTTGTTTTTAATTAAAAAAACATTACGCAGTAAATCACTATGACATTTTCTGAATTATTTAATCACGTCCTCATTAAGGTGGGCGATTTCACCTTGTTGGTGGGTGAAGCTTTATCGTTTTTAGCTGTGCTATTGGCGACTTTTATCATCTCAAAAATATTGCGCCGAGCTTTTAATCGCCTTGCTAGTCGCCAAGGTATGGTCACCCATACCTCAGCGTATGTGATTGGTCGCATTATTCACTATCTGGTGTTATTCGTTGGCTTCTTAATTGCGCTGATGGCACTTGGCGTCAAAATGACCGAATTGGCATTGGTTGCCAGTGCGCTGGGGGTGGGGATAGGGCTTGGCTTACAAAGTTTGGTCAATAACTTTGTTTCTGGCTTAATGATTTTATTAGAGAAAAGTCTTAAAGTTGGTGATTTTATTGAAATTGATAACGGGTTGGTGGGCGAAGTCAAAGAAATTCAAATGCGTGCCACGCTGATTCGCACCAATGATAATGTTGATATTCTTATCCCTAATGCGGTGTTAACTGCGGGGATGGTAACGAATTGGACGTTGGCCGATAACGTCAGACGATTTCGTATTCCATTTTCGGTGGCGTATGGATCGGACAAAGAAATGGTCAGGAAAGCCGCTCTCGAAGCCGCAGCGAATGTTGAATACACTTTGCAAGAAGCAGGTAAAGAGCCGTTGGTATGGATGACGGGGTTTGGCGACAGCAGTTTGAATTTTACTTTAGGGGTCTGGGTGCAGCCTGATCAAGTCAAGCGGCCGACTTCCTTGATGTCGGATTACTTGTGGGCAATTGATGACGCATTTCGTAAATACAATATTGAAATACCATTCCCGCAGCGAGACTTACATATTCGTACTGATCTAACCAAACAGTGAGCAAACGCAAATCAATAGAAAGACAAAAGGCACCCTCAGGTGCCTTTTGTCGCTTAACGAGTAGCGCTTAGCTATGATATTTTTCGCACGCTTCTAAAGTATTCTCAATTAAGCTTGCGACTGTCATTGGGCCGACACCACCCGGTACTGGGGTGATGAAGCTGGCGCGGTTTTGTGCCACGCCGTATTGCACGTCGCCCACAAGCGTGCCGCTTTCTAAACGGTTAATCCCAACATCAATTACGATAGCGCCTTCTTTTACCCAGTCGCCAGGAATAAATTCTGGTTTACCTACAGCAACGACCAGTAGATCAGCGCGGCGCACATGCGATTCTAAATCTTGGGTAAATTTATGACAGACGGTCGTGGTACAACCCGCTAACAATAGTTCTAAAGACATGGGACGGCCTACGATATTAGATGCACCTACTACTACCGCATGCATGCCTTTATAGCGTACGCCCGTAGAATCTAACAGCGTGATAATGCCTTTTGGTGTACATGGGCGCAATGCCGGCATACGCTGTGCCAAACGGCCAATGTTATAAGGGTGGAAACCATCTACATCTTTATGTGGGTGGATACGCTCGAGGATCTTCTCGGCATCAAGACCGGCAGGCAGTGGCAGCTGAACTAAGATACCATCGACTTCTGGGTCCTGATTTAAGTTATCAATCAGCTCTAACAACTGGTCCTGGCTGGCGTCACCAGGTAAATCGTAAGATTTAGAAACGAAGCCGACTTCTTCACACGCTTTACGTTTTGAACCTACGTAGACTTGACTGGCAGGATCCTGGCCGACAAGAACGACCGCGAGACCGGGAGCACGCAAGCCTTGCTCGACACGCTCAGCAACACGCTTGGCAACATTATTTCTAACTTGCTTGGCGATTACCTTTCCATCAATGATGTTTGCTGTCATGATTGACCTTAATTGTTTCGGATTGAATAACTTGAACGATATGGCGTTTTTTGGGGTTACGCCAGTGCTTTTTATGACAAGCACTTTCGGGGCGCTATTTTCTCAGAAAAGGACAGGGTCGCCAAGCGGCAATCGGAAATATCTAGGATAAATGTCCGCAGTTGCTGAGATTAATTTAATAACTGCTTATTTTTCAGCATACTTAGCCATTATTTCAGCGGTGTGAAGAAAAGTTGAGCAGTTAAACGTTTTTATGAAAAAAATGTTTGACCTCAAAGGGGCAAATCACTATTATGCACCCCGTTGTCAACGAGGAGACTCGCTAACAACAACATCGGCGATTAGCGCAGCTTGGTAGCGCACTAGTTTTGGGTACTAGGGGTCGCAGGTTCAAATCCTGCATCGCCGACCACTTTTTTAAAGTTGGAAAAGTAACATCTTGATGTTTACTTCGAGTTTGCGCCCTTAGCTCAGCTGGATAGAGCAACGCCCTTCTAAGGCGTCGGTCGAAGGTTCGAATCCTTCAGGGTGCGCCATTCTAAACTTTAAATCTTTATGTAGCGGCGGCTGTAGCTCAGTTGGTAGAGCCCCGGATTGTGATTCCGGTTGTCGTGGGTTCGATCCCCATCAGTCGCCCCATCTACATAACTTTTGTTCGGCGATTAGCGCAGCTTGGTAGCGCACTAGTTTTGGGTACTAGGGGTCGCAGGTTCAAATCCTGCATCGCCGACCATCTTCTCAAAAAACACATATCTTATCGGCGATTAGCGCAGCTTGGTAGCGCACTAGTTTTGGGTACTAGGGGTCGCAGGTTCAAATCCTGCATCGCCGACCACTTCCCCTGCAAATTGTCTCTTTTTCACGCGAACAAACGCTTTCCCGTAATTATTTCCCTGTATTGCTCGACTCTCGTATTTTATCGGTTATAATGCCGCGTCTAATTGTTTAACTAGAGCCCTGTCGGGGCAGGCAGCAAGGGGTCACATCCATTCTTAGCGTTTTTAGGCCGATGCCTTAGGCGTGAGAATTTGCCGTGATGAACAACTTGTTTGTAAGGAAGGGCGCACTGTCGCCAAATTTGAAGATTGAGGTAAATCATGCAAGTTTCTGTTGAGACGACTCAAGGCCTTGAGCGCCGTCTGACCATCACCGTTCCTGCAGAGAACGTTGAGACTGAAGTTAAAAAACGCTTACAACAACTGTCAAAAACACAGCGTATTGATGGTTTCCGTCCAGGTAAAGTACCAGTAGCAGTAATCAACAAGCGTTATGGCGTAGCAGTACGTCATGAAGTTGCTGGCGATTTAATGCAACGTAACTATATCGAGGCAATCATTGCTGAGAAAATCAACCCAGCTGGCGCACCTACTTTTGCTCCAAAAGCATTAGAAGCTGGTAAAGATCTAGAGTTCGTAGCAACTTTCGAAGTTTACCCAGAAGTTGAGCTGAAAGATCTTGAGAAGATTGCAGTTGAGAAGCCAGTAGTTGAAGTGTCTGACGCAGACCTAGCTAACATGCTTGAAACGCTTCGTAAGCAACACGCAAGTTGGGCAGAAGTTGACGCTGCTGCAGGCGAGCAAGACCGTGTAACTATTGATTTCGTTGGTTCTATCGACGGCGAAGAGTTCGAAGGCGGTAAAGCGGAAGATTTCCCTCTACAACTTGGTCAAGGTCGTATGATCCCAGGTTTTGAAGACGGTATCGTTGGTAAAAAAGCAGGTGAAGAGTTCGTTGCTGACGTAACTTTCCCAGAAGATTACCACGCTGAAAACCTTAAAGGTAAAGCTGCTCAGTTCAAAATCACTGTGAAGAAAGTTGAAGCGCAACAACTTCCAGAGTTGAACGAAGAGTTCGCAACTAAGTTTGGTGTTTCTGAAGGTGGCGTTGACGCACTTAAAGAAGAAGTGAAGAAAAACATGGCACGTGAACTTGGCCAAGCGGTTAAAGCGCAGGTTAAAGAGCAAGCTATTGCTGGTCTTCTAGAAACTAACGCTGTTGACGTGCCAAAAGCACTAGTTGAGCAAGAAGTTGACGCGCTACGTCAACAAGCTGCACAACGTTTTGGCGGTAACGCTAAGAACATGCCTGAGCTACCAGCTGAGCTGTTCCATGACCAAGCTGTTAAGCGCGTTAAAACTGGTCTATTACTAAGCGAAGTGATCAAGTCTTCTGAATTGAAACTTGACGAAAGCAAAGTTGACGAGTTAATTGCAACTGTAGCTTCTGCTTACGAAGATCCAGCTGAAGTAGTTGCTTACTACAAGTCAAACGACCAGTTGATGCAGCAAATGCGCAACGTTGCAATGGAAGAGCAAGCGATTGATGCTATCCTTGCAAAAGCAAGCGTAACTGAAATCAATAAGTCTTTCGACGAAATCATGAACCCACAAAAAGGTGCGTGATAAGTCGTTGACTTAAGCCCAAGTGGACGTTTTAATGGCTCGAGATACAGTGCAATTAGCAAGGTGTCCGGGCCATTTTAGTTTGTGGCGTCGGCCCTAACCTACGTACCTCAAGGGTACGGCGATAAGGAATTTAAAAAGATGATGAATGGTATGATTGACCCGCAGAACGCGTTGGTGCCAATGGTAGTGGAACAAACTGCTAAAGGGGAGCGTTCTTATGATATTTACTCTCGCCTGTTAAAAGAGCGTGTGATTTTCCTGACAGGTCAGGTTGAAGATCATATGGCCAATCTGATTGTGGCCCAGTTACTATTTTTAGAATCTGAAAGTCCAGAAAAAGATATTCATTTATATATTAACTCGCCAGGCGGTTCAGTGACGGCGGGTATGTCAATTTACGACACCATGAATTTTATCAAACCAGATGTAAGCACAGTGTGTGTTGGCCAAGCGGCTTCAATGGGCGCATTTCTATTATCTGGTGGTGCCAAAGGTAAACGTTTCTGTTTGCCAAATTCACGCGTGATGATCCACCAACCGCTAGGTGGTTTCCAAGGTCAGGCTTCTGATTTTGAAATTCATGCAAAAGAAATTCTCTCTATCAAAGATAAATTAAACCGCCTAATGGCTGAGCATACAGGCCAACCGTTAGACGTAATTCAACGTGATACTGACCGCGACAACTTTATGAGCGCAGCGCAGGCAGTTGAATATGGCTTGGTCGACGCGGTATTTGAACGCCGTTAAGGGCGTAAATTCCCCGCGAAGCGCTCTTTGAGCGCTTCCTTGACTATGCCAAACTGAGATTTATTTGGTATAGTTGGATCATGTTTCAAGTTATCAGCCTTTGATAACCATCGAATTTAAGAGGTAGTTGAATGTCCGACACTCCTACAGGCGGCGACAAAAGCAATAAACTCTTGTACTGCTCATTTTGCGGTAAGAGCCAACACGAAGTACGCAAGCTTATCGCTGGCCCTTCAGTGTATATTTGCGATGAATGCGTCGAGCTGTGTAACGACATAATCAGGGAAGAGATTAAAGACATCGCTCCCAAGCAGGCCGCAGCAGACAAATTGCCAGTGCCGAAAGATATCCGCAGTCATTTGGACGATTATGTTATCGGCCAAGATCACGCTAAAAAAGTGTTGTCAGTTGCGGTATATAACCACTATAAACGTTTACGTAGCCATGATGTCAAAGCTGATGTTGAACTCAGCAAAAGTAATATTTTGCTAATTGGCCCAACGGGTAGTGGTAAAACCCTATTGGCGGAAACCTTAGCGCGTTTACTGGATGTGCCATTTACTATGGCTGATGCCACCACCTTGACCGAAGCCGGTTATGTGGGTGAAGACGTTGAAAATATCATCCAAAAGCTGTTGCAAAAGTGCGATTACGATGTAGAAAAAGCCCAGCGTGGTATTGTTTACATCGACGAAATCGACAAGATCTCTCGTAAGTCTGATAACCCGTCTATTACTCGCGACGTATCAGGTGAGGGCGTGCAACAAGCACTCTTGAAATTGATTGAAGGGACGATTGCTTCAGTGCCACCACAAGGTGGTCGCAAACACCCGCAGCAAGAGTTTTTGCAAGTAGATACTTCAAAAATCTTGTTCATTTGTGGCGGTGCGTTTGCTGGTCTTGATAAAGTAATTGAGCAACGTAGTCATAAAAATGCTGGGATTGGCTTTGGTGCACAAGTGAAAGGTGCAGACAGTAAACGTTCGCTGACTGAAACTTTCCAACAAGTTGAACCAGAAGACTTAGTCAAATACGGGTTAATTCCAGAATTTATTGGTCGTTTACCGGTTGTTGCAACGCTTGGTGAGCTTGATGAAGCGGCACTGATTCAAATCCTAAGCCAGCCGAAAAATGCCCTAACTAAACAGTTCGCGGCATTATTCAAGATGGAAGGGGTGGATCTTGAGTTCCGTGAAGACGCACTAAAAGCCATTGCGACTAAAGCGATGGAGCGTAAAACTGGTGCTCGTGGCCTACGTTCAATCGTAGAAGGCATTTTGCTTGATACTATGTACGAATTGCCATCAATGGAAGACGTATCCAAAGTGGTCATCGATGAAACTGTAATTAAAGGTGAATCTGACCCTATTTTGATATACGAGCACAACAATCAAAGTAAAGCTGTGTCTGAGTAAGAGTTCTATACCCAAGCTACTTTTGCGTGCGGGTCGGCGACAAGTAAGCAAATTCCCCTGAGCATAGATATCTTATGTGATTAGGGGGAGGGAGTGCAGCCAACACCGCTGCAACGTCAAATAGCAAGGGTACACTTAGACCATAGGAGCCTCAGGCTCCTTTTTTTATCAATGTGTTGAAACTGACTTGGCTAGGCCCCATATAGCTGAGTATTGATTTTAGAATAACTGTGCGAAGAGAGTAGAATGACGCTTGAAAGAACGGATCGAGTAGAAATCCCAGTGCTGGCTCTGCGCGATGTTGTGGTTTATCCACACATGGTGATCCCACTATTTGTGGGACGTGAAAAATCTATTCGTTGCCTTGAAGCGGCAATGGAAGCGGACAAACAGATATTTTTGGTTGCACAGAAAGATGCCACCGTCGATGACCCAAGTATTGATGATTTATATCAAGTAGGGACTATCGCGACGGTTTTGCAACTACTAAAGCTACCTGACGGCACAGTCAAAGTGCTGGTTGAGGGTAATCAACGTGCGCGAATTGAACGCTTTATCAATACCGATGAATTCTTCCTTGCTGAAGCGGAATTCATTGCGTCTACACATGTCGATTCACAAGAGCAGGATATTTTTATTCGTAGCGCCATCAGCCAATTTGAAGGCTACGTCAAGCTCAATAAAAAAATTCCGCCAGAAGTTTTAACTTCTATCTCTGGCATTGATGAAGCCGCACGTCTTGCCGATACCATGGCAGCACATATGCCGTTGAAGGTCGCAGAAAAGCAAAAAGTGCTGGAAGTTTCTGACGTCACAGAGCGTTTAGAATATTTAATGGCACTCATGGAAGGTGAAATCGACTTACTGCAAGTTGAGAAGAAAATTCGCGCCCGTGTGAAAAAACAAATGGAAAAATCACAGCGCGAGTATTACCTCAACGAACAGATGAAGGCTATCCAAAAAGAACTTGGCGAGCTTGATGACGTACCTGACGAATTCGAGACCATGAAAAAGCGTATCTCTGATGCGCAAATGCCAAAAGAAGCCGAAGACAAAGCCAATGCTGAACTGAATAAGTTGAAGATGATGTCACCGATGTCAGCAGAGGCCACGGTGGTGCGCTCATACATTGATACGTTACTTAACGTGCCATGGAGAAAGCGTTCAAAAGTGAAGAAAGACTTAGCTGGCGCGGAAGAAATTCTGAATTCTGATCACTTTGGCTTAGAAAAAGTCAAAGAACGTATTATTGAGTATTTAGCGGTCCAACAACGTACCAATAAACTCAAAGGCCCAATCCTGTGTTTAGTGGGACCACCGGGCGTGGGTAAAACCAGCTTAGGTCAATCTATCGCCAAAGCGACTGGCCGTAAGTACGTGCGTATGGCGCTTGGCGGCGTGCGTGATGAGGCGGAGATCCGTGGTCATCGCCGTACTTACATTGGCTCTATGCCGGGTAAACTTATCCAAAGCATGACCAAAGTTGGGGTTAAAAACCCACTGTTCTTATTAGATGAAATCGACAAAATGTCGTCGGATATGCGTGGCGACCCAGCATCAGCGTTATTGGAAGTGTTAGATCCAGAACAAAACAGTTCGTTTTCCGACCATTATCTGGAAGTAGAATACGACCTTTCCGATGTGATGTTCGTGGCAACCTCGAATAGTTTTAACATTCCAGGGCCATTGTTAGACCGGATGGAAGTGATCCGTTTATCGGGTTATACCGAAGATGAAAAGCTTAACATTGCCAAACAACACTTGATCCCAAAACAGGTCAAGCGCAATGGCTTGAAAGAGCAAGAAATTACCATTGAAGACAGTGCCATCATAGGTATCATTCGCTTCTATACCCGTGAAGCTGGGGTGCGTAACCTTGAGCGCGAATTGTCGAAACTGTGCCGTAAAGCCGTGAAGGAAATCTTACTCAATAAGAGCATTAGCCACGTTACCATCGACGGTGCCAACTTAGGCGACTATCTAGGCGTACAACGCTACGATTACGGCAAAGCAGAAGACGGTGACCGTATCGGTCAAGTTACGGGTCTAGCGTGGACAGAAGTCGGCGGCGATTTGCTGACCATTGAGTGTGCGGCGGTGCCTGGTAAAGGCAAGTTGACTTACACCGGTTCGCTTGGTGACGTCATGCAGGAATCAATTCAAGCAGCCATGACAGTGGTGCGTAGTCGCGCTGAGAAGCTACGTGTGAATGCCGATTTTTACGAAAAACGTGATATCCACATTCACGTGCCAGAAGGTGCGACACCAAAAGATGGTCCAAGTGCCGGTATCGCGATGGTTACCGCCTTAGTATCAAGCTTAACGGGCAACCCTGTGCGCTCTGATGTAGCAATGACAGGTGAGATCACTTTACGTGGTGAAGTATTGCCTATCGGTGGTTTAAAAGAGAAGTTACTGGCGGCACATCGCGGGGGAATTAAGCGTGTATTAATTCCAAAAACCAACGAACGTGACTTGAAAGAGATCCCAGCTAACGTGTTGGAAGGGCTTGAAATTCACCCAGTTACTTGGATTGACGACGTGTTAAAGCTGGCTTTAGCTAACCCGCTTGAGCAATTTTCGCCAGAAAATGCACAAGCAGATAAAAAAAGCTAAAAAAGTCGGTTAAAAGGCTTTTCAAATCTAAAAGGTGTGTTAAGTTAGGCACTGGCATCAAGCCTAGCCCTTGTGGGGTCTAGGCTTGAGAAAGAATTTAGGATTAGAGAGTCGCCTTGATGTCTCTAAAATTTAAACTTGCAGTGATGTTATTAAAAAAACAATCGCTCTTGATAATAACAATGTAAGAGGATGATATTGTGAATAAATCTCAATTAATCGATCAAATCGCAGCTGATGCTGATATCTCTAAAGCGGCTGCTGGTCGTGCTCTAGATTCATTCATCGAATCAGTAACTGGCGCTCTTAAAGCAGGTGATTCTGTTGCTCTTGTTGGTTTTGGTACTTTCTCTGTACGTGAGCGTGCAGCGCGTTCTGGCCGTAACCCACAAACTGGCGAAACTATTCAAATCGCAGCAGCAAATATTCCTTCTTTCAAAGCAGGTAAAGCGCTTAAAGACGCAGTAAACTAAGCTGCGTTGGCAAGTACAAAGTTGATTGCCTGACAACAACTTTGCGCAACTTGCTTCAAGAAAAAAAGCGTATCTGCTAAGATACGCTTTTTTTACATGCTTAAACGCATGAAACCCAAGTACAGCGAGCAAGGCACACAGTGCTGCTTAGATGTAGATAAAGAGAAAAACACATGCTAGAAAAGATCAGAGAAGGCTCACAAGGCCTAGTCGTGAAAATTATCTTGGGCTTAGTGATTTTGTCTTTCGCTTTAGCAGGGATTGGTGGTTATTTAGGTAGAACCACAGAGCAGCCTGTTGCCGAAGTGAATGGCGTTGTCATTGGCCAAGCCCAGTTTTCACGCGCATTTGAAAATGAGCGTGCTCGTTTAGAGCAACAATTTGGTGAGTATTTTAACCAAATCGCCGCAGATCCAAACTATATGGCGCAAGTACGTAAAAGTGTTGTAGACCGTTTAGTTCAAGACGAACTGCAAGTACAATTGGCAAAAGAATTAGGTATGCGCGTCAGTGACGAGCAACTGAAAAAGACCATAGTGGAAATGCCCTATTTCCAAATCGGTGGTCAGTTCAATAATGATCGCTACCTGCAAGTGATCCGCCAAATGAATTTCCAACCAGATAGCTTCCGCGAATTCCTTCGCACTGATATGACTCGTAGCCAGTTAGTACAAGCGTTAGCGGGTACAGACTTTATTCTGGATAACGAAGTACAGTCATCATTGGCGCTAGAGCAACAACAACGAGCCATCGATTATGTCGTGTTTGATAAAAATCAAGTGCTCGAAAGTGTAGTGGTAAGCGATGAAGAAGTTCAAGATTATTATGCATTGAACCAAGCGCAGTTTCAGGCGCCAGAGCAAATCGCGGTTGACTATGTAGAGCTACAAGCGGCTGACATTCAGTTAGCAACGCCACCATCTGAAGAAGATGTACAAGCTTATTACGACGAGCACAAAGCACAATACGTGGATACTGAGCGTCGTCGTGTGGCACATATTTTAATTGAAAGTGGTGACGATGAAGCCGCGGCAAAAGCCAAAGCAGAAGCGGTATTAGCCCGTATCAAAGCGGGTGAAGATTTTGCCAAGCTAGCTGAAACTGAGTCTTCAGACGTAGTGTCTGCAGAAAATGGCGGCGACCTTGACTGGATTGAACGTGATATGATGGACCCAGCGTTTGAAGATGCGGCATTCTCACTACAAGCAAAAGGTGACGTATCGGACGTAGTACAGTCTGAATTCGGTTTCCACATTATCAAGTTAACCGACCTGCAAGCGGAGAAAGTAAAAGAGCTAGCAGCGGTGCGTGATACCATTTTTGCTGAACTTGAGCGTACTGCACGAATTGAAGCTTTCTACCAAAAGCAAACCCAGTTGGCTGAAAAAGCGTTTGAGATCTCTGATACTTTACAAGATGCCGCTGAAGTGGCTGGTGTAAGCGTCAAGCAACAAGCGCTAACTGCTAAAAGTGAATTGCCAGCACCGCTTAATGTACCTGCAGTAAGCACAGCGCTTGCAACACCAGAAGTGTTAGAAGACCGTGTTAATTCAGAAGTACTAGAGGTTGGTCCTGAGCATGTGGTGATTGTACGCGTAACCGATTACAAAGCGGCAACCACCAAAGCCTTGGATGAAGTAAAAGACAGTATTGTCGCGCGCTTAAAAGCGGACAAAGCATCTGCACTTGTTAAAGAACAAGCAGAAGCTATGCTAGCTAAAGTGCAGCAAGGTGAAGTGTTTGCAACTGCCGCAGGTGAGATGGAAGTGAAGCATGAAGACGCGTTAACGCGCCGTGCCTTTACAGTAAGCCCAGCGGTAGTGCGTGAAGCATTCAAAATGCCACACCCAACTGATAGCGTGAAGCCAGTGCAAGTTGTAGAGCTGAGCAATGGTGATGCAGCAGTGGTGCAATTACTTGCAGTGAAACAACCTGAGCAAGCAGCTGACGCGAATGAGCAGCAAAAACAAAGTTTAGCCATGGCACAAGCGAACAAAAACTACCTCGCTTTGCTAGATGCACTTAAAGCGGGTGCAGAGGTGAAGGTACCGCAGACAACTGTAGTACAGGAATAAACAAGAAGGTGCCTAAGGGCGCCTTTTTTGTTGGTGCGGTTTTAAATTGTCAGTGTGTTTTAACTCAACTTTTTAGCATCGTGTATTCAAGCGCGAATAGTTAGTCTGGTAGACAAAGCGAATTATCATCAAGTGCAAAAGGAGTAATAAATGGAATTTCCAATTCATGCGGCATGCCAATGTGGGCAAGTGACCTATAAACTGTTTGCGGCGCCGAAAATGGTATTGGCCTGTCATTGTAAAGAATGCCAAACCTTAGCAACCGCGCCATTTAGTGTAACTGCTTTGGTGTCGGCCGACGATATTGAAATTAGTGGCGAAATGCAAGAATGGGAGCGCATGGCCGAAAGTGGTAATCGTAACCGCGCTAAATTTTGCACAGGCTGTGGTAATCGCGTGCTGCATTTTAACCCTGATGATGCGCACCTGCTGAAACTAAAGTTAAAACCCACAGACCGTAAATACGATGCGTTATTTACCCCTACCGCTCATGTTTGGACCAGCGAAAAAGTCAGCTGGTTTGAGCTGCCAGAAGGCGTTAAAAGCTTCCCCAAGCAGCCTTAAGTCGAATAGCTTGAGCAGTCATTTAACCGCAAATAGCGCAGCTTAACCGCTGTGCTATTTTGTTCTCATTAAAGCGCATTAACAAGTTAACTAATGATATTAGGCGTTCCCCATTTGAAGGGATTGGCAAGCCCGAAGCATTAAAAGAAAACTTCTCAGGCTTTTGGTCTCGCCGTATAGATGATACAAATAGGCTAGTGTATGCCGTTGATGACAAAGCCATGGTGATCATTCCATGCCGTTATCCTTACTAAATTAAGCTTTAATTTGGGCATACGTTCACTTGCGTTTAAGTGGATATTGATTTGTAGGCGAGGCTTTATGCCTCGCATGGTTAGATGTAGGCAGTATCTTTGTTCGAGAAGAAACTGAGCGGGCGTTGATAAAACGTGTATCAAAGTGCAAAATCAAGATGTGACCCCACTTAATAATGATGGTTGTATAAAAGCTAACATTATGTTTTAGGAAGTACTTTATTGAAGTTTTTGAACAAAGGTTTGCTGGTTCTTAGCGTTCTTTGCCTCTTTTTAGTGCTAAAAAGCAGTGAAGAAAGGCTCCTTTTTGAAAGTACTGAGTTTGTTTTTCAGCAATTTAAGTTAGGGAATGAGATTGTCTTTAACTTGTCATGTGGGATGCTCATCAGCATTTGGTTTTATTTTTTGGTTGTTTGGTTCCCAGAGATAAAGAACAAAAAGCGGGTAAAAAATCACTTTATTTCTCAATATGTGGAGTTTAAACGTCATCTAATTATGCATATCGTTGGTGCATGTCGTGAGTCTTATAATGCTGACTTAATATGCAATTTGATGGAGCCTCAGGTATTTAAAGACTATTTCAAAGAAAAAGTAACAGCAAACCAAGATCGTTGGCATGTATTTTTAAATAATCTCGATAAAACCCTCTTGGCTGACATTCTTAATGAATTTGAGGCATTTAAAGAAGCTACATCTTATTTACTAGATAACGTGCAAGTCGATGATGACGAAGTGTTTTCATTTCTGCATAGGATAAATACTATATCTGTAACCCTAAAAGGCGTCAGTGTTGACGATGAGAGTTTGAAGAAACTATCTCGATTGCTTTGGGAAATGTTGGCTGGCTTTAATTGGGCTAACGGCTATCGAAATTATGACTATTTGGATAGCATGTTTCGTAAAATTTAGTGGAGTAATGGAGGCTTAGAGTAAAGTCTTGCATTCTGCTTTATGATGCGGCTTACCACCATCTACTTCTGACGCTTTGCCTGCATTTTTTACCTGATATATAAAAATACACACTTGTTAGTCGACAGCCCTTATCCAACTAGCCAATCAAGCAGATAAAGGCTAAATATCCTAGGTTAATAGCCTACCAATAATATCTTACCTAGTGCCATGCCTTCGCGTTGGCAGCTAAAGTCTAAACGCCGAGTGATTTCGGTGGCAAACACTTGTTCTAATTTGGCAAAAGCGCGCGGTACAAATTTAATGGTTTTAACGCGTAGGCTTTTTCGGGTGCGTTTATCTAAAAAGGCGTAGGCGGTAGCGTTAAGTGCCTCTCTTGCGGCTTCGAGAATATCGTCAGACACTTGGTGTTGGTGAATGGCGGCTTGTGCTTCTTCGCTTGGAATCACGCGGCAGCTACTGGCCATCACGCAGGTGGCATAGATATCAAGAATCCCCACCGCGCGCACACGTTGGGTTTCGACATCTTCATACACGACCATCACGCAAGGGACTTTAGTCTCGTCAAACTGCTGCGGTTTTAAGGTGTGTACCGCCATATTGCTGTCGATGTGTTTGTGGATCAATTTGGTGAGTTGGCTTAGTTTTGGTAGTGCCAGTTCACTGTCGATAGCCACTTCAACATTATTGAGCAGTACTTCGCTGTCTTCGGCGCCTTGTACTAAAGGTAGGATATGTTCATGTAAGGTTTCATCGCTAAACGGTTTGCTGAGCACAAAAGCGGCGCCAGCCTGTAACGCCAGCGCAATTTGTGCCTGATCGTCAACTGTGGTGATCATCGCGACTTTCATATTTAGCCGCCGCTGCATAATGGCATTAAGTAATTGTAAGCCCGACATATCAGGCATATTCCAATCCGTCAGGACAATATCCGGTTGCCATTGGCCAATTAGTTGCAGCGCCTTGCGTGCTCGGTCTGCTTTACGGATCACAAGCCTGCGGTAACCAAACTTTTCTAAACCACGGCGGACGATTTCAAGTGTTGCCAAACTGTCATCAACGATGAGGATCTTCACATAGGCTCCTTACAACAAGTACCAATTTAGTATAGGCATATTTTGTGAGGAAAACTAAACTCATGATATCTGAATAAAAATAGTGGTGATTTTATGTGGCAAGAAAGCCTGTCGAGCCGAATTTTAGATGCCTTGGCTGGTCAGTTGGGATTGCTTATTTTAGCAGCGTGGTTCCTTATTTTATTGTTGATATTAAAAGAGTTACGCATGTTTATTCAAACTAGTCGGCGAACTCATGACGGGCAAGATAACGCCATGCTGACGATGTGCCGCGAGTCAGTAGATAACGCGCTTAACTATGTAAAATCACACAGCGACACCATTAGTGAGTTGGCTAAAATACAGCTGAGCCTTGAAACACAACTGGCTGAGCTGCGGCACAGCAGCAAAAATCAGGTATCACCACAACAGCAAAATGATATAGATGAGCTCAATAAAAAACTGGCGCGCGCTCATGCTTTGGTGCGCAAACTCAAAGGCGATTTAGATAAGAGCCTAGAAAAGCTGAAAGTAGCGCGCCGTAAGTTATACGAGCAATACGATACGGTTGAGTCTTTGCAAAAAGAGCGTGAAGAGTTATTGCAGCAAAACCAGCAGCTGTCGGCGCAATTGCAGTCTGGGCAAAGTCCAATGGCGATGCAAAAGTTAGAAATGACTTTTGAGCAGGAAAAGCAAGAAATGCTGCAAACGTTGCAGTCTTATCGGCGCCAAATTGAAGAACAAAATCAGGCTTTGGAACAGCTAATGGTGCAAAAAGACACCACAGTGAATCAAACCCAACTGACCGAAATAAAAAAAGAACTGGCGCAAACCCAGCATGCACTCAAACACCTCAGTAAGGAAAAGCAGTTCATTGAATCCAAATACCTTGAATTGGTCAATGAACATGAGGCTGGTAAAGGCGCTTAGCCAGCACGCGTTGTAGTAATAATATCTGGGCCTTTTTGCGCGTTACTTGCGCCGTTTTGTTTTACAGCCAAAGTCTTTTTAAATCAATTTATTGCACCTCGTTTAATGGCCATTGCCAAGCTGCCAACGGTGATAGCACTTGCAGAAATTCCCAACTGAAATATACTGTACATATATACAGTAAGTGTGTTGTTATGAATAAGCTCATTGATTTATTAACGCATCGCCAACTGGTGTGGCAGGGCAAACGCGGGCTAGTTGCTGGCAATGTACGCAGCAGTGGCTTTGCCGAATTAGATGCGCAATTGCAAGGGGGGTTTCCGCAATGTGGCGTGATGGACTTGCGCACACCTGTGGGGATAGGTGAGCTGCGATTGTTGTTGCCAAGCCTAAGTAGTGAGACGCGTTTGGTGGTATTGATAAACCCGCCAGCACAAGTGAATGCTTTATATTGGCAAGCCGCAGGGGTAGCAGTAGAGCGGCTTTGGGTCATTGCAGAGCGCTCAGCGCAAGAAGCGTTATGGACGGCAGAATGGTGTGCCAAAAGTGGTGTGTGTTGTAGCGTGTTGCTGTGGCATCAAGCATTGGCAATTCATCAAGTTAAACGCTTACAACTGGCCGCACAAGAAGGGCAAACGCAAGTGTGGTTAGTGCGCGCGCCGCAATTGCAAAATAGTGGTTTGCCGTTGTCATTGAGTTTGGCTTTAGAGCCAGATGCTGAAGGCTTAAAAGTGCAAATTTTAAAACGTAAAGGGGGCTGGGCTGGCGCGCCGTTTCGCATCGCTTTTCACGAAAGCTGGCCTGATCTTATCCTGCCCGTGGCGCTGCCTGAGGCTCAAGTTTTGCCCTTAGCTGGCATGCCACGGCAAGCTTAAAGCGGAGTTGGCAATGGCGTTGTGGCTTTATTTACATTTTCCCGCTTTGCAATTAGATACTTTGCTAACTGGGCTGACAGCCCCAGATAAACTTGCCGACACAGCATCTGCAAAAGCGTGCCATGCAGAGCAAGCTGTGGTGATAGTAGCAGGGCAAAAAAACCGGATTGTGCAGTGTAACCAAGTTGCCAAAACTCAAGGGGTCGAGCTTGATATGGGGTTAGGCGCGGCGGCGGCCTTATGTCCACAATTACAGGTGGTGGCGTATGATGAAACGCTCACGTTGCATAAGTTACAAGAAATTGCCCAGTGGTTATATCAATTTAGTGCCGATTTAAGCCTATGTGAGGGCACCGGCATTGCGCTACGTGTGACACCAATGCTGAACTTGTACGGTAACTTGCAGCATTATTGGCAAGTGCTGCGTGAGCAACTAGCGCTGTTTGGTGTGTCTTACACCGCAGCAACAGGCTATTCCCCTCTGGCAGCACAAGTGTTGGCGCGTAATGGGATTACCGTGCTAAGCGATGATGCTAAACAGTTACAAGCACAGCTTGCCGCGCAGCCTTTACACAGCCTAGCGTTGCCGGTGTTACAGCAGGAGCAACTGATGCGCTTGGGGGTGCAGACGGTAGCGCAATTATTTGCCTTGCCGCGAGCAGAGCTAGCGCGCCGCTTTGATCTCAGCTTAGTGCAGCGGATAGCGCAGTTGTTGGGAGAAGCGCCGGTAAAGCTTGAGTTTTATCAGCCGCCAGAGCAGTTTAATAGTCATTTAGCTTTGCTATTTGAGCTGGAGAACCTCGCGTGGCTAGAGCGGCCGCTGAGTCTTTTATTAGAGCAACAAGCGCGCTTTTTGCGTTTACGTAACTTGCTGGCGTATGAAATTGAGATCACCTTAACCTTACGCGATAGTGACGCCATCACCTTTATGGTTGGCGCCGCAGAAGGTGAGTACCGCAGTGCTGCATGGTTACGCTTATGTTCACTGCGACTAAGTCAGTTGCGTTTGAGTGCGCCGATACAAGCGGTGAGCTTAAAGGTGCTACAAAGCCGTACGCACCACAATGCAGAGCAAGACCTATTCAGTAATGCAGTCGGGGCTTTAAGTGAGCAAGCGCTGCTTTCTATTTTAGAAGCTAAGCTGGGGCGGGGGGCTGTTCAAGGTGTGAGTATTCAGCCTGATCCACGTCCTGAACTGGCTTCCCAGTGGTGTCGCCCATTACAACGAGGTAATTACCACCCTACAGCGCTGCCGTTACGGCCAGCTTGGTTATTAGCCACCCCAGAGCGGTTGCAAGAAAGTGTGGCCATACTGCATGGCCCTGAGCGGATCTACACAGGGTGGTGGGACGGTGCGGAGCTGGCGCGGGATTATTTTATTGCCAGAGCCGCAGATGGCCGTTGGCTATGGCTATTTAAAGCGCGTGACAGCGGCTGGTTTATACACGGAATATTTAGCTGATGGCGTACGCAGAATTATATTGTCAGAGTTATTTTTCCTTTTTACACGGTGCGTCCAGCCCTGAGGAGCTAGTTCGTGCAGCAGCCGCATTAGGGTATAGCGCTTTAGCAATTACTGATGAATGTTCTGTGGCGGGGGTAGTACGTGCTTATCGGGTCATTCGCGACCAAGCACTACCACTTAAACTTGTGGTGGGCAGCATGATGCGTTTGAATGACTTACAGCTGGTATTACTATGCCCAACACGCGCAGCTTATGCAGAATTATGCCGAGTGATCACTGCGGCACGCAGGCGCGGTGAAAAAGGCACTTACCAGTTGGCAGAGTGGGACTTAATGGCACTGCGGCATTGTTTGGTGCTGTGGTTACCAACAGGCAGCGCGCAAGACTATCATTGGGGCGAATGGCTAGTTAAGCACCACGCAACCCGTCTTTGGCTTGGCGTATTAAGGCAGCTGCGTAGTGGTGAGCATCATTATTTGGCGCAATGTGAAGCGCTCAGTCGCCAATTTTCCTTACCTATGGTTGCGTGCACAGGGGCGCTTATGCATCACCCAGAGCGTTTACCATTACAGCATACCTTAACCGCTATTCGTTTGAACCATCCCGTCAGTGAGGTCACAGGGGCGCTGCTGGTCAATGCTGAGCGCGCTCTACGTAGCCAAGAAAAGCTCGCCAAACTCTATCCCAACGCTTTGCTTAAGGAGACGCAAACACTGGCGGCGCGTTGTGAGTTTTGTTTAAGCACGCTGCGCTATGAATACCCTGAGGAAGTGGTGCCGGAGGGCGTTTCTGCCATGGCGTGGTTGCGGCATTTAGTGCATCAAGGCCAGCAGTTGCGTTTTCCTGAAGGGGTGCCTAGTAGCATTCAAGCCACCATAGACAAAGAGCTGGCTTTGATTGAAGAGCTAGACTATCCCTACTTTTTTTTAACCATTTACGATGTGGTGCAATTTGCGAAAGAGCGCGGCATTTTATACCAAGGACGAGGTTCAGCGGCCAATTCGGTGGTGTGTTATTGCCTAGAGATTACGGCTGTCGATCCGCGCCAAATCGCGGTGTTGTTTGAGCGTTTTATTAGCCGTGAACGCAATGAGCCACCCGATATTGATGTTGATTTTGAGCATGAACGGCGCGAAGAAGTGATCCAATATTTGTATCAGAAATACGGCCGTGAGCGCGCAGCGCTCGCGGCAACGGTGATCTGCTATCGCTTTAAGAGTGCGGTGCGCGATGTAGGTAAAGCACTGGGCATTGCAGAGCCGCAATTGGAATACTTCATCAAAAACGTTAACCGCCGCGACCGTAGCCAAGCTTGGCAGAGTCAATTAATGGCGCTGGGACTTGCTGCTGAGTCGTTAAAAGGCCAGCAATTTATTCGTTTGGTGAACGAGATTATGGGGATGCCGCGGCATTTGTCGCAACATGTGGGTGGCTTTGTGATTTCCCGAGGCCCTTTGTATGAATTAGTGCCGGTTGAAAATGCCGCAATGGCAGAGCGTACGGTGATCCAATGGGATAAAGACGACTTAGAAACGCTGAAACTGATGAAAGTGGACGTCCTTGCACTTGGCATGCTAAGTGCCATTCGTAAAGCGTTTGCTATGGTGCAAGCGCATACCGGTCGCTCCCTCAGTATTGCCGAGATCACCCGCAAGCAGGACGATGCTGAAGTATATGCGATGATCCAGCGTGCAGACACCGTAGGGGTGTTTCAAATTGAGTCTCGTGCACAAATGAGCATGCTACCACGCTTGCGACCCGCCAATTATTACGACTTAGTCATTCAAATTGCAATTGTGCGACCTGGGCCAATTCAAGGGGATATGGTGCATCCATTTTTACTGCGCCGTGATGGTAAGGAGCCTGTGAGCTATCCATCAGAAGGGGTAAAAGCGGTATTAGCCAGAACCATGGGCGTGCCAATTTTTCAGGAGCAAGTGATTAAGTTGGCGATGGTGGCTGCGGGCTTTTCTGGTGGTGAGGCTGACCGTTTACGCCGTGCGATGGCTTCTTGGCAGAAAAATGGAGAGCTACTGCAGTTTAAAGACAAGCTCCTTAATGGCATGCGTGAGCGTGGCTATAGTGCCGAGTTTGCTGAGCGAATATTTGCCCAGATCTGTGGCTTTGGTGAGTATGGTTTTCCAGAAAGCCACTCTGCTTCTTTTGCAGTGCTGGCGTATGTATCGGCTTGGCTAAAATACCACTATCCAGAGATTTTCTACTGTGCGATTTTAAATAGCTTGCCGATGGGCTTTTATAGCGCAGCACAATTAGTGCAAGATGCCAAACGCCATGGTTTGCAGGTGTTGCCTGTTTGCGTGGAAGCTTCTGAAGTAGACCATAGTGTAGTCAAAACGGCGCAAGGTAATGCGCTACGCTTAGGGCTACGTTTGATCAAAGGGCTATCGCAACAAGCCGCAGCCCACTTGGTTGCCAAGCGTCCGGCAGCAGGGTTTGGGAGTTTATCGGCGCTACGACAAGCGGGAGTCGAACCGGCTACTTTAGCTAAACTGGCATCAGCGGATGCATTGCGCGGCTTTGGCCAAGACCGCTACAACACCCGCTGGGCCCTATTAGACAACAGTGTCACGTTACCTTTGTTTAGTGCACAGGCACAATTGCTCGAAACCGTTATGCCGCAGCCCGATGAATTTGCTACCTTGCACGAAGACTACGCGACGCTTGGCTTAAGCTTAGGTAAGCACCCAGTCACGTTGTTAGATGAAGCTGGAGTTTTACCGCGTTTTACCCGCCAACAGCAGTTAGCCAGTAAACCCCATCAATCGCTCGTCACTGTGGTGGGGTTAGTAACGGGAAAACAAGCGCCGGGTACGGCTGGTGGCGTGACATTTTTTACCCTCGAGGACGATACTGGCAATATCAATGTGATTGTTTGGGCTGGCACCGCAAGAGCGCAACAACAACCTTATTTAAGCGCACGGTTGTTAGAGATCAAAGGCATAGTTGAGCGCGAAGGGGAGGTGATCCACGTTATTGCGGGGCGTTTAAATGACTTAAGCCCGTTACTACAGCGCCTTAAACCTCAGTCGCGTGAGTTTCACTAGCAGTTGCTGCTCACTCATGTGTAACAGCCTGAGATTTAGTAACGGGTTGTAGTATGGTGGTCGGGACGGTAAGTTCAAAAATAGCGCCATTTGGTGAGTAAATACATTCTATTTTACCGCCAAGTACATGCAGCACTGTGTTATTAACAATACTCAGCCCCAAGCCTAACTGTTGGCTCAAGTTAGTGCCATAAAAAGGAATAAATACTTGACCACAGGCCAGTTCAGAAATGCCAGTACCATTATCGCCATAAGTTAAGCGCCAAGCGTTAGGTAGCGTGCTAAGCTCAATTTGAATATGAGGTTTGGCGATATCTTGCAAACCATGCTGCATGGAGTTTTGGATCAGTTCGAGCAAAATTTCATGTAATAAGCTTGGGTAGGTTTCCACAAAGAAAGCTTGCTGGGGGAGCGTAAGTGTTACCTGACGGTCGAAACGACCTGCAATTTCACGGACATGTAAGTTCAAAAAAGCGCTGAGATCAATGCGTATGAGCTGAGCACCTTTAATGGTCAAATTGATGGCCTTAAAGCGCTCCACCATAGTGCTTAAACGTTGGGCACTACGTTCCACAATGGCGACACCGGCTTGTCCATGTGCTAGAAACTGGCGCAGCACTTGCGGGGTTAAGGTTTTCTGTTGTAACTGCGTTTCGATATCTCGCAAGTTATTGGCAAACGCAGAATTGGCGGTAATGATAAGGCCAGTCGGGGTGTTTAAATGGTGTGCCATACCCGACACCATGGCCGCTAGTGCTGACATTTTTTCTGCTTCCAATAATTGCAGTTGGGTATTTTGCAATTTTTGTAAGGCTTCTACTAAATGGCGTTTTTTACGGCGGATTTGGACAATCGCGACACTACTGGAGGCGATATAAATCACGATAAACATCAGTAGTGTTGCTAAAAGCTTTATTTTGGTATCCGCTTTGGCCTCTTGAAGGCGATTTTCCTGTTGCAACGCATCAATCTGTAAATCCTTTTCGGTCAATTCCAGCTCATGGCTGGTACGCGCTAAGGCAACCCTGTTTTGTTGCTGCAACAATTGTCGCTCAATCTGATTATAACGCCGTAATGAACCCACAGCTGCCTGGTATTGACCTTGCTCTTCAAGTAGTTGTGATTGCAGCGCCAAGGCCTTAATCAGGAGCCGTTTATCATCGCGACTGCTTGCCGAGTCAAGCACTTCATGTAACAGCTGTAGTGCTGCGGTGAGCTTGTGGTTGGCTCGGTAGTAACTGATTAAATCCAGTTTAACGTCATCTACTTCTTGCTTATTTCCTTGTGCTTGTAAGGTCTCTAAGGCAGCTTGCAGCTGTTGGTAGGCCGTGTTGTAGTCGTGTTCTAAAAGCGCTAAGCGGCCAGTCAGCTGGGCAGAATAAGCAAGGTGATAAGTAAACTGATGCTGTTGTTGCAACGCAATGGCTTGCTGTAAAAACTGTTTGGCTTTGGCAAATTGTTGTTCGGCTAAATAGGTTTTGGTGATATTTATTAGCACTAAAGAGCGCGATAAATGTTCGTCTTGTCCTTGGCTTTTTACGCGTTTATCAAGGTATTGTAAATAGCCTAAATAGGCGTCCAAGGCTTGTTTGTGTTGGCCTAAGGCAAGATGCACCGCAGCGATATTGTTGCGCGTTTGGTAGAACATTGCTTCGTTCATTTGTTCAGAAATTTTTAACGCTTGCTGGTAATTCTCTAGCGCCAATTCATCCATACCTAGTTTGGCAAACACGCCACCTGACAAGTTGTAGTAGACATAAGTGAGGCGCGGATCGTCAACGCTACGCAGTAGGTGCTTAATGTCGGCAATGGTATGCATGCTCGCCGCTAACGCGTTGGTTTCCAATTGAAACCATGCTTTGTAATTTAAAACTTTGATCCGCTGGGTGGTATTTAAAGGCTGTTGCGCTAATGCGTTATCACACAGCAAAATGGCTTTTTGTGGGTCTTGCAGGTATTGACTGCGTAACTCTTGTCGCAATGTCTCGAAGTTCTTGTCTGATAATCCCTCAGCTGCAACAGGCACACACCACAATGCCAAGCAAAGTAAAATTCGAAACATATTATTTACCAAAACTACTAACAAGGTATTGCATTAGCCTAGCGGACTGAAGCTGAAATAGGAACCTAATTTATACAGGTAGGAGGAGTCCGTATAGCGGCATCTGCTGCTTACTGAGTCAAATAATCACTATAAAGGTGTTTCATTTGCTGGTGTTCGAGCAACGTAGTCTCAATATCTGGTAATACAAAGCCTGCAGTTTGTGCATGCTTGAACAAGGTAAGCGCCGCCTGAAAATGATGGCATTGTAAGGCTTGTAAAATCAATTGCCGATAACGTGTGATACGTTCTTCTGGCGGGTAAACGCACTCAAATAACAAGCGGTGGTAAACTCCGGTCAGCACATGACGGCAATTTCTAAGCTGAGTACTAAGTAAATGATGTGACTTGGCAAACAAGCTGAGCGCTTTATCATGCTGATCCAGCTTTGCCCAATAAGCTCTCAGCAATGTCAGATCAAGGGGATCTTGCCAGTCATGTGGAACAATTAAGGTGAGTTTTGCCATCACTTGCTGTTGTTGCCCTTTTAGCAGCATTAGTCCCATCATCAGTAATTGAAACTGTTGTTGATGGTCACCTTCACCGTAGCAAGGCAAAGTTTGTAACAGTGTTGTCAAACTCGCTAAGCTGTGGGGGTAGGTAGAGTCTGGGTTGGCAAAGAGCAAAGTAAACAACACGCTTTTGATTTCTAGCAACTGACGTAAACGCTGTAAACTCGGCTCGTCTGGATGGCATTTACTATAGGCGCTCAAGAGTGTTGCAACACCCGTAGCGTCCCTTGTTGCGGTCAGCACCAAAGTGCTGAGTCTAAGCATCATAGGAGAAAGATGCGCTACAGGATAAGCTTTGATTAGGGTGTTGGCGGTATGATGATCTTGCTGCTGCATAGCGAGATAGATCTGCCAATAAAAGCAGCGCACTGGATATTGGCTTTGGCGTTCTTCACATTGTAAAAAAGCCAAGCAAGCGGCAAAGTCCTTTAAGCGATAGTGTATTGAAAACTGTGCCCACTGCGCCCAATGATGTTTTTTTGCCAGAAGTGGCGCTAAGAAACGCTCAGCTAAGCGGTAATGGCCCAATTCGGTTAGCGCATTAACTATCATGTGGTTACGTGCTTTAAGTAAATGTGCAGCTAGGTTTTTGCCGCGAATTTGCTTAAGGGCATGAATAGCTTGGCGAAACTGCTTAAGTTCAAGATAGCTTAAGGTGACTTCAAAGCATTGTAAAAATGCCTGATGTTGCTGCAGCAAGTCTGTTAGCTGCGCGGTTTTTAACGGTAATTTAAAACAGGCTGACTGATGAAATGGGTATTCACAGCTATAGTCAAATGTGACTTGCGTTTCGTAAAGGTAGACAATGCGAGTTGAAAGCGGCACTTGTTTTGCCGCAATGAGATCGGCGATGACATCATAAGGGTTATTCAGAGTATGGATGCTGTGGGCAACGAACAAAATCTCAAAATGCTGGGTTTGTACAGCTAAACGCAATTGTTGCGTATCTGCCATAATGTGTAGCTGAAATACGCCAAGGCCACGTAACATTCCCTCCAAAGCGGTTCGGTAAGGGAAATCACCTAAAATAGCGATGCGAAATTGTTCGAATTGAAGAGCCATAATAAGAGCGGTGCTAACAACTAGATTACATCGGGACCCGCTTTATACGTGACTTTTAGTGTTTCTTCAATAGGGACTATTGGCTAATAGGAAGTCTTTGCAAAAATGTGCGATGAAAGGTCAAATTTCTGGCTTGTATTGCGGTTGGATAAAACCAAGGCTGCGAGTGCAGCCTTGGTTAAAACATTACTCAGCGGCGAGATCTTCTACACCAACAATTAGCCATGGTGCATTCGCTTCAGTTTTACGCTCTAAATGCCAAATTTCATGAATTGGCGCTTCTTCTGCGGCGATATTGTCGCGGTATTTACCACGGAACATCACACTCACTTCCCATAACACTGGGCTGGTATCTGCACGCACCAGTTCAGCACTAACAAACAACACGTCAGTGGAAACATCGCCTTGTGATGCACGCTCAGCTTTAAACTCTTCAATTAGCTCAGGGCTGAGGTATTCGTTTACGGTGTTAAGGTCGTTTTCATTCCATGCTTTTTGAATGGTGCGGTAATGGTTCTCCGCAATGCTTAAAAAGCCTTTCATATCAAAATCGCGTGGTAAGTTAAACGGCACGTCACTGGTGCTGCTAAACCCGGCTTGGCTAGCTGGCGTAAACGCTTGTGGCTGTTGGTAGGCGGGTTGCTGTTGCTGACCAAATTGTCCAGATAAAGGTGACGCACCTTGAGTCGCGTAGGCGGGTTGCTGGCGTTTTGCCATAGCACTTTTGATGACTTTGAAAATTACAAAAGCCAACACAGCAAGGATCAACATTTCAAGCCATTGGAAGCCTTCAAAGTCATCACCCAACATAGCGGCAATTAAACCACCTGCCAGTAAGCCACCTAACACACCAGCCATAATGCCTTTTTTAGACGAAGTTGGTTTAGTGGCGGTGTTAGTCGGTAAGGTTTTAGTATCTACCTGTTGTTTAGGTTGTGCGGTTTCTGTTTTATGTGTAGTTCCAGATTTTTTGCTACCAAACTTTTTTGCGGCAAAGGCATCAAAGCTGGTCGCAAATAAAAATGTCATCAGTGACAACACGACGATTAGCTGTTTCATACAGTTCCTCTTAATTTTAAAAGCTGAAGCGATTCTAACGAAATAGATAGGTAATGCCTATGACCATGGGACTAAATATGGGGACGATGCGACTAAATAAAAAGGTGGCGTTATTGCCACCTTGTGGAAATATCTTTACAACCAATGTAGTTGTTGATTAAAGGCATCACTGAATAGTTCAATTGGGGCGTTTAAATTGGCAACCAAAATGGTATCGGCTTTGTCACCAGTGTTGATTTTGCCAACAAAACGCTCATCTTGAAATTCGCGTGCAGTCTCACCAAAACTATCTTGCTTTGGCACCACAAACACAGTCACAGGACCTTGTGGACTTTGGTAGACCAAATGCAGGCTGCGTTTGCCTTTGTAGTCGCAAAATGTGACATAGGTGACTTTACCCGGAAGATCTTGAAGTTTAGCACCTAACGTTGCCAACTTTTCATTGACCAATTGCAGCGATATCGCATCAGTGCGTTTAAATGACCCCAGTTCATGATAAATATGACTGAGCGCATACTCACTGGCGTGCACAGGGGCTTGGGTGGCACTGAACAAATAAGCTGTGGTTGCAATAAGCACCGAAGCAGCCATAGCAAATGGTGCAATATGACGACGATACCAGCTTACTTTGGCGACCACAGCTGCGGGCTCTGGATTTTCCGCTGCATGGGTGTGAGCCAAAATGCGCTCTGCCAGCCCTTCAGGCACCGGCACTTGCAAAGCACTTTGTAAGCTTTGTTCAAATGCCAGCATGTCATCAAGCTGAGCTTGTGCCTCTGGATGGTTTTTTGCGTAGTCGTGAACTTCCCGATCAGTGGGGTCGGCATAAAGACGGCGACGAAATTCGAGTTCATCCATCGGTGCGCGCTCCTGTGATTGGTTGTTTTACGTTCATTAAAGCCTCTTTGAGCTGATTACGTGCTCGGTACAAGCGAGTCATGACCGTGTTTTTATTCAGCTCTAAAATTTCTGCAATTTCTTCTCCTGAACACCCCATCACAACTTGCAGCAGCAGTGGCTCGCGATATTCAGGCTCTAATTTATTGATATGTCGTTGAATAACGATTTGTTCCATCTCTTCGTCGAGCGTCACTGAGTGTTTGTCCACTATAGTGTCTTGCTCTACATCGGCATAATCAAACTGTTTGCGTTCAAAGCGGCGGGCATTTTCCCGCCTTAAAATGGTAAACAGCCAAGATTTAACTGCATTATCGTCTTGTAAGCTGTCAAGTGAGCGCCAAGCGCGTAAAAAGGTCTCTTGCACGAGATCTTCTGCCACGCTTGGGTCATTACACAGCCAATACGCAAAGCGGTATAATTCCGTGTGGTAGCTGTGAACCATTTGTTCATAGCGTTGTTGTTTTATGGTCATGCTAAAGAGACCTTAGTTTTGGCTTTTTTATTTCAATCAGTATAAAGGGTCTAATATGTCTTTACCTGATTGCCTGTGTGTTTGTTGTTGCCAATGCTGTACGACCAAACGCGCAAGGTTGGTGAGGTCGGCCTGTTGATTTTCTGAACTATAGAGACTGGCTTCTAGTTTTGCAATCTCAGCCTTCAGCGTGTCATTTGGTAGCGTTTGTTTCCATTGGCTTAAGCTGAGCCCTACATGGCTTTGACACCCTGCGACTAAGGCTTGATAAAACGCCCGAGTATCGTGCTGTTTTGCCGCTTTTTGTAGTGCACTTGGCGCATCGACCACCTTAGGTTTAACGTTAATGCTCGCTGGTGCTGCGCTTGCTAATGGGGCTTGGCGTTTAAACCACCACAATAACAGCGTCACTAGCCATAAAATATAACCACCGCTGATAAGTAACCAATCCTGCCACGTTTTTGCATTAGTCGGCTGTAAGGCGATAGGGGCAGGGGAAGCTACAGAAGCGGCCGCTTGCGGTGCGGTACTGTCTTGGGTATTGAGCGGTGGCGCACTGCTTTGCGGTTGCTGTACTGCAAGCTGTGGCGCATTCGGATCGGCAACGACTGTAATAGTACGTTCAGGTACAGTGGCAAACTCCACGCGCTTCAGTTTAGTATTGAACCAAGGGACTTTTACCGCAGGTAATGTGTATTTACCCGGATGCTGTGGCAAGAGCGCAATTGATGAGATTAACTGGGAAATAATACGACCATCACGGGCTAATTGCTTGCGCTCACTGTCGTCTGGGTAAACTCGAAAACCACTGACTTGCGGCATAGTTAAATCGGGTAATTGTTCTTGGGTCACACCCGTTGCGGTCAAGGTCAGGGTGCGCGTGATAGGAGTGCCAACTGTCACTTGTTGGTCGCTTGGTTTCCACTCTTCGCCTAAATGCACTAACTCGCTTGGCAGCCAAGCACCTTGGTAGGTATCTGGAATAGGTTGCACATCAAGTTCTAAGCTCGGCGCTATAGCAGATGCTGCCATACGACGATAACCGTCACGAACTTGGCCGTTAAATACCGCGCCGTCTAAAGTGAGCTGGCCGCTTTTTTGCGGTTGCACTAAATATTCGCGGGTGACAACAAAATAGCGGCGGCCATCGACGACTTCGTACTCTTCTTTTTGCTTACCTAACTGTGTAATTGTAGCATCGGTGGCTTGTGGTTCACTTAATTGGCCTTCGAGTAGCTCCTGACCAATAAACAATTTTACCGTATATAACACCGCTTGTTGGACGTATAAAGGACCTTCAGCCAGTGTGCCAGTGACATAAATATTTTTTTGCTCAGCGGCATCTTGGCTGCGCTCTACGACTTTAACTGTGATGGGTTTAGAGCTCACGCCGGCAACCGTAAAGGCGGGAATGGTCACTTCACCGGCACGACGCGCAAGCACTTGCATTTGCCAAGTGGTTGAACTGCTAAAGCTGCCGTTGATCATGTTTGTACGCGAGCTGGTGCTCATCGGCCCCACGGTGAAAGATTTTTGCAATTCACTGATATCAGGGCGCTCGCCACTGACTTTGCCGTCAGCTTCAATGCTTAGGGTAAAATACTCACCAACTAGCACCGGGTTTTTATCTATGCTGGCGGTCAGTGTATCAATAGCGGCTGCACTTTGGCTGATAAATATCGCCGCTAACAGGACAACTTTAAGCGCGCTAAACAAGCGGTTTACCATGACTTCTCAACTCCTCGAGGATAGCGTTGCTGGCCACGTTGCTGGGCCTCTAATAACATTTTATTGCGCAATAAAATGGCCGGATCATCCGGGACTTTTCTTAGTAGTTGTTTAATTTGCTGCGCTTTTTCGCGCTCTTCTGGGGTGAGCGGACGTGCCTCTGCGCTAGCTACATCCGCAGGTTGTGGTTGCTCACCATTTTGTGGCTCACCTTGCGGTTGCGCCAAGGCAGGTTGTGGCTCTGCATCGGGTTTTTCATCAGCGGCAGATGGCTCACTGGCAGCTTGCGGCTGTTTTGGCGCCGCTTGCATATCAGGTTGGTTATTTTGCTCGCCACTGCTGCCAGCATTTTGCTCGGATTGTTCTTGCTGCTCTCCAGTTTGGCTCTGCTGCTCGTTATTTTCCGCGGCATTTTGTCCGGCTTGGTCATCTTGTTGCTGACTTTGCTGTTGCTCACTTGAGGATTTATCGCCAGCTTGCTGTTGGCCTTCTTGCTCACCCTTATTCTGCTGATTTTGGCCGTGTTGTTGCTGGTCGCCTTGCTGACTCTTATCACCTTGTTGCTCAGACTGCGATTGCTCTTGAGACTGTTGCTCTTGCTGTTGCTTCAACTGTTCAACAATAGCCTTATTATCTTTGGCAACTTGTAGCTCTGGGTTCAATTTTAGGGCTTCGTCATAGGCGGCAATGGCGTCGTCCAACTTGCCTTGTTTTGCCAAAGCGTTCGCATAGTTGTAACGACCGTCGGCAGTTTGTGCAGTTTTAAATAGCTCAGCTGCTTTATCAAATTGCCCTTGTTGATAAAGTGCCGCGCCTTTTAATTCATTGAGCTGTGCTTGCTGAGCAGCGGCATAATCCCCTTTTTGATAAGCGGAAAGGGCTTGCTGGTCGGTATTTTGCAGCCAACTGGGTAGCTCGAAAGCAAATGAGGGCGGTGGTGTCGACACCATCACCACTAACACAACGACTGACAAAACCCCGCGGCGAAATAACCATAGCGCCAAGGGCAAAAGTAAAACAAGGAGAAAATGACCCGCATCAACACGCCACAATACATCGCTTTGCTGTGTTTCACTGAGCGCTTCTACTTGCAAGCGTGGTTTAAAATGCGAGATGTCCTCTGGGCCTGTTGTATAACGGGCAAAATCACCGCCATTATTGGTGGCAAGGCTTTTGAGGCGTGCCATATTCACTTTTGGCATAACAATCTGACCAACACTGTCTTTCAAAAAGCCACCTTCCGGTAAACTGATTGGTGCGCCTTGTTCAGTGCCAATGGCATACACATTTAAACGATACTGGGTATCTGCTAGCTGCGCTTTAATGTCGGCAAGTTCGTCCTGCTCAACCTCATCAGTGACTAAAATAATATCGCCCTGTAAGTAACTGGCTTGTTTTAACAGCTCTTTAGCACTGGCAATGCCAGCAATCACATTCGCGCCACGACTAGGCATGATCTGCGGGCTTAAACTAGGGATTAAGTTCTTCAAGGTTGCCGCATCGTTGGTCAGCGGTGAGATGGTAAAAGCATCGCCAGCATAGGCAACTAAAGCGGTATCACCTTCTTTAAATTGCTCCACCATATCCATCAGTTTATAGCGTGCTTGAGTCAGGCGATTAGGCGCAATATCGGTGGCGTACATAGAGTAAGACATATCAAACACCAGTACGCGGGCCTGTTTGGCTTGAAATACCGGTACTTTTTGTTGCTCTAAACTGGGGCCCGCAGCGGCGAAAATGGCGACCAGCAAAAAGCTGTTTAACAGCCAATGACTTTGGCTATGTTGGCTTTGCTGTTCACCTTCTAACACAATCGCGGCTAAATGCGGTGCAATTAGGGTAGTTTGTTGTTGCCCTTGGTGCTTAAAGAATTGCGCCACCACAAGCAGTGCCCAAGGCACAAGCAACCACAGTAACTCAGGGCGAATGAGGGTAAACTCGTTTAACCAGCTTAAGTCATTCATACTGCTTTGCTCCTAAGCCAAAGTTGTTGACCTTGCCGCCATAACAGCACCAACACTAACCAACCCATCGCAACTAGCAAAGGGTAGTAAAACAGCGCGAGTTTTGGCCGAAACGTTTGATTGTCATCGCTGATAGGTTCGAGCTTATCCAGTTCGGTATAAATTTGTTGTAAGCCTTGTACGTCTTTAGCGCGAAAATACAAGCCGCCGGTTTGTTCGGCGATGCGCTTGAGGCTGGCTTCATCAATACTGCTGCCACTGCCGACCCCTCCCATGCCAAATAAACTAAACCCGCCGCGGCCATCAGAACCAACGCCAACGGTGTAGACTTTTATGCCCGCGTCGCGCGCTAGCACTAAAGCTTCGTCGGGTTGCAGATTGCCTGCGGTATTTTGACCATCGGTCAGCAGAATTAAAATGCGATTGCTTTGCTCTTTTTGTTCAAAACGCTTCACCGCAAGACCAATGGCATCGCCAATGGCGGTGGCTTTTCCGACTAAACCGATTTGCGCCTCAGTGAGCATTTTACTTACTGTGTTTAGGTCGCGGGTCAGTGGCGTTTGCAAAAACGCGGTGTCGCCAAAGAGAATTAAACCTAAGCGATCACCTTCGCGTTTTTCGATAAAATCGCTCAATACGGCCTTAACGACCGATAAACGGTCAACATAGCGGCCTTGGTAAGCCATATCTTCTTCAATCATAGAACCGGATAAATCGACCGCGAGCATAATATCGCGGCCTTCGTTTGGCACCACTACAGGTTCATCTAACCAAGTGGGGTTGGCCGCAGCGATGACCAACAGCAACCATAAAACCGCTTCAGGCCAAGACAATAACCTTGGCGCTTTTTGTAAGGTTTCAGTGCCGTGGGCACGGCTTGCATAACTTGGCATGCGTAAACGCAGCGGTTGTTTGGCTGGTAATGGCCGAAACCTTGCGATAAGCCAAGGCAATGGCAACAATAAAAAGGCGTAAGGCCAAGCAAACTCAAACATCTAACACCTCCTTAAGACGTTTGTCGTGCGGCTTAAAGTGTTTTATGGCGAGTTTTAGCTTTGCGTTGAGGCACTCTGCACCTGAGGGGCTGTAAAGCTGTTGTAACTCATTATGACTGAAGTCTGCCTTAGCTAAGTGATTAAGAATTTTTTGCCACTGCGCTTGTGATTGGCTGGCATAGTGAATGCCGTAATAATGTTTGGTTAAACGTTTCAATAGGGTATGTAACGCGAGGGCATTATCGAGCTGAGTGCTGGCTTTAATGGCCTCACGTTTCGCGGCTGTAAAACGATAGCGGCGTATTAGCCACCAAGCGGTTAAGCCTAGTAGCAACAACACAGCCACAACGATAAGCCAAGCAATAGGAGAGAGTGGCCACCAACTGACTTGCTCTGGTGGCAACACATCGTGTAATGCATCAAGTGGAGAAGATTGCATGGTGTTTTTACCCAAGAAGTTGTTGTTCTAACGGTATCGCTGCGCTAAAAGTCAGCATTTGCATACCTGCACGGCGTAAGCGAGCTAAACGCTGTTGGTAATGTGCTGCAGCGTCGTCGGCATAGCGAGCACGGAACTTGCTGTCCATTAACGGCAAAGTCCAACCTTGTGCGCCAGCGCTGACACGAATGGCTTGCTGAAAAGCAGGTAATTGATGTTCAAACGGGTCGCTTATCTGACAGCCAATCAATTCGCAGTGGCGGCTTAAACGTTCCAGCTGCTTTAAACTCACCTCATCCAACTGACTAAAGTCCGACACCAAATAAACTAGGCTGCCTGGTTTGGCTAAGTGTGCCAAACGTTTTAAGTTATCAGCAAACTTAGAGGGCGCGCTTTGTTCGCGCTTGGTCAACACTAGGTCGTGCATATTGCACAGTTGGTGACAAAGCGCCAATACTGCTTTATCACGTGCCGCAGGTTTTAATTCGTGATGACCAAACTCAGAGCACACAATGCCGCCTAAACGGTCGCCACGCTTGCAAGCTGACCAAGCGATGAGCGCACTTAAGTGACAAGCTTGGACGGACTTCAAGAGGAGTTGGCTGCCAAACACCATACTGTTACTGAGATCAGAAAAGACAAATACTGGGCGTTCCTTTTCCTCTTGGAACAACTTGGTGTGGGCTTCACCGGTGCGAGCTGTAACGCGCCAGTCAATGGCGCGAATATCGTCGCCATATTGATACTGACGCACTTCCGCAAACTCCATACCGCGACCTTTGTGGGGTGCCAAGTATTGGCCAGCGGTTGGGCTTTTGATGCTGACTTTGGGCTTTAACGACAGCAAATGCGCTCTACTTTTATAGTAGAGTAATTCCTTCAGCCCGACTTGCACGCCATTGCAGTGGGCTGCTTCAAACCAGGATTGAGAGGATTGAGTGTGCATCATAACTTACGGCGCTGGTACCAAATTAAGAATACGACTGATGACTTCATCTTTACTGATGCCATCGGCCTGTGCTTCGTAACTTAAGATAATACGGTGGCGTAGCACATTGGGTAGCACAGTTTGAATGTCTTCTGGGGTGACAAAATCTCGCCCTTGTAACCAGCCATGAGCACGCGCACATTTATCGAGCGCAATAGTGGCACGTGGACTCGCGCCATACTCAAGCCAAGCGCCGAGTTTGCTGTCAAGGGCGGCAGCATCGCGAGTGGCAATGATCAGCTGTACTAAATAACGCTCTAAGGGCTCGGCCAAATGCATCGATAAAACAGCTTTGCGGGCCGCGAATAAATCACTTTGGCTAATTGGCGTGTAGCCTGCAACTTGTTGTGATAACGCTTCGCCTCGGGTTAAGCGTAAAATCTCCAGTTCAGTGTCCGCTTTGGGATAATCGATGTTTAAATGTAATAGGAAACGGTCCAGCTGTGCTTCTGGGAGCGGATAAGTACCTTCTTGTTCGAGCGGGTTTTGAGTTGCCATAACCATAAATAGCTCAGGCAGCTTGTAGGTGTTTTTACCAACCGTCACTTGCCGCTCCGCCATGGCTTCGAGCAGGGCAGATTGTACTTTAGCAGGTGCACGGTTGATTTCATCGGCCAAGATTAAGTTATGAAATAACGGGCCTTTTTCAAACACAAACTCGCTGGTTTGCTGACGGTAAATGTCGGTGCCAGTAATATCCGATGGTAATAAGTCTGGGGTAAATTGCACCCGTTGGAAATTACCTTCAATACCTTTTGCTAGCGAGTTAACCGCACGGGTTTTGGCAAGCCCTGGTGGGCCTTCAACCAATAAGTGACCATCGGCGAGCAGTGCAACTAATAAAGCTTCTGTCAGCGCCGGTTGCCCCAGAATTTGCGTATCGAGATAGTTTTTTAATGCGATAAATTGATTTACTGCCATTGGCTTTGTCCCTGTGACAAATTTAATTTGTATGAATCGAACTAAGTGAACCTTATATAAGGATTAACCCGATTGAGTTCAAGACTTTGCGTTCAAGGCTAACATGCCTTAGGAAAAAACGCTGTAACTAATAATCGTCCGGCCGCTAAGCGTTGCCACGAGAGTTTTCCCAGATGAACACAATAACGAGTTCTGCCTCCATTAGACTCAATAACCACAAAAAGTTCCCGATTAAATTCCGTAAAAGCTTGCTACACTGAACACTTGCTTATTAAAGCGGCAATAAAGCGTTTGAGTGCCGTTTTTTTGCACTAAATGCGATTTGCTATTGGCATTAGTCGAGCGGTTGTTTAGAATCGGGAGAAATCAGAACAGGTCTGACCTGTCAGCGGAGAGCAAAGTCAATGTCTGAACAAAATATTCTAAAAACAACAAAAGGTGACCGCATTGCGGTTGTTGCAGGTCTACGTACCCCGTTTGCTAAGCAAGCAACGGCGTTTCATCATGTGCCAGCGGTTGACCTTGGTAAAATCGTGGTCAATGAGATGCTTGAGCGTCTTAACATCAACAAACACGAAATTGACCAAGTGGTGTTTGGCCAAGTAGTGCAAATGCCCGAAGCGCCTAACATTGCGCGTGAAATCGTGCTCGGTACAGGGATGCCGGTATCGGTTGATGCTTACTCTGTATCACGCGCTTGTGCAACCAGTTTCCAAGCGATTGCCAACGTGGCGGAATCTATTATTGCAGGTAGCGTGCAAGTTGGTGTGGCCGGTGGTGCCGATTCTTCTTCGGTATTGCCGATTGGCGTGAGCAAAAAGCTTGCAGGCAGCCTAGTTGACCTAAATAAAGCGCGTACTTTTGGGCAGCGTTTTCAAATTCTCTCAAAACTGCGTTTAAAAGACTTAATGCCAGTGCCGCCAGCGGTTGCAGAATACTCAACCGGTTTATCTATGGGCCAAACAGCTGAACAAATGGCGAAAACCCATGCTATCAGCCGTGCCGATCAAGATGCTCTCGCACACCGTTCGCACACTTTAGCAGCCAAAGCGTGGGCAGAAGGTTTGTTAAAAGATGAAGTCATGGCAGCCCATGTTGAGCCATACAAGAGCTTTATTGATCAAGATAACAACATTCGCACTAACTCTACGCTTGAGAGCTACGCTAAGTTAAAACCGGTATTTGACCGCCAGCACGGCTCAGTAACGGCAGCTAACGCAACGCCATTAACTGATGGTGCAGCAGCAGTGCTGCTGATGAGTGAAAGCAAAGCCAGAGCTATGGGTTACGAAATTTTAGGTTATATCCGCAGTTTTGCGTTTTCGGCCATTGGTGTCCATGAAGACATGCTAATGGGACCTGCGCACTCGACGCCAATTGCGTTAGACCGTGCCGGTATTACCCTGCAAGATTTAGATCTGATTGAAATGCACGAAGCGTTTGCAGCGCAAACACTAGCGAACATGAAAATGTTTGCATCTGACAAATTCGCGCAAGAAAAGCTTGGTCGCAGTAAAGCGATTGGCGAAATTAATATGGATAAATTTAACGTTAACGGCGGTTCATTGGCTTATGGTCATCCGTTTGCAGCGACAGGCGCGCGCCTTATCACGCAAACTTTATACGAACTAAAACGCCGTGGCGGCGGCCTTGGCTTAACCACTGCTTGTGCGGCAGGTGGTTTAGGCGCAGCCTTTGTATTGGAGAGTGCATAATGTCAGTATTTAGTTACCAACTGAATGACCACCGCGTGGCTATCGTGACTATCGATGTGCCAGGCGAGAAAATGAATACCCTACGTGACAGTTTTGCGGCGGATTTAGAAGCGATTTTGACGCAAAGCCGCAGCGATGATGTTACAGGTTTGGTGTTTATCAGCGGTAAAAGCGATAACTTTATTGCGGGTGCCGACATTAAAATGCTCGACAGCGCCACTTCAAGAGCGGACGCGTTAAAGTTATCTGAAATGTGTCAGCAAGCCTTTTTCGCCATGAAAAAGCTGCCATTCCCAACCGTTGCAGCTATTCATGGCGCCGCATTAGGTGGTGGTTTAGAGTTTGCGATGGCGTGTGATTACCGCGTTTGTACTGACAGTCCAAGCACTAAATTAGGTTTACCAGAAGTACAATTAGGCTTGTTGCCAGGTGGTGGTGGTACACAGCGTTTACCTAAGTTAGTGGGTATTCAAAAAGCCTTAGAGTGGATGCTAACGGGTAAACAAGTGTTTGCTAAACAAGCGAGAAAAGCAGGTTTGGTGGATGATTGTGTGCCGCAAAGTATTTTGTTAGATGTCGCGGTACGTTTAGCGCGTGCTGGCAAACCAAAACCAACTAAGCCGAAGCTCGACAAATTGTCGCAGTTGCTAGAGTCTAACCCATTTGGTCGCAATATTATCTTCCGTAAAGCCGAAGATAACGTGCTGAAGAAAACCGGTGGTCATTATCCAGCGCCACTCGCTATTATCAAAGCGGTACGTGCGTCGGTTGAATTAGACGAATTGAAAGCCTATAAAACCGAAGCGGAAGGTTTTGCTGACTTAGTGATGAGTGAGGTGTCTAAGTCACTGCGCGGTATCTTCTTTGCAACCACAGAAATGAAAAAAGAGTGGCAAAGTGATGATGCAACACCAACATCACGCGTGGCGGTATTAGGTGGTGGCCTTATGGGCGCGGGTATTGCACACGTCAGTGCGGTAAAAGCCGGTGTCCCAGTGCGCATTAAAGACGTTGCGCAGCAAGGGATCAGCAATGCGCTGAACTACAGCTATAAAATTCTTTCTAAGCGCCAAAAACGTCGCATTATGTCGAAAGCCGAGTTGCAACTGGCGATGAACCGTATTACTGGTGCAACCGATTATAGCGGTTTTAAACATATGGATATGGTGATTGAAGCGGTTTTTGAAGATTTAAAACTGAAGCAATCTATGGTGGCTGATGTGGAGCGCGAATGTGGTGAGCACATTATTTTTGCGAGCAACACCTCGTCATTGCCAATTGGCCAAATTGCAGCGCAGGCGGCCCGTCCTGAAAATGTCATTGGTCTACACTACTTCTCGCCAGTAGAGAAAATGCCGTTAGTGGAAATTATTCCGCATGCAGGCACCAGTGAAAGCACCATTGCACGCACGGTAAGTTTTGCGCGCAAACAGGGTAAAACACCCATTGTGGTTAAAGACTGCGCGGGTTTTTATGTTAACCGTATTCTTGCGCCATACGTCAATGAAGCCGCCAATTTACTCCTAGCAGGTGAGCCAATTGAGAAAATTGACCAAGCTTTGGTTGAATTTGGGTTCCCAGTGGGACCGCTGGCTTTATTAGATGAAGTGGGGATTGATATTGGCTCGAAGATAGCGCCAATTCTAGAACAAGAATTAGGTCCACGCTTTAAGGCACCAGGGGCGTTTTCACGGTTAATCGACGCCAAACGTTTAGGCCGTAAAACGGGTCGTGGTTTCTACAAGTATGAGCAAAAAGGTAAGAAAGTGGACGAATCTGTCTATGACTTACTGGGTGTCACGGTTTCACCACGTTTGAACAAACAAGAAATCGCGAATCGTTGTGTGGCACAAATGCTAAACGAAGCAGCACGTTGTTTGGATGAAGGCATTATCGCGAATGCTCGTGATGGCGACATAGGCGCAATTTTCGGGATTGGCTTCCCGCCATTCCTTGGTGGCCCGTTTAGCTATATCGATAAGCGTGGGATCAGCAAAGTGTGCTCTGAGCTATCTACTTTTGCTACCGACAATCCAGTATTCACGCCAGCTGAGCCACTTATGGCAATGGCGCAAGCAGGTAAGCAGTATTACTAAGTAATATTTATAAGCAGTCAATTTAAAAGCCGCCTCGCGCGGCTTTTTTTGTTCTTTTTTTCTTAGTCATGTCTATACTTTATCGGATAAAGGTTGGATTCTGGAAACGCTATGGAAAAAAGGATGTATGCCCTGATAGTTGCGATAGTATTGTTCACTTTGGGCGTAAATTCGCTGGTGTTTTATTGGAGTTCTCAAGTCAGCCGCGGCATTGAAACATTAGACAATGCTTGGCGTAGCGATACCAGCTATGCGCTGCATAAAGCTAAGTGGTTAGCTGAGTTAGAACGGCATTTTGGCTATGGTGGTTTTATTCACCACTTTAAAAACTATATACTGCGCCGCGATGATAGATATTACCAAGCTGCATTGAACGATATTCAACAGCTAAATGTCGCTTTTAATGCTTTCTCGCAATTGACTCAAACCGACCTTGAAAGAGAAGCTTTGCTGGCGCTGCACCAAACTCTGATGTTATACACAGACAACCTGCTGTTAGCGCGTTCAGAGACAAACAATATGCTTTCTACTAACGACTTAGATAAGCTAGTTAAAGTCGACGACGCGCCTGCGGAGCATGCGTTACAGATGCTACGTCAACAGTTAGAGCTTGCCTTTGTGCAAGCGCAACAAGATCAAGTAGGAATAATGCAGCGCGTAACAAGCCGCTCTGAACTTGGTGCGTGGCTTGTTGTGCCTTTGCTATGGGTTGCTGCTGGATTAAATTTGATAGCGTTTTGGCAAGTGTTTCGACTTTTGGGTGAACGGCAAATGTTATTTGATGCCGCACCGGACGCACTCTTTTATTCCAATCAAAAGGGCAAAATTTGTGAAGTAAATCACATTGCCGCAAAAATGTTCGGCTATACCCGCCATGAGCTGTTATCTATGACGGTGGAAGATCTCATTCCTGCGCGTTTTCGTGCCGATCATGTGCATAAAAGGCGCACTTTCAGTGGTAAAACCAATTTACGCCGTACTACAGGATCGGGTCTTCGCATGATCATATTGCATCGCAATGGAGAAGAGATCCCAGTAGATATTGCCATTAGCAGTGTGGAGCTTGGTCATCAGACCTATAACGTTGCGATAGTACGTGATATTCGGGCAGAGCAAGCGCTGCAGCAAAAAGCGGAACGAGACCATCTTACTCAAGTATTTAACCGCCGCCATTTAGATGATTTGCTGTTAGAAGAGCTACAACGTGCCAATCGTTATCATCGTAGGCTGGGTGTGCTTATTATCGACCTTGATCACTTTAAAGCTTTAAATGATAAACAAGGGCATTTACAAGGTGACTTGGCCCTACAGCATGTCAGTGAATTTTTGATCAATTCTAAACGACCAAGTGACGTAGTCGGGCGTTGGGGCGGCGATGAGTTTATGTTGGTCTGCCCTGAGACAGGGCGCCAGGCCGCGCTTAGTTTTGCACTGCGGTTGGTTGAGGATTATGAGCGTAGCAACGACTGGAAACTGACTCTGAGTATTGGTGTTACTGCTTACGATTTAGTGACCGACAAACTCACCCCGCAAATCTGCGTGCAAGATGCGGATAAAGCCCTTTATCAAGCCAAGGCTAATGGCCGCAATCAGGCTGTATTGTATCACCCAGATATGCAGCATTTTATTGGCGAGTAACTTTTACAACCGCTCGGAAAATCCGTACAATCTGCGCCCACAGAGGTGGCCTGTGTGCGTAGTTTGAGTTTGGCTAAGTTTTTATTAGCGCACCAAACAAGGTGATTTTCCGAGGAGTGGCGGTATGCAGTTTAAGTTAGGCTTGATAGTAAACCCAGTAGCGGGTCTTGGTGGCAGTGTGGCTTTGAAAGGCAGTGATGGCGCGGATACGGCGGCACAAGCCTTAGCACTTGGCGCAACACCCCTATCAAATCAACGTACTGCATTGGCGTTAAGCCAATTATTAGCCTATCAATCACAGCTTACCATCTACACTGCAAGCGGTGAAATGGGGGAGCGAATTGCCACTGAGCTTGGCTTTCAAACTGAAGTGATTTACAACGCACCTGTTACGACTACAGCGGATGACACCGAAGCTTGTGCTAAAGCACTCAAAGCCAAGGGCGTGGATTTGATTCTGTTTGCAGGTGGTGATGGCACTGCGCGTAATATCTGTGCCGCGATAGAGGACAGTATCGCGGTGCTGGGTGTGCCTGCGGGTTGTAAAATCCATTCGGGAGTCTACGCTATTACGCCAAAAGCGGCGGGGCGTGTGGTTGAAATGCTGATCAAAGGTGAATTAGTTACCCTCGCCGAAGCGGATGTGATGGACATTGACGAGCAAGCGTTTCGCCAAGGTACCGTGCGTGCTAAACGCTACGGTGAAATGCAAGTACCAAGTGAATTGCGCTATGTGCAGAGCGTCAAAAATGGCGGTAAGGAAAGCGACGAGTTAGTACTTGCTGACATTGCTGCGTATGTCATTGGCAATATGGCAGCGGACGAGCAATATATTATGGGCTCAGGCTCTACTGTCGCAGCCATTATGGAGGAATTGGGTCTGGACAACACGTTACTCGGTGTTGACCTTATTCAAGATCAGCAATTGCTTGGCGCCGATTTAACCGCACAGCAATTGTTGGCCTTTGCGGATAAAGCCCCCACCAAATTAGTGATCACCTTAATCGGTGGTCAAGGACACATTTTCGGCCGTGGTAACCAGCAGCTTAGTCCTGCGCTTATTCGCAAAGTTGGCCGCGATAATATTATCGTGGTGGCAACCAAAACCAAATTACAGGCTCTCAATGGCCGTCCACTGATCGCTGATACAGGTGATGCTTCACTCGACGAAGAATTAAGTGGCTTTATAAAAGTGATCACAGGTTACAATGACCATGTGATGTATGCCGTTGGGCATCAGGAATAGAGGAACAATCATGACAATGCAGCAGTATGTTGATGCAGCACAACAGTTTTTTGATAATTTAGTTGAGACCGCAACTGACGACCAACTTTTTGCTGGTGGTTATTTACGCGGCCACTTTGATCTTGCCGTAGGTTATGCTCAAGTTGAAGGCACTGACTTAAGCTGTGATGAGCTAAACACCAACATTGAAAACAGTTTAGTGAAAGCGTACCGCTCAGGTGAACTGACTGATACAGATAGAGACCACGTGGTAGAAATATGGGAGCAAATTAAAGCGTTAGCTTAATTGCCTAGTTGCGCTGCTAAGAACAAGGGGTAAACCTCGTTCTTTTGGTATTTTAATTGGCGCACCAAGGTGCGCCGGGTATTTAGCATCATTTTATAGCTTGCTGCTTTTGTGTTAACGCAAGATACGGCCAGCATACTCTACCTACTTGAAGTCTCTGCAGTGTTTGCAGTTCCTAATCACATAGATTATCTATGCTGTATGGATTTGTTCACTTGCAGCCTATCTGTAAACTCCAGCTAGCTTGGATATAGCTGATTGCCAGTGAAAAGAATGATCGATACGGGCGAAAATATTACTTGTCAATGCCTCCACCCGCACCACTCAGTTCAGCCAAGATTTCGTACTACAACTTATTGAGCAATTTTAAAACAATAAAGACATATTATTCAGTTGGTTATAGTTGATTGTGGTAAGTAAAAACGAAAATTATGAAAAATTTCATATTGCGCATCAACTTTAATCTTTTCGCTCGGTATAACTAACTGAACAGACAATAAGCGCAAGGCGCAATAAGCATGGAAAGGTGGAACAAATCCAATGCAGGATGACAAACAATTAATGTTAAACGTCCAAAACGGCGCGCTCAATTGCTTAGCGCCGCTGTTTGAACGTTACAAAGTGCGATTGTTCAACTTTTTCAGGCGCACAGGGTATGCGGCGGAAATTAGTGAAGATTTAGTGCAAGAAACCTTTATGCGGGTGCTGGCTTATCGTAGCAGCTATCAAGGTGAAAGTGCATTTAGCACTTGGTTATATGGCATTGCCCGCAATGTTGGAGTTGACCACTATCGTCGCAACAAGGTTTCGGCGCAACATGAGAGCTTTGACGATGACACCGCGAGTAGTTTGCCGACCCTTGAAGAAGACTTACTACACCATAGGCAGCAAGCAATGTTCGACCAAGCGCTCAGTAGTATTCCACATGAACACCGTGAGCTACTAGTGCTGAGCCGGTTTCAGCAATTGAAATATGAGGAAATTGCCAAAGTGACGGATTGCAATCTCAGTACTTTGAAATCTCGGATGGTTAAAGCGGTTGAGCTGTTACAAGCAGCTTATCAGCGCTTAAATTGCGGTCACAAGGTTGAGGAGGACAAATGAATAAAGCAGCTATTATCCAAGCGAAAATCGCCTATTTAAGTGGTCATCAGCCAAGCGACCTTGACCCTGATATGCAAGCGTATGTTGATGGCGATGCAGAGCTGAGTAAAGAGCTTGAGTTTATAACGGCGTTTTGGCAAGTCACCGCGGCTGGAATGGATGAGCGACCAAGTGCACAGCTCGATGCGAGATTTTATCAGATGCTTGAGCAGGCGCATGTCGCGCAAACCGCGTCGCATGAGCAACAAGCGGCTCCAGTAAAGCAGAAAGCGGGGTTAATGGCGAGGCTTAGGCTCAACGTTCTACCAACCCCTGTAATACAATTGGCTGCTTTGGGAGTGGTGTTTGGTTTGGGTTATGGCGTTGGTCAACCTGAGCCACAAGCAAGCTCAATTGCAGCGTTGCAGCAACAAGTTCAGACCTTAAGCAATCGCATGGCGCTTAACATGCTCGCGCAAAACTCAGCCAGCGAACGCTTAGGGGGGGTGTCCTTCGGTCAGTCTTATTTAGAGCAAGACCCAGATTTGAGCGCCGCAATGTTAGCTCTACTCAATACTGACCCTTCAACCAGTGTGCGCTTGGCGGTGGTCGAGAGCTTAAATTCAACAGCGCGGGTTATGGCGATTGAAAGTGCGCTGCTTGAGAGCTTAGTGCAGCAGCCGCACCCCTTGGTGCAACTGGCGCTTATTAAAAAATTACAACGTTTCGGCAGCAGCGATATTTCTGCGGCGTTGCAAAACTTGCGTAAATCAGAGCAACTCTCTGACGAAGCCATACATTATTTGCAATTAATCAGTCAGCAACACGTTATCTAGCAGGAAGGAAATAACCATGAAAATAGCCAAGAATTTAATGATGATAGCTACACTAACCTGTTTTTTCGGTACTTTTAGTGCGATAGCAAAAGACTATAGCTTGGTATTATCCAACCCAAGTAAAGCTGCCAATATCAAAGTGGCAGTCTTAAACGGCGCAGTCAACGTGATAGGTTACCAAGGGGAGGCGGTGATGGTCAGCGCAGACGTTAAACCACTAGACAAAGTTCAGCCAAGTGTTGCCGTCAGCACTGATAAACCAACTGAGCTGAAAAAAGTCAAAGCCGCGACGCCCGCTATTATTTTAGAAGAGCGCGATAACGAAGTGGATATTATCAGCTTATCACGCGAGCAAACCGTTAATTTAACGATAAAAGTGCCAAATAATAGCAACTTAACTGTGCAAGTCAGTAAAGGTGGCGATATTCAAGTCAGTGATGTGAGTGGCGAATTGGAACTGCAAAATGGGCAGGGTGCCATCATCGCAGCGAATATCAGCGGACCGATTGTGGCAGAAAGTGGTCAACAAGATATCAAAGTGACGTTTGTTAACTTTGAACAGCGTCAACCCTCTTCACTTACCTCGCATAATGGCAATATTGATGTCAGTTTGCCAGCAAATGTGAAATCAGATATTCGCGTTCAGACTTACACTGGCGAGGTATATTCGGGGCTTGATACTGAGTTTCAAGCTTTGGAAGAAGTGCGCAATGATGACGATGGCCGCCAACGTGTGGTAATTGGCGGCACTATGGCAACCAAAGTCAATGGCGGCGGTCAGCAATTGTCGTTAAGCACCTATGCAGGGAATGTGTTTGTAAGACAAAAACCCTAACAAAAAGGCAGCATTCGCTGCCTTTTTAGTGCGTTCCTTTAGGCAAATTGCCAATATAAATACAGTAAAGTAAAACCAAATAAGTAAACTAAGCCAAGTCGCGTCAATATTTTCAACCAACCTGTTGGCGCATTGTTTATTGCTGTCATAAGGCGCAGGTTAAAGTAAGCAAAGAGTGGCGTGGTGACAAATGCCAAAGACATGGCAAAGGTGAGCATGGCCTTTAAGTTGGCTTTAAAAAATAGTACTACAGCAAGACCGAGTAAGGCCTGAATAAGCAAAAAGACGTTTAATGTGGTTGGGCGTAAACTGGGTTTCAATAACCGCGCACTTTCGTCTAAGGTGCGGGCATAACCATCTAACACCGTCAAAGTAGTGCCAAACATACATAAAAAGGCAATGGTAGCGACTAAATGGCGCGACCATTCGCCTATAGTTTGAGTGTACATATCAATTAATTGTTTGCTAAACGCGGCGCCGGCTAATTCAATTTGCGCACTGCTGCCATACTGAATAAGTACACCAAGTGCACAGAATATCGCAGCAAGTACCGCGGTGAGTATATAACCGGTATTAAAATCTAATAAGCCTTGGTGTAGCGACAGCGCAGAAGTTCTGGCTTTGGCTTTGAGCCATAAAGAGTTAATGGCTGAAATTTCAATCGGTGCTGGCATCCAGCCCATTAATACCACTAAAAAGCCGAGCATCGCTAATTGGAAAGGGTCCGGTGGGTTGACTGGAGCTGGATTGGCAGGCCCGTTCGCGAGTGCGATAGCAAGCGCTGCGAGGGTTGCTAGAGTTAACAGTGCCATAATGACTTTGCTTGCACTATCAAGCAACTTGTAATGACCAAAGAGCAAAATGGTCATACACACTAGCAGTAAATACACACATAACTGTGATAACTCAATTTGCCAAGGTAGCACGTAGTGTAGCAGGCTGGCGGTAAGCAACAGTACCCCAGCGGTATTAACGATAGCTGCCACGATATTCAAAGCAATGAAGCTATAGAAGATCCACGGGCCTTGCTCCCGATATCCGGCGACTAAGCTCTGTTGGCTACGTAGGGTGTACTCAACCCCAAAGCGGAAGAAAGGGTATTTGAGGAGATTAACGACCAAGATTAACCACAGTAATTGCCAGCCAAAAAGCGCACCCGCTTGCGTGGCCGCAACTAAATGAGAGCCACCAACCGCAGCGGTTGCAAGCAAAATACCGGGGCCAAATCCTTTTAATTTTTCTGCGAATGTCATTGCGTTTAGTCTTTATTGTTCTTATCGGCGAGTTAGTATACTCATTGCATTGATAAATGCACGCGCTTACAAATGTTGCACGGTAACTAAAGCGGGGAAGGGAGTCCACAGGGGGAATATACAGGCTAAGCGTAAAGCTTAGCCTGTGGTAGTTTTTATGCCATTAGCAAGAAGCCAACAAACGCAATTGCAGCTGCAAGTAACGCATAAGGTAGCTGAGTAATCGCATGGCTTACCAGATTACAGCCCGAGCCCTGTGCGGCAAGTACGGTTGAATCTGAATAGAAGCAAGCTTGGCTGCCAAACGATGATGCCGATAACAACGCACCAATGACTAATGGTATATTGGCTTCCACTGCCACTGCCAGCGGCATGACGATAGGAATAGTCACGGCAAAAATACCCCAGCTTGAGCCAGTCGCAAAGGCCAACACCGCCATCGCTAAAAACACCATTGCAGGAAGTAGCTGCGGTGTCATATACGGGCTTAATGACTCAATAACGAATTGCGGTAGCATTAATTGGTCGCACACGTCTTTAAAGATAAATGCCGCGATAACCGTACCAATAGCAGGTAACATGCTTTTAAAACCATCGATCATCTGCTCGAGCATATCCGCTAGAGGCATTAAACGTTGTACCAAGTAGAATGGGATAGTTACGGCTAGGGTTGCCAGCAAACCTTTCCATACATCGATATCAAAATAAACCGTAAAGGCGACTAATAAACCAATCGGCACTAGGAAGTTATATAATTTACCTTGCTCATCAGCATGTTCAAATTCTTGCTCAATGGCTTTGGTCGCGTACTCGTCAGGGGTATGAATATCACGGCGATCAGTTTGTGCTTGTGCAGGCTCGCCACGTTGTGTAGCTAACTCCGCTTTTTTCATCGGGCCAAATAATGGAATAACCCCTAAGACCACCAACGGCACCATAATAACAGCAACCCAAGCGTACAGCATATAAGGGATAGCTTGCATATAAACGCTGATCCCTTCGCCTTCGGCTGCAACACCGTTATCTACCAGTAGCCCACCAAAAAACACAGCCCAAGTTGAGAGCGGCACTAGCACACAGATTGGCGCAGCGGTAGAATCTACGACGTAGGCAAGCATTTCTCGCGAAATCTTAAATTTGTCCGTGACGCGGCGCATGGTTTCGCCCACGGTCAAGGCATTGAGATAATCATCAATAAAAATCACTATACCTAAAAAATAGGTCATCAAAAGCGAAGATTTTGGTCCTTTGGCAAGGCGTATGGCATTGTGGCCAAAAGCCAATGCGCCACCGGTGCGAACGAGTAACGCGATTAAGGCGCCAAAACTGCCGCAAACTAAAATTAACCAGCCAATGGTTTCATCACCCATGACTTTAAGTGAGGCAGCGGCAAAATTGCCTAGTATCGCATTGATGTCTAGCAGTGCCAGACCAACGATTGCGCCCAATACGAGGGCAAGAATAGGGCGGCGAAGCCACACCGCAAGGGTCAACACCACCAAAGGAGGGATAACACTCAGCACGCTAGGTTCGGTCATTATTATTGTCCAATTTAAACGACGATTGCCTAAGCAAATAGGCAAACCCTGCAAAAATCAAGTGAAATTTTGCAGCCATCTGCTTTAAATTGGGCTGGCAGCGTTGCTGTTTACCCCACCTTAAAACATCGGGGCAAAATTACCAGCTTCTGCGTTCACGTCAATTTAAATTTTAAATTAACAGGATAAAAATAATTATAATTATTCATCAATGGCGCATATTCTGTGCGTTAGTTGCGACAAATATGCGGGCTAAAGCTGGGTAATTATTCTTGATACTTTATCGATATGGCGATTTTTTGTGCAGTAGATAACCTTTCTAACGCCTGCTCTAGTTTCTTTGCTTGAGGATAACGGTCAGCACGAAAGCCAATAAACTGTGGCTCAAGATGGAAGATCTCATCCAAAATCATTACAGCTAAATTGAATTTTTTAGCCATTTTAGCAGCCCAACGTTTATCCACCAAAATGGCTTCAACCCGTTCGTTATCTAACACCGAAAAAAATGCTCGGGCCTCTTCGTCGCTTTGTTCATAAAAAGAACGCCTCACTACAGTAGCGCGCATCGAATCGAGCTTATCATACACAGCTTGGGGATAGGGATATTCATCTGCCAAAATGACCCTCGGGGCCGCCTTTAAAAGTTGCGGTAAACTCGTAAAGCGGCCTTTTTTAACGGCAAATGATAATTCCCAGTCGGTATAGGAATTATTCAACATCTGCAAGCCATCAGTTGGGTCAACATGTAAGGAAAAATCTTGAAGTCCAGATTTGACCTCTTCAATACACCGTTTGTATGGCAACTCGATGAAATGTATATAGAAACCGGCCTGTTGTGCGGCTAATTGAATGGTTTCCACCTCAATACCCTTAGGATATCTATCGTCGTCGACATAGCTATAAGGCCACCATCGCTCAAAGCAAATCTTGAAGCTCTCTACCTTTTCTATTGCGCTAGCTGATAAGGAAAGTGTAAAGAAAAACAACAATATCAGAACCAGTTTCATCGCTGTTCCACGCTAAGGTATTCCTAATAGCTTAACGCAGCAACGCAGAGCTGCAAGTTGTTGAGCGCGAATTTGTACACATCCTGACGGTGCCGTGACGGAGTTAGGCGAACTGGTAGCGATTCATTGTACTGTTTTGTGGATGCAACGGCATTGTGGAGCAATTGCGCCCAAACGGGCGCATGTTAAAGATTACATTTGTTTGAGTTTCACCCGTTGGAACAACCAACCTATGCCGACCAAAGACAAACCTAAACCAAGGAAAGAGAGTGCGCGGTAGAGACCTGATAAGCCTGCCATATCAATTAAAAAGGCTTTAACTACCACGCAGAGCAAGATCACAAAGCCCAATTTTAGTGCTTGCTGGTGTTGTTTTTGGGCTGCGAAATACAAAGTACCTAACGCTACCAGTAACCAAATGAGTGAATAACAATACAGTTCAGCTTGCGATGTTGGTAGCGATAAGGTGATAAATTCGCCCTGAAAATACTGACGAATTGCCGCATTGATATAGAGGACTGCCAACAACAGTGCCGCACCACAGCTATAACGGCGGGCTTGTGCAGGTATGGCAACAAAATACACCGTTGCTGCTAAAGTTAGCGCGGGCAACGCCCACAGCAAACTTGTCCAGTTTAATAACTGCATCTCACCAACACTGTGAGCAACCCAAAATGGATTGCCAAACACTGAAATATCAAGATGATAAATTCCAGCTGCAATTAGCAATAAGCCCGCCATAAGCTGATAAGTGTAGGGTCGGCTAGATAAACTGGCACGCCACAAATACACCGCAGCAATCACTAGCCAGCCCAATGCTAGGACCACTTTCTCATGGAATGTCGCATCAAATAGCGCGGGATAAGCACCAAATAACCACAAATTACTCTGGGTGGTAAAAAATAGCGCAATCAGGTGGAGCTGTGCGCCGCGGATAAAATCCTTGAGTGCAGGGCTTTGAGAATACTCGCGTGCCACATGCAGTAGGCCAAATACTAGAGGATAAACCAGCACAGTCCAAGGCAGTGTCAGTATGGTTTCATCGGCATAATCGGCCAACCAAGGCGCAACGCTCAAGCGCAGTAATACGGCTGAAATGGCAGCTTTTAGTAACCAGTCAGGTAAAGTTACATTTTGCTGTTTGGCAAAGTAACAGGCTGCGGCTATTTGCACTGTTAAAGTAACCGACAACATGCTGGCTTCTAGTAATAGCGTAGCGGCAAGTGCTAACAAGGCATTGGCCGCAGTCCAGTACGCCACTTGCTGCATGCCAGCGTTCACTGAGCGGGCAAGCAAAAGTAGCAGTGCACTGATAGCACATAGCTCAAACGCCCAAACAGGGAAAACAAAGCCAAGCTCAGCTTGGGGGGCTAAATAATAAGCGGTCGCAAATAATAATAGTGGACCACTATTGAGCAATATTAATCCTGCATAGCGATGCGAGAAACGGCGATTAAAATCGTGCGCAAGCCCAACAAAAGCCATACTGAGGAGTTGGCAATATAAGTTAGGGCCGCTAAACAAGGATGTTACTTGATCAGTCGTGTAATCACTTGGCCAGTTCCAAAGGGTAAATAGCGCAACTAACACGGCATACAGAGGCCAAGGTTCAAAGGCACTGTGATAGCGCGGCAACCAACACAACATCGCAATAAGGAGTAGGCTCTGGGGCAGCATAGATGAGGCGTTTGGATGGTCTAAATAAAACAGCGCAAAGCCGAACAAGGCTAAAAATAACCCAGCTTGTTCAATTCTAGGCATAAATAGCACCCGCAGAGGCAATACTTCATTACAGCGGTGTTGTAAACGCCAGCCCATTATGGGGAGTAGTACATACAGATAAATGCTACCCAGTGTAAATAATGCGATGGCAACTTGGTGTTGCGCACTGGCATTAAATATGGCGGCAAAATACCATAAAAAGTGACCAGTAAAACAAAGCCAAGCAAGGCGTTTGGCGTTGACACGGGCACAGATCCAACAACTGGCCGCACTTATCAGCATAATGTAGTAGGGAATAATCGTAATATCATTATTGCCACTGCTAACCCAAACGGGCACGGTAAGCGCGCCTAACAAACCAACGTAGGCAAGGAGGGGTCCAAAGCGCAGGGCTAAACTAATGGCGCACAGCGACAGTAGTGCCATCACTACAAACGCGATTGCTGGCGAGATAAAGGCGTAAAACTGTAACGTGGTTAATGTTAAAGCATAGCCCCCAACAAGGCCTCCGCAGGCAAGCGCCGCTGAGATAAGTAAATTGGAGTGATGCTGCGTAACCTGACTGCGGTAATACCACTCGGCAGTACCAAGTAAAGCTGCACTGACTGCGGCACCGAACAATAAACGTAACTGCGGTGAAATTAATCCGGCTTCAATACTGTATTTTGCTAAAAAGATCCCACCAAAAGCGAGCACAACGCCACCAAGCCACAGTAACGCATTACCACTTAAGGTATCGAACACTTGATTGGCAAATTGGCTGGCTCGTTGCCATCGGCTGGTTGGTGATGCTGGTTTTTGTTTAAGCAATGCATCGAATTGCGCACTGCGTTTAGGCATGCTAATCGCGGCATGGTTATCAATGCTAGCTGCGCTGGTGGCTGCTTTTGGGGTATCTAAGGACCCGTGATAGATGATGTCAGGTTGAGGCTCTGTGGCTAAATCTATTTTAGGTTTAGCGGCTAAAAGCTGCTTTAAGTGGCCAATTTCTAACTGCAGTTGGTTAATTTCTTTTTGGTTATTTTTAGTTTGCCAAAGTGAGTAGCAAGCGACCACAAGTGGCAGTAAAAGAAAAAACAACGCCAACACAACTATATTTTCCATATCTAAGACCGTGTTTCCATTTTTTGAGCACTATACGTTGAGCCAAACGTTTGCGCAAACTGACCATGCCTACATGACAGCACATGCGAGCTTAAGTCACCCTTTTCAAAGTGGCTTAATTGACGAGTTGTAAGTCATTATTCGTGAAATAGCAAAAAAGGACAAAAACTGGCTAAGTAAGCGTCTAGCAATAATACTCAATAGGATGAACAAACAGATAGAGAATCGGGCAATGGTATTAGATTTTACAATCAAGCAAAAATTACTGATATTAGTGTTATTGCCGTTGGTGGTGTTTTCGGCCAGTTGTCTGTTTGTGGTCATTGAAATGAATCGAGTACAGCACGACGTTGACGCGATGTTCGAGTCACACCTGCTGCCAGCGCAAGAGTTAACCCTAATCAAAGACGATTTGACGGTTAAGCTGCCAGAGATTTTCCGTCAAACGCGGTTTGGCGAATTGAGCGTGCAAGAGGCTGCAATTCAACTTGATACGGTACGCCAACATGCTGCAAAAGAGTGGCTATTAGTGCGAGACAGCAAGCACGACAACGCGACAGAGCAGCTGCTCATCGCCGCAGAGCAACAAATGGTAGTCATGAATAGTAAGCTCGATACGCTAACAAACCAGCTTTCGTCAGGGCAATTAGCCTCCCTTAGTGAGCAAGTATTTAACCAGCACCTAAATGACGCCGTGTTGCCTATTAATCAGCATTTGCGCACTTTATTGGACGCTCAAGTCAAAGCCGCGTTTGCACTTAAACAAGCGGCCGACCATGATGCCACCTTCACCCGCACTACGATGGAAGTGGCGAGTGTAATGTTGATCTTACTACTCGGTATAAGTGGTGTATTGGTACAACGTGCCATTCGTAAACCTTTGTTTGAATTAGAACGTGCAATTACCAATATTACTACTCATGCTGATCTCACAGAGCGGGTGCAGGTGCAGGGTAATGATGAGTTATCGCGTATTGGTAATGCCTTTAATAACATGGTTGAGAAGCTGCAGCAGTTGGTGAATAGCATACTTTCCGGAGTTATGACATTAAGCGCAGCGTCCGAGGAAATGAGCACCATTAGTCAACTGATGGCAGCAACTTCGCAGCAGCAGGGGCAGCAAACGACTATGATAGCAACTGCGGTAACGCAAATGAATGCAGCAATTGAGGAAGTCGCGCGAAATGCCGTACACACCGCAAGTAAGGCGAGTGATGTTGCAACACTGACTGAACAAGGTAACCAAATTGTCGCGGGTAATATCGCAAGTATTTCCTCTTTATCTGGAATGGTGATGAAAAATGCCGATTTAATTCAGGCGTTAAATCATCAAAGTAACGAGATAAACCAAGTTGTATTGATGATCCAAGCGGTGGCGGAGCAAACCAATTTATTGGCATTAAATGCAGCCATTGAAGCCGCGAGAGCCGGGGAGTCAGGACGAGGCTTTGCCGTGGTTGCTGATGAAGTGCGGCAACTTGCCCATAACACGCAAAAAGCGACGGAAAGCATACGAGATATGATAATGCAGCTACAGAAAATGTCGCAAAATGCTGTAAACGCGATGGGAGCAGCTGAGCAAAGTGCGGAACAAAGCCGCGCTCATGCCGAGCAATCAGCGGTCATTATCAAGCAAATCAATAGCGCAATCGCAGAGATTGTATTGATGAACGCGCAAGTTTCTTCTGCAACAGAACAACAATCAACCGTTGTGGCGGAAATCAGCCAAAACATCAATGATTTCAACGATAGTATCGGCTCAGTCAGCGAAAATGCGCAGCAAAATGCCGATGCGAGCGCAGAGCTGGCAAACTTAGGGGCAAAATTAAAGTCTCAGGTATCTCATTTTTCAATCTAGTTGCGCAAGGCTACTGAAAGGACCCTTAATTTTAGAGGTAGCTGCTTTTACATCGAAAGTAGCTTTAACTCGCTGTCAGCATTGTCATCGCGAATGGTGATTAAATTGAGGTCTCTTAGCTGTCGAATGCCTCACATCGCTCATTTGCTGTTAAGGGGCTTATTTCTATATTTAGAGTTAGCTAGCATGATGCTAGCAAAGTCAAGAATGTGGGAGTGCCATGCGTAAACTATTCGATTACCTCAAGCTTGCGGTACTAATTACAGCGATTTTAATCGGGGTGCAAATTCCAGGCTTTGTCACTCAATATGGCAATAACTTGGCGGCTCGCATGCAAGAATCGCAATTGGCTATTACGGCGTTTCAACATGATGCAGATAAGTACTTTCATGGTGATATCAAGCACTTAATTGCGCATTATGCCAAGCAAAATGACCCAGTTATTGTTTCTGCTGGTGAAAATATTGCGGCGCTATTCGCCAGAAATCAACGCTTATCTGCAGCGCTGCAAGAATTCCAGCGCGCTGCGTATAGTCCATATCTTCATGTGATGTTTAATCCAATCGCTGAGATACGGCAAGACGTATGGCGTAACTACAACTATCAAGTGTTATTGAATGCGTCAGCTATTGCCATTGGCGTTGGTTTTGGCTTAGTCGTATTAGCTGGATTTGAGCTGTTATTATCGCTTTTATGGTTGATATGCAAAGGCATTTTTAGACCTAAATCTATAGGCGCGTCTTCTTAGACTAAATTTAGTGTTCGTTTGGCTAAGTACTACCTCGGCGAGCGTAGGATGTTTTATTCCTCCTGTTTATGATGTAAGCGTTGCAGCAAATTATTGCGTCGTCACAGGGAAAGTTGTTCAGGCATTCAGCACCTCCAAACTAAATCACGATTATTGGCCATAGTGAATAAGCTTGGAAACTAACCATGTTTCGTCAGGGAATTGCTATTGCCGCTTGGACAGGCAAAACGAACATCTATAACGCTGACTAAATTTTCAACGTTTGTTCCTTATTTAGAGATATTTTATTTGTTCTAAGCGCTGATTTAGGCTATGTTCGCGACCGGTTCTATGTCAGTTTGGGACGTAGAAGATGAAAAGGAAGATTTATGAAGTATTCTATCTTATTGTGTTCGTTGTTTTTATTTGGTTGTGCAAGTAGTCAATCGCCTGTTTTTCAGTCAAATGATGTGATGGCGCTACGAAAAGTTGCGGCAGAGCAATATCCACAAAAATTAGCAGTAGAAAGTGAGTTGCTGATCCAAAAGGTTGGGGAACAATTCGGTGCATATTATCTCAATACAGAGTTAGATCACCGCGACCCACGCAATATCTCAATAGATATTCCAGTTAAATTGGTGGCTGAATTTAAGCAACTGCACCAAGTGACGCTAGAAGAGTACTATACAGGTAAAAGAGTACGAGTGATTGGTGAACTTGAACAAGCCATGATTTGTTTTCATCGTGGTGGCTGCGAGCTTAACCGTTACTACTATCAAACCCACATTCAAGTTACGTCGTTAGCACAAATTCAGTTGATGCAATAGCCGCGCAAGGGCAAAGCGCTGGAAAGTTAGTTTTTCCTGCGCCTTAAGCTGCATGTTTTTTAGTCTTGACGGCGTAACGCGCCGCCATTCAACTTCGTTACCGAGCAAAAATCGCTAGCTCTAAGGTTGTTGTTACCGAGCTTTAGCTTCTTTACCTCAACTGATTTTTCTTAAAATTTAATTCTATATAAATCAAAGTCATATTAATTATCTTTGAATAATTTTTGTTCGCAACCTTGCAAGAGAAACAATTTCACGCTTTAAATGAAAGCGCTTACATGATATTTATTTGTAGCCAATATTAATTTTGTGTTTTTGTTGCGCAGCGTGCAAGGTAGTCCTGCGCAGCCATATGCAATGTGATAAGCAAAGGGTTGTTGTCTCCTTGCTCTATCACTTTGCAACTCGACGAAAGTCACTCATCAAAGCAAATGCAAAGGAGCGAACAATGACAATAACAACCATGCGCAGGCCGCGCAGCAAAGTGCGCGCGTTACTTATCGCGGTTGCTGCGTTGGCGGTGCCGCAAACTCAGGCCGCAGTGGGCAATTTACTCTGGGAGGATAACTTCAATAGCCTTGACCAAGCGATTTGGAATATCGATACCGGAGACGGCTGCGCACAAGGCTTGTGTGGCTGGGGTAACCAAGAGTTACAGTGGTACAGCGAAAACAATATTCGGATTGAAGACATCAGTGGCGAAGCGGGCAACAAAGGCTTAGTGATCGAAGCCAGACGTGAGGCGATGGGCGGTAAAAGCTTTACCTCAGGCAAAATCCAAAGCAGCAACAAACTTGCCATTAAATACGGCATGGTTGAAATGCGCATGAAAGTATCGAGCGTTGAAATGGGGTTGTGGCCAGCGCTTTGGATGTTGGGCACGAGTACGGCGAGTTGGCCAGCAAAAGGTGAAATCGATATTATGGAAATGGGGCAATCAGCGCAAGGTCGAGCTGATGCTGGTTTTCCCGGTGCACCGATGAACAATTACACAGGTTCAAATTTAATTTTTTACACTGATGCCGCCTGTAGTGCTGGTAATCCAACTTGTGCCGCGAGCTTGGCTTGGCAAAACGACAATGCCCATGTGAGCAGTCAGCCCTTAACGGATCGTTTTGTGACTTACCGGTTGTATTGGACTTCGCAAGCAATTCGTTTTGCAGTAGTCGACAATGGTATTGAATACGATATGTACGACGCGCCTTTTTACATTGATGCCGAGTCGAGCGAGTTTCGAGAGCCATTTTACCTGTTGATGAACTTAGCTGTGGGTGGCAACTTTACCGATGCGCGCAGCGATGACCAAGTCTCCGCGCCATTACCCGGTAAAATGGTGGTTGATTATGTTCGAGTTTATCAGCTCGACGGACAAGGCGAAGTGTTTATTGGTAACACGACTGCGCCAGAGCACGGTACGTTTGGGGTGTTTACCGACAACACACCAACCAGCAATAAACTGACTTTGGGTGAGAGTTCAGATTTTTATGTGTGGAACCAAACTTCTATCAGTGCAGGCAGCACAGCGCCGTATGAAGGTAGCTCAGTAATCGCGTGGAATTATACGCCAAATCAGTGGTTTGGTGGCGGCTTTCAGGCAAGACAAGCACGCGATATGAGTGCTTTTGTTGATGGTGAAGTGCGATTTAAAATCAAAATACCCGCCAATGTGGCGTTCAGAGTCGGTATCGCAGACACTTACACCAACGAGAATTGGCTTACTTTCCCTGCCAATACCACCACTTATGGGTTAGTGCGTAACGGCGAATGGGCAGAGGCGGTGATCCCAGTACGAGATTTAGCTGGCCCGTTAATCGCACTGCAATCAATTAAAAATCATTTCAATATTGTTTCTGTGGATGGGCAAATCCCAACCTCTGCATTTGCTATGGCGATTGACGATGTAGTTTGGACGGGCGGGGGTGCTGGTCCTGCACTTGATAGTGATGGCGATGGCGTGAATGACAGCGTTGACCTGTGTCCAAATACCCCAGCCAATACACCTGTGGACAGTAACGGCTGTCCGACCACTACGCTTATTGACCTTACAGATTTAGCTGGTGAGCTAAGCGCACAATATAACGACTCGCCACGGGGCGAAGGGCGCGACAAAGTCATCGACAATAATATCAATAGCAAATACCTCACTTTCCATAACAGTACATGGTTGCAATTTAAAGCCAATGGCGGTGCGTATGTGGCAAAAGGCTATCAACTGACTTCAGCCAATGATTTTGCTGAGCGCGATCCACTCAATTGGTCATTGCAAGGCTCTAACGATGGGCAAAATTGGCAAGTGCTCGATAGTCGAAGTAATGAAGATTTTCCTGGGCGTTTTGCAACGCGTGAATTCACCTTTAACAATCAAACGGCTTATCAGTTTTATCGGCTGACTATGAGCAATAACAGCGGCAATATTACCCAGCTGGCAGAATGGGCGATTTTAGCTGAAGCAGGCGCTCAAGTGGTGGATTCCGATGGTGATGGGGTTGCTGATAGCGCCGATATCTGTCCAAATACGCCAACCGGTACTGCTGTGGACGGCTCTGGTTGCCCAATTGATTCAGATGGCGATGGTATTCCTGATAGCCAAGATCAGTGCGCCAATACCCCTACGGGGAGTGCGGTTGATAGCAATGGCTGTCCTATCGTGCAGTTGCCTTATGGTGTTGCTCAACTTGACGCGAGCAGCGTGCAGTTTTACGTGAATACCTCAGATTGGGCCGATGTTCACTACCGCGTCAATGGCGGTGGTCAGCAAAACGTGCGAATGGTGATTGCGGGTGGACGTAACACCTTGACGCTGAGTAATTTGACCACGGGTGACAGCATTGAATATTGGTTTACTTACCAAACCTCAACTGGTGCAGTCGATACCAGCGCGCAAACGTTTACCCTTGGTGGAGGAAGCACTCAACCCGGTACCGATAGTGACGGGGACGGAGTGCCAGATAACGCTGATAATTGCCCCAATACACCAGCAGGGACTGCTGTTGATGGGCAAGGCTGTCCACTGGCGAGCGGTGGCAATGTGGTGCCGCTTTATTCCGCCAGCACGCCACTGGAGCAGGCTATTCAGTTTGACCGTGGTGACGCTTTAGTGACGCGTTTTGCTGACCGTGGTCGTGATCGCCATGCAAAAGAAGATCAGTTTCAAAGCTATGATCATTACCTTTCCCATTATTGGACACATCGCACTGCACAGTTTCAATTCGTTGATTATGTCGCTAAAGGTGGCAATAGTTTAGAAATTACCTTTATTACGGAATGGCCGTTAAATGAACGCGAATTTCGCGCTTGGTATCGCGGGCTTAACACTGTTGCGGAGTACCACGGTAACTATTTTGGCATAAATGGCGCGGTTCAAGAGTTGGATCACGGTAGCTATGATTATAATTTCAATAAAATCAGCGATAACGGCACTCAGTACCGTTATCGTTTGATTATTAACGATTATCGCCCACTTAATTGGGACCCAGGTCAAAGTGGCTTTTTACCATTGCAAATTGGTCAACGTATGGAGTTTGAAGCTAGCCAGTTTCTGTTAGCTGCACCGGAAGGGCGAGACAATTACTACGGTACGACTTATCTCTACATCATTGGTCAAGGCTTAGTGCCTTGGCAAACTAAAGGAAATTTCGATAACAAAAGCTCTGAACGCGAAGACTCTTATCCAATTGCGCAGTCGGCTTGGTTAGGTGGCGGTACAACTTTACCGTACAACTATACCAATGAGCCAGATAACCATTTTATGCAAATGGCAACTAACCTCTCGAATCTCAATGGGCAAGTATTTGTGGAGGGGCGGCGAGTACATCATAGTAGTTTTGTTGATGGTCAACACGACGAACACGGCGGTGAAAATGGGGTATTCGCACAAGTCGTTGGCAAGGCCGGTCCGCATTATATTAATCACAGCTGCGTTGGCTGCCATGCGCGTAATGGTCGCGCCGCACCTCCTGCAATTGGTGAATCACTTGATAAATGGGTGTTTAAAGTCGCAGATGCGAATGGCAACCCCCATCCGCTCCTTGGTAAAGTGCTGCAACCCAATACTTTTGGGATCAGTAGTAGTGACAGTGAAGGCACTGTGATCATTTCAAGTTGGAATGAAAACAACGGCTTACGCTCACCTAATTTTCAATTTAGTAAAACTACCCCAGCCCGCTTCTCTGCCCGTATTGCTCCACAGTTAGTTGGCATGGGGTTACTTGAGGCCATTGCGGAAGAAACCATTTTGGCGCGGGAAGATCAAAATGATGCCAATGGTGATGGTATTTCAGGTAAAGCAAACCGCATTGCTGATCCACAATCTGGTGTGACGCGCCTTGGCCGATTTGGCTGGAAGGCGGCGACAGTGAGCCTTCAGCATCAAGTTGCCAGTGCGTTTAATACTGATATGGGCGTCACCTCGAGTTTGTTGCCAAATCCTGATTGTGGCAGTGCACAAAGCAATTGTGGTAACAGCGGCGTGGAAGTATCTGATACCGACCTGAATAAATTAGTTAAGTATCTCGCGCTACTTGGGGTAAGGGCGCAGCGTAGTGCTGAAGATGCCCAAGTGCAGCAAGGTAAAGCCGTGTTTAAGCAAATTGGTTGTGAGCAATGCCATGTCGAAAGTATGCAAACCAGCGCTTACCACCCACTTGCTGAGCTACGTAATCAAACTATCCATGCTTACACCGACTTATTGCTGCACGATATGGGCAGCGGTTTGGCGGATAATCTCGGTGAAGGTGATGCCAGCGGCGCAGAATGGCGCACGCCACCGCTGTGGGGCTTAGGTCTATCAGCCTGCGTAACTGGGGGCGTTGATAATGTTTTAGGCGGTCAAGGCAACGAGTTTTGTACACCTAAACACAGCTATCTTCATGACGGCCGCGCACGTAGCATTGAAGAAGCTATTTTGTGGCATGGTGGTGAAGCGAATGCCGCGAAAATTGCTTATGAGACGCGCAGCAGCGCTGACAAAAGTGCGTTACTCGCGTTTTTAAACAGCTTATAGTAGGCTAAGTTTTGTCCATGTTTCAGGGATGTGGGCAAGACTCCAACCGCAAGTAAATAGGGTGTACCGTCAAAATGGTAAAAACTGCGATTAATTTTCAAGACAAATTCCGCAAGTTTAGCGAGCATTGGTCTCCGCGAGTGATTGCTGAAATGAACGACTATCAGTTCAAGCTTGCCAAGATCCATAACGAATTTGTCTGGCATGTCCATGATGATACCGATGAAGTGTTTATCGTTATTGAAGGCCAAATGCAAATTGAGTTTCGTGATGGCGTAGTGCAGCTGTCTGAGGGCGAAATGTACGTCGTGCCAAAAGGTGTTGAACATAAACCTTATGCGCAGCACGAATGTAAGATAATGTTGGTCGAGCCGCGCGGTGTGGTCAATACTGGCGCTATGCAAAGTGAATTAACCGCTAAAAATGATGTGTGGGTGTGAGCACACCCTTTCTAATCTGTAACTTATACCGATACGCGATTATTGGTATCGCGATTTTGCAGTAAAAACTCCCGCGAATAATCGGTATTGGCATTTTTGGCTAATCTGTCGTAGAGCACCACGTTAACCGTCGCCGCAAGATTCATACAACCATGGGTCGGGATGTACAACACATGGTCGCAATGGCTCAGCACATCACGTTTAAGCGAGCTATCTTCAGGGCCAAAGATATACACAGCCTCTTCAGGATGTTGAAAATGTGGCAAAGGCTCGGCACCGTCGACCATTTCAATGGCAACCAGCTTAGTATTGCCTTGCTTAAGGCAGGCTACGTCGGCAAGGGCGGTGAGCGGAATTTCGTCTACTCGTTGTTTGGTGTCAGTAGCGAATTTACGGGCGTAGCCATAGCGCTCACCGGTATACCACACTTGAGATACACCATAGCAACCCGCAGCACGCATCACACCACCGACATTGGTCGGGCTTTTTGGATTAATCAAAACGATTTGCGTCTGTGCCATAGATAGCTTCCTCTGCAGGTAACAAGTCAAAGCGCGTATTATCCATGATTTGTTATGTTACGTCGATGTGTGGTCATAGTCCTACTGCAACGGATGATCTAGCTGTGAGCGGTCTTTTCTTGATACATACGTTGGTCGGCAAGTTTGAGCAACGCTTCGGCTGAGTCAGCTTCTTCAGGATAAAGCGCCATTCCGAGGCTGAATTTGGCTTGCATAGAGAGTTTACCGAGAGGATAGTTGGCGTTGTACAAGGCTTCAATTCGGCCCTTGGCGGTGTTGATTTCACTGAGCTGTGTTGCTTCAATCAGGACAATAAATTCATCGCCACCATAACGGCCAACAAAGTCATTTTTTCTTACCAAATTAACAAGCCGAGCTGACACCGCTTTGAGGATTTGATCACCGGTTTGGTGGCCGTATTGATCATTGATCTCTTTGAAGTCGTCCAGATCAATAAACAGCAGTGCGAGAATATGTTGATAGCGGTCACAGTTTGCCATCATTTGCTCTAAGCGTTCATGGGCGTAGCGGCGATTACCAAGGTTGGTCAACTGGTCGGTTAACGCTTGTAATGCAAGCTCTTGATGAAGAGCTTTGATTTCCCGCAGACGCCGAATAGTAAAAATCATCGTGGCAATACAAATTGCGCTGAGTGACACCACAATTTCATCTAGCTCCCAATTTTCATGACTACGAGTGAAGTCATAAAAGGACTCTAAAACTTCAATTTCGAAGTACACAGACAAAAATGTCACTAGCACCACCAGCGCGATACAAAGCAGCAGCTCTCGCTTAAAACTGCGTTTTAGTCGGTAATTTAACTTAGATTGTTGCAGGTCGATGCCCATGGTATTGCAACCTTAGGAACTTCAGAATTCAATTGCTTAATAAGCAATAATTGCGCCTTCTTTTAAACTATAGTCCAATAGGCACAGAGATCATCTCAGTAAGAGCAATTAACAGCATAATAATCCACCACCATAATACGCTATGCGTATATGGCGGGGTCAGTTGGGCGAGCAAGATACAACTGTGTCAGCTAGGCTTGCACAGCGAGTCCATAATAAAATTGGCGATGACGCAAATAGTGTCTCCAAATATTATCAAGTTGTTGTTGATAGGCTGGGGTCGTTTGTGGGTCACTAAGCCCATATTCAATCAATAAATCAGCCAGCTGCATGGCGGTTGCCATCGCATTAAACATTCCTTGGGAAGAAAGTGGGTCGAAACATAAGGCTGCGTCACCAATAGCAAACCAACCCGCCCCCGCAACCTGTTCAAGCCGAGCTGAATTTGCAGCAACAATACCATGCAAGGTTGCGCTACCGGGCACTACTTGGTCTACCAGCGTCGAAAAGCCAGGCACTAAGCTTGCGGCTTCTAAAAAGGCTTGAGGGCAGTGCGCCACGGTTTTATCAAATTCAGGCGCCATCACTTGCCACGCAAACAAGCGCGGTTTAGCAATACTTGGTCCTAAGTTTAAGTAGGGTACATTTGCCGCTGCGCCTGTCATGGCTACGTCTGGTAATGTCGGTAGTGGGGCGCTATACCACCAGCCACGCTCTGTGTGACTAAGCACACTTAACTGTTTTTGCACCGTAACTAAGGCGGTCAGCCACAAGGAGATCAACCTATCGTCACTGTGCCGCTCTGCGCCAAGTACTCTCGCCAACGCACTTTGCCGACCCGTAGCATCAATCAACAGCATGGGGTTTATACACATATAGGCTTCAGCGGTTTGGATTTGCACCGTCCAGCCACTGGTGGTTTTAGCTGCGTCAATTAGCTGCGCAGGCCACACACACTTAACACCGCGTTGCTTGGCAGCCTCGCGCAGTTGAGTTTCAAAAAGCTGCCTATCAAGATGCCAACCCAGCCCGTCGGGATTAGGTAAATTATCGGCTATGCTTGGCTCGTTACTGCCCCAATAAGAAAGTATGCCGTGGCTTTGCAAATGGCCTTGTTCTAAAAGTGAGCTCAGCCCAAGTTTATGCAAAATACGCGAAGCCGCAGGGGCTAAACACTCACCCACTTTGGCTTGTGGCGCTGCATATTTGTCAATCAGCATCACCCGATAATAAGGCGCCAGTGCAATGGCGGCAATACAGCCACCAATGCCTGCTCCAACTATAACTATTTCCGGAATATCACGCATTGGCTCAGTACTTACCACCAAACCGATTGGCTTTATCGGTACGACTGAGATCAGGGCGGCGTTCAGAGGCTGTTAAGTGCTGCAACTCAGTGTGCATTTTAGCTTTGGTTTGCAGCAAAGCTGCGGGTTTTTGCGGTGTCATACCCACTTGCATAGTATTTGGGAAGTGGCTATCTCCCGGTTTGGTTTGCGGTAGCACAATCGCCAAATCAGCAAAGTTATCAATCATAGAATTGATCTGCGCTTCGTAATTGGTTGAAGGACCTATAGGTAAATCATCAAGCCAAAACTCCCGCTCATTAAAGGCTTGTTGGCGCGTTTGCAGCGGCAAACTTTCATCAATCACTTTGGCGTAGTTAGTCTCATTGAGCATATTGTTTGGCACACGCGCTGGCCAGAATGTAGGTAAATAAGGGTCATAGGCAAGGTTATAACCATCGCGGCAACTCGCGGTGTCGGTTTGCCACGGAATGGCCATCCAGCGGGTAATGCCGCCAGCAACTTGACCCGATAAAATCGGGCCGTCCGGTTGAAGGGCAATTTGTGATGTCATCACCGGGCCATAATTAATACCGTGGGTTGGCGCGGTATCAACCGCATGGCGCAAACGAAACGCCTCACTATATAGCCCCGCAGTACGCATTGGCCATGTCATTTCGCAACCGGGATGGAATGCATCGGCAAGGCAAAACTCCATCGCAGCGCGCGTGAGCATATCCGGTTGCTCAGCCAGCGGCACATCAGCAAGGCATTGTGGCGGTACAGTGCGTGGGTCGTAATCGGCAATAAATTCGCCACGCACCCAATCCGCTAGGGCATTCAGTTGCAGCCGCGTTAAGGTTACAAATTGGCGTGGTGACGCGTTGGCGTTAACGCTCATGGCATCGCCGTATAACCAAGGCCATTGCTGCACTGAAAGCGCTGTAAATTTAGGGTCCCAACTTTGGGTATTAACGCTGGCATTTGGTGTGCTAAACGCGGTGTCAAGATTACGGAAATTATGGAACAAGGTGCGTCGCGCCGCTTGCCACGTTTCTGATGGGTCGCTTAAGCGCATTAACCATTGTTCAGAGCGAAAATCAAACGGGCTTTGCCAGCCAAAACCTGCCGCAAACCCCGCATTTACCCACTGCAAATCGGTTAAGCGTTGGAAGATGGGTAAAATATCATGAGTAAACGAAGGAATACCCGGCGCAGCTAGTAAGTTGGCTTCAACGGCGACATCGCGCATTAAATCCCACATGGTGCGCACCGATTTTTGCATCGGCGCGTAGTCTGGTGGCGCGCAAACCACCCAAGCGGGTTTGACTGGCAGAGATTTACCGGCAAATTGTACCTCGGCGGTAATTGGGCCGTCGGAGGTATCATCATACCAACCTTCGTTATTACCAAAAGTAACCGCAGGTTTGCCTTGCGGGTTGGCAGATTTACCATGACCACCTAGCATCACTAAGCGACCTTCGTTATCGGTGCGCATTTCGCCGAGGTAAACCGAAGTATGTTCAAAGCAGCCGACAAAACGCGTATTGCTACCTTGCTGGTTTTTACCACAAACACTGTGCTGACCACCATCTATCAATAAAGTGCTGCGATCTTTTACGGTTGCGTTACGCAGTAACGATGGGTCGGCTTCGGCTGCTTCTGGAATATCTAGCGCGAGTTGAAACTGATACCAAGACGCCTTTTGGTTGGCAAGTCGTGCATGCCAAGTAATGGTAGCATTGTCTGCGGTTAATTCTTTAACTACATTCCCTTGTGCATCAAACCCATAAATACGAAAACGCGCCGCCTGACGTTTCAGCGCCCCTGTGGCATCACGGTAATATTGATTGTCATGGGCAAAAGGCTGGTTAACTTCAGGGCCGATAAAATACTCAGTTGGGCTATTACCAACACGCATAACGCCAATCGGCGGGTAAATCGCAGCACTGACGATATCAGCGTCGTGCGCACAGTGATGATGGCTCATATACAATTCCTTGATACCAAAAGGGGTCGCAAACCTTTGCGTACAGCTGGTGCAGAGAGTTTTAACAGTTTGTTAAAATGGTGAGGTCTAGTGTAGAAGTCGCTACGTAAAACGCCAAGCAAAGTGGCAAATTTTTTTCAGCGTTGTACTAGGGCGAGTTGGACATTTATTCAGCGTTATCGGCTGACTCACATAGAATAACTATGCTACGCAGCCTCTGCCTTGCCTAAATATCTAACTCACTGCTGCAAAAACACACTGCAAAGGTCAACACGCCCTCGGTTTATCAACTCAGGCTACACACGAATGCTGACATAAACAGGACGATTGAAGAAAGTGGTAGGCGAGTCCCATACCACTTCGTTGCGTAGAGCTAAACTTTCAACAAGCAGTTAATGCGTGTGAGCAAATCTTGCGGAGCGGTCGTGCGATTATCGTTTAGATATTCCTCAAACGGCGGAAAGTCTGCCAGCTCAAGGTTACTTTGTGGTAGCCACTGGCCAAACAACCACTCATAAGGCTGCTCAAGCTCTGTATAATCGCCCTTAAACAGCAAGCTAATGGTCTCTCCGGCAGGAATGGTGAGCTTTTGCAATTGGGGATGCTCAAGATCAGTGTGCTGCGCCACACTAATACACGCCATTGCACGTAATTGTTCAACGGGCACAGATTTAGGGTCGTCATAATACACCCCAAAAAAGCGTGTTTGCTGGTTAAGCAGCCCAAGGTTAGTGGCCAACACAGTCAGTTTTTCAAAGGCTTGGCCAATTTGCATAAAGTCGCCTTGATGGGCGATACCGTAAAGCGCTACGGCATCAGTTTTACATTGTTCAACTTGGTACATGGTTTTGTATTCCTTCCAATTTGTGGGGTAAAACACAGAGCCTTCAAGCGCTTGACTATTACGCAGTTGTCGATAGCGCAGTGGAGTTTCACCATACTGCTTACAAAAGGCGCGATGAAACGCCTCAACACTGCCATATTTCACGCGTTTGGCGATATCCGCCAAGCTAAGGTCACTGTGCACCAAAAATGTCGCCGCTTTGAACAACCTGATACGCCGCACTGTGACATTGACTGGCTCGCCAGCAAATTCACGGTAAATACGGTGGAAATGGTAACAAGACATACATGCAACATCGGCCAAGGTATTCACATCCAAATCTTGCTCTATGTGCTGGTACATATAATCAATGACCGCCAATAAGCGTTTTTGGTAATGGTGTTGGGTACGTTGTTTGCTCATTGTCTGTGCCTCCTTTGACTGCTCATTACGGGACAAAACCACCTTAACTGAAACCCGATTGATAATGTTTGCGCTTTTGCGCTTAATCAATTTTTGCAGATGACAAAAATTTGATTGGCGCACAACCGAGCGCTTGCTAGGGTAACCCTAGCTTGATTGTTTAGCTTAACTCATCAAGGACTCGATTATGGACTATGTCATTGCTGTTTTGTTGTTTGCGCTTGTTTCGTCTATCACCCCAGGACCAAATAATATCTTGGTGATGACCTCAGGGGTTAATTTTGGCATTAAACGCAGTTTGCCTTTATTGGCAGGCATTTGTAGTGGATTTACCTTAATGTTGCTGGTGGTTTCGCTCGGCTTTGCGTCTTTATTTCAAACTTATCCGCAGTTACACCTAGTGATTAAATGGTTAGGGGTAATTTACCTTATTTATCTTGCTTGGTTAGTGGCGCGCAGCGGTCAAGTTGAAGCCAATACGGTAAAGCAACAACCGCTTAATTTTTTAAATGGTGCATTATTTCAATGGATCAACGGCAAAGCTTGGGTAGTGGCAACGGGAGCCATTGCTGCATACACCCCAGTGGGGCAAGGTTTTGGCGATGCACATCTTATGATTGTCACTGTTTTCTTATTCGTGTCCTTCCCTTGTGTTGGCCTTTGGTTGGTTGCAGGCGCGGGGCTGCAGCGTTGGTTAAGTAGTGGCAAAGCACGCAATATCTTTAACTACACTATGTCTATCTTACTGATTTTATCTGTACTACCTGTGTTGCACGAGCTATTAAGTTAAGCAGCGCTTTGCACGGTTTTTGATTTATAGGTGAGGCTTTACGCCTCGATGCTATATATTTTGTTTATGCGTAAATACCCACACTTAGCTGCGAAACTAAAGTAGTCTGGTGAGAGTGAATTTTGATGTAAAGCTCTGTAATAGCGATCAGTTAAGATAAGTGCTAGAAGTAAACAATGTTTTAAAACGAAACGACTTGAGACAGAAAGATCTGAGTCGCTCGTTGATTAAGATTGTTAATGTACACAAATTACAAAGTGAGGACTTATAATTGAAGATCGTATCAGTTTTTAATAACAAAGGTGGTGTAGGTAAATCTACCCTGAGCTTTCATTTGGCTTGCGCTTTGTCCGAGATGGGTAAGAAAACGTTAATGATTGACCTCGATCCCCAATCAAATTTGACTCTGCAGTGCATTTCTCCCGAAAAATTGGAAGAGCTTTGGATAGAGGAAGAACCATACATTGAGGATTTCCAAGCTGCATTGGAAGAGTCAGGAGAATCCTTTGAAAAATTTGTTGAGAAACCAAGGTCAATTCATTGTTTGCTCAAGCCAATTGAAGATGGTGTATTCGAGTCATTCAGCTTAGGTAGCGTCTATAAAATCAATGAAAATTTGGGACTGATTCCCGGTCGATTGAGTCTTCATTCTTATGAGGACAAAATATCAAAATCTTGGAGCGATGCATTTCTAGGTGAGCCTCAAGCTCTAAGAGTGATAACAAGCATAAGAAATATCTGCCTAGAGGCAGGTGATAAATACGGCTATGAGTACGTAATAATCGATACATCTCCAAGTTTGGGAATTTTAAACAGAATCCTTATATCAATGTCTACAGGTTTCTTCGTACCGTGTATGCCGGATATGTTCTCAACATTCGGTATTACAAATATCGGCCAAGCACTTAAAATTTGGAAAAATCAATTTGAAACGATGTATAGTTTATTACCCGACAAAAAAAGAGCTGTATTTCCAAAGAACTTTGTAAAATTTCTTGGTTTCACCATATACAATGCTAAGAAATATACTGGTCAAAATGACCTTGATCTTGCTGCAGCGCATTACTCGTACGTAGAACGGCTGCCAAGTTCAATAAAAACTCATATACCCGCAGAATGTTATGACCATTTAGACGAAGAAATTATAGGTTCACCTATAGGCAAAAAGTCTGTAATGCACTCGCATAATACCCTTCCATCAATGGCGCAGAAATATCGAGTGCCCATTTGGGACGTACCTAATCAAACAAATTTGCTCCCTTCAGACAGACCTACTATATCAGGTAATCGTGAGATGTATTTTGAAAAAAGGGATCTCTATCGCTCTTTTGCAAAAGATCTTCTAAGTAGATTAGAGGGGTTGGATGACTAATGGATAAGGAGATTAAAGAAAAATACAAAGACGTTCTTGAAGTCTACGATCAAAATTTTGACTCTCTTGAGTTATTCTACAAGACCGTCAGGAGCTTTTTTGAGGCTCGGTCGCTTAAAGGTATTGTGCATTCGATTCGCCATAGATTAAAAGATATCGATCACCTACTTGAAAAGGTTGAACGGAAAAATCGAGAAGATGAACAAAAGCCAGAAGCGGAACAGCTAGGCTCGATTAATGGGAATAATTTGTTTAGCCGAATAACAGACATTGCTGGTGTTCGAGTTCTTCACTTACATCAAGAGCAGTTTGAAACTATCCATAAAGAGATCATGAAAAAAGTTGAGGAAGGTGATTTCTGCTTATTTGAAGACCCAAAAGCATACACTTGGGATCCAGACTCAAATAAATTCTTTCACTCTCTTGGTATAGAAACTCAACAAAAAGACAGTTTCTACACTAGTATCCACTATGTTTTAAAGCCAAATGAGAGAAGCCTAATAACATGCGAGGTTCAAGTTCGAACTCTATTGGAAGAAGTGTGGGGGGAAATAGACCACACGATGAACTACCCGCTCCCTGTAGAAGATGAACAGTGTAAGGAGAACATAAGGGTTTTGGCGAGATTAGTTAGCGCTGGGAGCCACCTCGCGGATTCAATTATGCGGCGATATGGCAAGCCTTAGCAAGGTGCTGCGCAGGGACACATTTTCCGCTGCGCTCCAAATTTGCCAGTGAGCGGAGCATTACCACCGCCCCCTTCAGGCACCAAGTCATCACAAATAGCTCCGCTATTTTATGGGTTTACTGTGCAATCCACCTCACTCAATCATAGTCAATACCACAGCCAATCCCGCACCCTACAAAAATTACGCTACACTTGTATGCCTAAGCGCACTGTTAAAAATACGTTACCTTATCTTTGTGCGCAGGTATGATGAAGGTATTCAACCTCTTAGCTTCTTAGCTCGGGTACGCATCAAGCGATAGACGTGCCGTGCTGAGCATAGAAGCACCCCTTGCAAGGAAAAGTGAAGATGGCAAGTAAACTCGTTTTAGGTCCGATTTTGGGCATCACGTCCGACACCGAATACTCTTGGTTGGTGATGACCAAACCAAACGTTAATCAGCTTGATTTAGTGCTAAACGGTAATGCGGTGGTATTTACTAAACTTGGCGAACTGACCTCAGGTTGGGTGTGGCGTGCCAGTGCGGCATTGCCGCTGACGCCAAATGGCACAACGCATGATTACCAAGTGCAACTCGATGGTGAACTAGCTTCAAGCGCGGCGGGTAAGTCGAGTTGGCAGTTTTATCAACCAGGTGCGACAGAAGAGCCCCGTATGGCATATTGCTCTTGTAATGGGTTTTCGGATTATAAATTGCTGACTTCCACAGAAACCCCGTACGCGCTGTGGTCGAAGATGCAAAAGCTGCATGGCGAGTCGCCATTTTCATTGCTGCTGATGGGCGGCGACCAGCTTTATGCGGATTCCATTTGGACTCAAGTCACCAGTTTAAAAAGTTGGAATGAACAACCACGCGATAAAAAAGTCAAAGCTCAAGCCAGTAAAGTGATGCAGCAACAAATTGCTAATTTTTACGGCAATTTGTACGTTGACCGTTGGAACAAACAACCTTTTGCCGACATGCTCGCAAGCATTCCAAGTGTGATGATGTGGGACGACCACGATATTTTTGATGGTTGGGGCAGTTACCCTGCAGATATTCAAAACTGCGAGGTGTATCAGGCGATTTATCAAGAAGCAAAACGACATTTTGAATTACTGCAATTACGCGGTACGGATAACCCGAGTTTAATCCCAGTTAATGGCGCTAGAACGCATTTTACAACGCTGCTCAAGTTTAGAAAATTGAATATCTTAGCGCTGGATAATCGTTCAGAGCGGACAATTAAACAAGTCATGGGAGCGGCGCATTGGGCGGATGTTATCGCAAGCCTAGCGACCATAACAAGCGGTGACTTATTACTGATGAGTGCAGTGCCTGTGGTGTACCGTGATTTTTCCTTTGCGGAAAGTGCCGTCGATGCGACGCCTTGGGAAGAAGAACTTACCGATGATTTAAAAGACCATTGGCGGGCTAAAGAGCACGAAGGTGAACGCTCGCGCTTAATCATGCGATTGTTGGAAAACGCCCGCATGCGCGAGGGAAAAACCGTGATTTTATCTGGCGATGTGCATGTTGGTGCACTTGGTGTTATTCGCGCTGAGTGCCAACAGCAACCGGTGCAAATCCATCAAATAGTCTCGTCGGGGATTGTACACCCAGCGCCTAGCTTTATGCAGTGGCTGGGTATTACCGCAGTGACAAACGATGATGTTGAATATTTGGACGAAGCAAAGAAAATCAGCGCCAGTATGATCAAACCTTTTGGTGGTGATAAATATCTGCGTTGCCGTAACTTTACCACTTTGCAAGCGGGCACAGACGGTAAGCTGTGGGTTAATTGGATAATTGAAGGTAAAGACGAGCCAGTGTACCCAATCCAATAGTTTACCTAGTTCAATGGTTTACCTAATTAAATAGTGTACCTGTTGGGAGTTGCATAGAGGTTGGCTGCGCTCACTCATCCCGAGCATTTAGCAAATAGGGATGAGTTTACTTGCCAGCTAGCTGCAACGCCTAATAATGTGGGTATGCTTGGCTGTAAACAGTGGCTCAGTTTACGTTTGTAAAGCTGGGCTACGAGTTTTTACAATTTTGTCGTTGTAACTTTCATTGCGGTTTTGTTAAATCCACAATGAAAGTTGCTGTATTGCGTTATTTGGCTAAGTTTGCAGCAAATACGTGGTATTCAATCGCTATTAATAGCCACGCTGCGGTCAGCACGCTAAAGTCGAAGCTCGGTGTGGTCTATCAGGTGTTACAAAAGGGAGAACAGGCAATGAAATTCGCCGCTTTTTTACAACAGTCTAGATTGTTGTGTGTGTTATTGGCTGTTACCGCGTTACCCGTCTGTTCTCAGATAGAAAAAAAGCCGCCACTGGAGGCTGTAAAGAACCAGCCACAAGAGAGTTATTTTCGTGATTGCACCAATATTGAATTTGATGAAGTCGACGAAACACTCTTGACCAAAGAAGAGCGCATTGCGCGCCAAGAAGCCATTTTAGAAAAAAGCCTTAATGCCAGTGCGGAATGTATGGACGACGCCATGCAAGCGGGAATGGAGCGCATGAGTGCAGCAAAATCAGGCGCTGAGGCAGGTGGTGCTGCGGGTGCCAACCAAGCAGCAGGCAGCGAAAATAGCGCACAAAACCAGCAAACTGAAACGCAAAACCAGCAGGCTGAGCAAAGCCAACAGCAGTCATCACAACAATCAAGTAGCTCCAAAGCACATCAGCAAGGGCAAGGTGGCGGTGGTAGCAGCGCGGTGTGCGATGCCATCAAACAGGGCTTAGCATCAGCCACTACAGCCGCAGAAAAACAACATTTTCAACAATTGATGAAAGAATACCAGTGCCAATAGGCACAGTGAGAGGCGCGTATGAGTTATAACAAATCAACTAAATCTATCGCCAATGCGCTACTACTTATGCTTGGTAGCGTATTTTTATTGGCAGGGTGTCAATCTACTGGCTCTAAGCAAAGCCGTGTTACCTCTGTGGGGCCAACCTTAAATGGACCGCAGTCGTCATCGCTCAAGGGCAGTTCTGAAAAACAATATAACTACACTTCAAATATCTTTTTGGATGTGGCGATTCCGGTTTTTGATCCGGGTATTCCGCTTGATGATAACGGCCATATTGATGATGAGGAAGTCGTCGAGCAAGATATTTGGCCACAAGTGCGTCGCTTAGAAGCGAACCGCTTTGCCATTGAAACCAAAAAAGCACTAGCAAAAACCAAAGCTTTTGGTGCCATTAATGTCACGCCCGATGCCAGCAGTTCGTCAGATCTGTATATCATAGGTCGCATCAATCATTCCGATACAGAAACCGTGGCGGTTGGCGTACGCGTAATAGATGCCAGTAACAAAATTTGGGGCGAACAAACGTTTGAGCACCGCGTTGGTGAAGGGTTTTATCGCGATGCGCTACGTAAAGAAGACAACCCCTACGGGCCGATTTTTGATAACGTTGCCGCTTATGTTTATTCACTGCTGATGAAACGCTCAGAGCAAGAAAAGCAACAAGTACAGCAAATTGCTGACGTGCGTTACGCGGCGATGTACAGCCCTGAGGTGTTTGGCCCGTATTTAAAAGAAAAGTCGCAAGGTTTCTTCTCAAACTCACAAGTGTATACACTAACGGGTTTACCTTCGGCGCAAGATCCAATGTATCAACGCATTGCGATGATCAAAGCTAAAGACGAGCAGTTTGTTGATAATCTACAAACCAGCTATGAAGCCTTTTATGCCGATACTCACGATGCTTACCGTACGTATCAGCGCGAAACTTTGCCAATCGCAGTCGATATTCGCCGCCAAAAAACGGAGCGCGCTAAAGCCCAAGCGTTAGCGGCAATTGGAATTATTGGTGGGGTGTTACTTAGCAAAAACTCCAATTCAACCGCGGGTAACGTTGGTGCTGTGGTGGCAGCGGCAGTGGGCGCGTATAACTTAAATGAAGCGATCCAGTCGAATAAAGCCATTCATGCGCAGCGCGATGTGTTGGAAGAAAAAGGCCAGAATTTAGATATTAAAGTCACGCCACAAGTGGTGGAATTTAATGAGCAAACCATTGAGCTAACGGGCACGGCCAAAGAGCAATATAGCCAGTTTAGACATAAGCTTTTGCAAATTTACCAAATTGAAGCAACGCCAGATCACCAACTGTAACGCAAGGATTGAGATTTGAATCAGGGATCTTCAGAGCCAAATTCAGAGCAAAGTGCGAAACAATTGCCGGTAGTAGTGCAAAGCTCACAACCAGCGGTAAGTGCGCCAAGCCTAGATGAGCAAATTGCAGCGGCGAAGCTCAAGCGCGGCAAACAGCTTTCTATGGGGCTGTTGTTTGCTGTGGTGGCGCTGGGCGCTGCCGCTACGGGCAGTTGGTGGTTTGCATCAAAACCAGCCACACCAATTGCTGCTGTGGTTGTTGATGAAGTTGGCTATTCTGACTCTGCGCGCAAGGCTTTACAGCAGCAACTGGCCGACACCAAAGCGAGTATTCAGGCATTAGAGGCGCAGCCGAGTTTGGCCGTTTGGGGGCAAAGCCAATTGTCAGATTTGGCCCAGCAATTGGAAGAGGCGTACCAAGCTTACGGGCAACAGCATTTTAGCGTTACCACAGCGTTATTGAATGAACTTGCCCCAGCGCTAGAACAATTACCTTTAGCTTACCAGCATGAGTATGAAGCAGCCTTTGCTAAGGCTGAGGCGGCATTTACACAAAAACAATGGCAAAGCGCGCAGTTCCATCTTGATAAAACGCTGCAATTGAACCCGACATTTGCGCCTGCCCAGCAGTTACAGCAACGTTTGGCAGTGATTGACGAGCTAACTGCCACTTGGGAGCAATATCATCAAGCGCTGGCAAGCCGCTCGCTACAAGCACAAGCCGAGGCTTTAGAGCGCATTTTGCGTTTAGATGCTAACCAAGTTGAGGCTCAGCAAAAGTTGCCAGCAGTTAAAGCGGCTATCAAGCAACAAGCCTTTGCACAGCAAGCCGAAAAAGTAGTGGCGGCGTTAGCGGTTGACGACTTAGACAGCGCCGCCAGTGCGTTACAAGCAGCGCGGAAAATTGATGCGTCGCGCCAAGAATTAAACACCTTAAGTAAGCAACTACAAGATAAGCAGCAAGCCGCAGGAGAGGCTGGCCTTGTCAGCCAACTGCAGACTTTTAGTCAGTTAGATGAATGGCAAACGGTAGGCATGCTGGCAGAAAAAGGCTTACCGCGTTATCCCAATAATAGCGTGGTGCGCGATTTTTATAGCCAAGCGCAGCGCATCAATAGCACGGCGAAAAAGCTGGCAGGATTGCTCGCAAAGCCAGAGCGCTTAAGCGACGAAAATATTCGCGCCCATGTCAATCAAGTTATTCTGGAAGCGACTCCACTTGCGGCCATGAGTGGCAAGTTGGCGCAGCAGGTTGAAGAGGTTAAGGACAGCATGGCACAACAAAACGCCGCGATTGCAGTGCAAATTATTAGCGATAATAAAACCAGTATTCGCGTATTAGGGGTGGGGAACGTTGGCGTAGTAAAAGAGAAGACCATTCAACTAAAACCGGGAATGTATCGTTTTGAGGCCTCACGCCAAGGCTATCAAACTGAAATTATCGAAGTGCAAGTCGCTCAAACGATTGCGCCTTTGGTGGTTGAAATCATCTGTCGTAAAAAAATATAACCAGGAGCCAGAGTGAGTAGCTTAGACGCGCAAATCAATGCCGATAAAAAACAGCGCAAAACCTTAGTGTTAATAACCAGTATCGCCATGACGGTGGTGATGGTGGGTTATCTTATCTGGTTGTTTGTAATGCGTGGCTATGTGTTAAATGTTGCCCCACAAGCGGCAGCAGCAACGGCACGTATTGATGTGGTCAGCGGGCTTGGTTTTATGCTCGATAACACCCTTTATACTTTGCCAGGCGATACCACAGTATTGGTCAGCGCTGATAAATATATCGCGGCAAAAGTGGCAATTGGCGTAGACTCTCCAGCCAATATCGAGATTGTGCTACAGCCCAAACCCGCTGAGGTGAAAATAACCGCAGCGCCCGCTTTGGATGACTTAATGTGGACGGTGAACGGTCAGCCGGGTCAAGTTGGGGCGGTATTTAGTCAGTCGCTACCTCCCGGTGAATATCAATTGCAACTATCGCACCCTTGGTTTGAGCCACAAAGCTTAACCATTCAAGCAGAAATTGCAGGCAAAATAGAACAAACGCTAACGCTTACGCCAATTGCAGGGCATATGCAAATTACCTCTACGCCAGTTGGCGCGTCTGTGGTGTTAAATGGTGAGATAAAAGGGGTGACACCGCTTGGTTTACCCATTGCGGGTGGCGAATACCAACTGCAAATTCTGCAAACGGGCTATGAAACAAGCCAAGATACTATTCGAATTTCGCAGTCGTTACGGGAAGTTACCCGCCATTATCAATTACTCCCTGAGCAAGCTGAGCTAAAAGTAGATTTAACGCCAAGTGATGGCGTGCTGCTGTTAAACGGCAAGCCAGCTACTGCGCCTGTGAGTGTTGATGCCAATGTGAAACATCTGGTGCGTTATGAGCGGGCGGGTTTTATTGCGCAGCAGCAGGCGCTCACTCTAAGCCCCGGCGAGCGCAAAACCTTGGGCTTTAACTTACAAGCTGAGTATGGCGAGGTGCAGTTTAATGCGGATAAACCCGCTGAGCTGTGGCTGGATGGTAAGTTAGCAGGTACTACGCCACTGAAGCTTAAACTGCAAACCTTACCAACGGCGGTGGAGTTTAAAAAGGTCGGTTTTCGCAGCGTTAAAAAAACCGTAACGGCGAATAGTAAGCAAATGCAGACCGTCAATGCTGAGCTGTTAACTGAATTTGCGGCGCGGCGCAAAGAAGGAAAACCGCTGTTTATTAGTCAGCTTGGTATCAGCATGGAGAAAATCCAAAGCGCGGGGGCAAGTTTTACTATGGGCTCGCCAGTGAATGAAGCGGGCAGGATGCGTCATGAACATCAGCTTGGCGTTAAGTTTTCTAAGCCGTTTTGGGTGTCAAAACATGAGATCACCAATGCGCAATTTGCTGCTATGCAGGGGGCTCAGGCAAGCCAAGCGGGCAATGAGCCGGTTACCAACATCAGTTGGTTAGAGGCAGTGCAATACTGTAATTGGCTGAGTGAGCAAGAAGGTTTGGCGCCTTTTTACCAAGTGCGCGGCAGCCAAGTTGCCATTAATCAAAGCGCGGCGGGATATCGCCTCTTGACCGAAGCTGAGTGGGAGTTTGTGGCTAAGCAATATCGCCGCAGTACCGCTACGGTATACGTTTGGGGCAGCCAAGAACGGGTGAAAGACAAACAAGGCAACTTTGCCGATGCAAGCTTAAAAGGCAAGCAAACCTTTGTGCTCGACAACTATCAAGACGGCTTTAGCGGAAAAGCGCCAGTGGGCAGCTTTAAAGCAGACCGCAGTAATCTCTTTGATTTAGACGGCAACGTGCGCGAATGGGTGTATGACTTTTACACCGTTGCGCCGCCAGCGGCTGGCGAGCAGCTAGATTACAGCGGCCCAAGCTCCTCGGCGGGGCTTGATGGCAGCCATGTGATTAAAGGCGCTTCTTACAAAACCGGCCGTCTTAGCCAGCTACGCGCTAGCGTGCGCGATAAAGGCCAAAATGGCGAAGACGATGTCGGTTTTCGCATTGCGCGTTTTGACGAGTAACAGGCGCAACTTTGAGGGGAACTGACCGATGAAGAAAAAAATCATGATTGCCTTGCTGCTGCTTACTGTGGTCGGCGGTGCGAGCGCTTATTTTGTGTCGTTAGATGCGCCACAAGATTTTCCAACCAATATTTAATGTAGGGATAAATATGGAACATAATCACCAAACCGCGACCATGAACCCGCCGCTGCTGGTTAGTTTTATCGTCTTGGCGGTGTGTTTTACGCTGGTGCAACTGGTTTTTGCTGGGGTAATTCGCCCAGCGGCGGAGGCCGTGTTTGCCACTGCTGGCGCCCAGTCGCTGTCGTCTATTTGGGTGATCCTGAAAGACGTTGAGCAGCAAGTCTGTATTTCCTTACTGTTATTTTGCTTATTTTTAATGGGTTATAAGCTGTGGCGTTTGGTGGATGAAGAAGCGCTGTATACCCGAGACTTTCTTGCCAGCCACGACAAATCTCAACCGCTTAATATTCAACAAGCATTGAGTGAACTTGAAGGCTCAAGCTATCGCGACAACCCCGCCATGGCAACGTGGATAAACTGTATTCGTCGCTTTAAAAATACCAATAATGTTCAGCATGCCGCAGAAGCGATTGCATCTTCTGTTGATGCTTTAGCTGCTCAGTTAGAAAGCGGTAACAATATGATCCGCTATATTATTTGGGCCATTCCGAGTATCGGCTTCGTCGGTACAGTACGTGGGATTGGACAAGCATTGGCACAAGCCGACAAAGCCTTAGCGGGGGATATTTCCGGCATGACAGCCTCGCTAGGGGTCGCCTTTAACTCGACTTTAGTGGCGTTATTTATTTCACTGATTTTGATGTACTTCATGCACTTATTAAATAGCCGTCAGGATGCTATGGTGCTACGCACGCAAGCCTCTTGTGAGCGTTATTTGCTCGCGCATTTACATAACTAATAGCCGATATGCGACTAAAACGACGCGCCGAAGACGGCTTTAATATGTCTTTCTTGGATGTGATGGCTTGCGGCTTAGGCGCGGTGATCTTGATTTTTATTTTGGTCGATTTTAATGCCTTTACCACCACCCCAAGTGAAGAGCAGCAAAAGCTAGAACAAGAGTTAGCCAATGCAACTTTGGCTGAACAAGCGCTCAGCCAAACGCTGGCTGATTTAGAACAGCAAATTGCTGAGCAAGTGGCGCAGCAACAGCAAGATAAAAGCGCTGCGCAAACCAATAGCCAAGCGCAGCAAAAATTGCTCCAAGATATTTCCACACAACTGGCAGTAGTGGCTGATTTAGAACAGCAAATCGCGGCGGTGGCAAAACAAGTGCAACCGGATGCCAGCGTGCAAATAGCTGGGCAAGGCGAGCAAAATTACATTACCGGTATGAAAGTTGAAGGCAAGCACATTGGGATTTTGCTTGATATCAGCGCCTCTATGATGGGCGATAATTTGGTCGAAGTGCTAAGAGCCATGGCGTATCCAGATCAACAGAAAGTGCGACAAGCCAAATGGCAGCGTACGCTCAGAGTGGCCAATTGGTTGCTAGCGCGCGTACCAAAGGACGCCAAAGTGACTGTGATTGCGTTTTCTGAGCAAGCACGCAGCCTTGGTCATCGGCCAGTCAATAGCGCGGCAGCGGCCGACTCACTACAAGCTATTAGTAAAGATATTCAAGCGTTAGTGCCCAACGGCGGCACCAATTTGCAAGTTGGTTTAGACGAGCTCTTTAAAGTTGCGCCATCGGTCAGTGATGTGTACTTAGTCACGGATGGCTTGCCGACCCTGGGCGACGGTTTAAGCGTGAGTTGTAAAGGTGTTTTGAGCAAGAAAAAATCCATTTCTTCCGAGTGTCGTCAGCAATTATTGCTAGCAACTATTAGCCGCAGCCAAAAACCAGTGGCGATGAATGTCATTTTACTGCCGATTGAAGGCGATCCGTATGCCTCGGCAATGTATTGGAACTGGACTCAAGTTACGGGCGGCACCTTTTTAGCCCCCGCACCGGAGTGGCCGTAATGAGAAAGATCCAACGACCGCCTTTAGAGATCTTTACCTTAAGCTTCCTTGATATCATTTCTTGCGCATTTGCTGCGGTGGTGATGTTGGTGCTGCTATCAAAAAATGGCACTGATGGAAACGAACAAGGAGCTGAGAATTTAAGCAATCTCCTTGATATGGTACTGATAGCCGAGCAACAGGTGAATGAACGCCAAGTTGAGGTGTCAGACGCGCAGCAGCGTCTTGCTAAGGTCAGTGCTAGTTCGGCATCGAGTAGCGATGCGGCAAAGAATCTCGCAACTGCTGTACCGCGTGCGCAGCAAACCTTGCTGCAATTACAAGACAAGGCGCAGTCATTACGTGTAGAGCTGCGCCTAGCGACGGCGCGCTTAAATACCCCTAATACGGCAACGAAACCAGAAGATGCGGTAGGTGGTATTCCTACCGATGCTGAATATGTCATCTTCGTCATTGATAATTCAGGCTCTATGGCTGGCGGTGGGCGCTGGCAAAAAGTCATTGAGGTGGTTGGCGATATTCTTAGCAACCATCCCCAAATGAAAGGCTTTCAGGTGATGGCGGCAGATGGCGACTTTTTGTATCCGGGTCAAGAAGGTCAGTGGCTTAGCGATACGCCTACGATGCGGCAAAAGGCTTTGGCACGTATGAAAGGCTTTACTGGCGGTGGCAGTGCGCCTGAAGTCGGAATTAAACGGGCGTTAGATTTATACAAAAAAGAAAGTGGTAAAGTCAGCTTATATGTTTTTGGCGATGACTATCGACCAGCAGATCTTGATGCTATTGTGGGTGGCATTACGAAAGCCAATTTAAATAAAAACGGTAAGCCACATTTTCGTATTCATGGTATTGGCTTTTATCGGCCAAGAGATGGAAATGCCGCGCAATTTGCTGCTTTTATGCAAGCTGTAGCAAAGCGCAATCGCGGTGCTTTTGTCGGGTTAAATTTCTAGTGTCGGGTTAAATTTCTAGTTTAAGGAAAAGCAATGAATCAAGCAGTATTAGTGATTGATGTACAGAGTTGTATTTTCGATGCGGTGCCAGCGCCAGCTGACAGTGGTGTGGTAATTGGAAACATCAACTGTTTAACTGCGTGGGCGCGTGCCGCTCATATCCCAGTGATTATGGTTCAACACGAACAGCCAGATACGCCGATTGCGTATCAAAGCGCGGGTTGGCAACTACAAGCAGGTTTACAGCAAGCCGAAAGTGATTTGCTGGTGCGTAAAACCACGCCAGATTCGTTTTTAAACACCAATTTGGCTGAGTTACTGGCCAAGCAAGAGATTAAAGAACTTATCGTCTGTGGTTATGCTAGCGAATTCTGTGTTGATACCACGGTACGCAGTGCTGCGGCACGAGGTTTTGCGGTGACCATTGCGGCTGACGCCCACACCACGCAGGATAAAGCCCATGCTAAAGGTGGGTTTATCCGTGAGCATCACAATCGTACCCTTTCAGCTATCCGCAGTTTTGGTGTGCCTATTCAAGCTTTGAACACAGCGAATATTGTTGGCGAAATGAAAAGTGCTGCCAGTATGGGAGTGGCGAGATAATATTGGCAAGTTGTCTCAGTACTTAGAAGATACCCGTGCAAAACAAGGAATAACTATGGATAACCCGACAACACAATTTAAGCAAGTGCTGGATTTTTGGTTTGTAGAAAGTGAGCCGAAACAGTGGTTTAACGGTGGGGAAGCGTTCGATGAAGTGATTAAATCGCGTTTTACCGACTTGCTAGCACAAGCCATTGCTGGGGAGCTCCACCACTGGCGTTTATTTGGTCAAGGGCGCTTGGCGGAAGTGATTATTTTAGACCAATTTTCTCGCAATATTTATCGCGGTAACGCACACGCCTTCGCCCAAGACCCACAAGCCCTGACCTTGGCACAAGAAGCCGTCGCGATGGGGACGCTTGAGCAACTGACACCAGTTGAACAAGCCTTTTTGCTCATGCCTTATATGCACAGTGAGTCACGTCATATCCACGAATTAGCGGTACCGCTGTTTAAGCAGTATGGTGAGCCAAGCAACTATGAGTTTGAACTCAAACATAAAAGCATAATTGATAAGTTTGGTCGCTATCCGCATCGCAATGCCATACTGGGGCGTGAGTCTAGCGCCGAAGAGTTAGCGTTTTTACAGCAGCCGGATTCTAGTTTTTGACCCTCATCGGTTAACTCAGACGGTTCGTCGGGAAATTCACCTAAGCTCTGCGTACTTGGGTATAATCAGGCTTTAAGTGCAAAGAGAAGTGAGTTAAATGATCTCCCCCATTCGAGCCACGGATTGGACTGCTATTGTTGAGATCCAAGCTGAGGTTTATCACGCGGTTGAGCCGGAAAGTTTGTCGGTATTACAAGCTAAATGGCTGATGTCGCCGGAAACCTGTTTTGTTTATCGTGATGTATCTGGTGAAATCGGTGGCTATTTATTGGCGCATCGGTGGCACAGTGAAACGCCCCCTAAGTTGTATCAACAACTTGCAGCAGCGGACGGGCACATTTTATTCCTGCATGACTTAGCTATTTCGCAGCGTTTAGCAGGGCAAGGTGCGGGTCGGGCGATGGTGGAGCATTTGCTGGCGGTAGCCAAAACCCACGGCTATCAGCAAAGTTTATTGGTATCGGTACAAGACTCGGTGCAGTTTTGGCAAAAGTTTGGCTATACCGAAACCAATCAAATCGCCTCAGCCAGCTATGGTGAGGGCGCAGCCGTGATGATAAACAACTTAGTTTAATAAACGATAGAAAGGGTTAAATAGCCGCTTTTATAATTAAGTTATCTATAATTTTGATAGAGATTTTAGGCAGAGCCTAAAGAGTGATAACCACCAACTGGCGTTGGTGGTTAAAGACAGAAAATGATATGCAAAACTAATGCGCTTATGCCTCGGCAATAAAAATAGCGCGTAGTGGCGCAGGGTAGCCCTCGATGGTTTTGCTGATGTCGTTCGGATCTAAAAAGTCCTTTAACGACTCAGTTTGCATCCATTCGGTGCTGCGCTGCTCATCTAATGATGTGACATCTTTATTGACCACGCGGACGTTTTTAAAGCCCACCCGTTCAAGCCATAACTTTAACGCATCACAACTTGGGATATACCATACGTTGCGCATTTTCGCGTAGCGGTCGGTAGGAACCAGCGCAGTATGCACATCACCTTCCACCACTAACGTTTCGAGCACTAGCTCGCCGCCTTTACGTAATTGCGCTTTAAGCTGCGCCAAAAAGTCGATAGGTGAGCGGCGATGGTATAACACCCCCATCGAAAATACTGTATCAAACGCTTTAAGCTCAGGTAATTGCTCTACACCCAGCGGTAAAAAGTGCACGTTCGGATCGGGCAAGTAATGCTTAATGGTTTGAAATTGGGCCAAAAACAGATCAGAAGGGTCTATCCCAACCACCATTTGCGCACCCGCGCCACGCATCCGCCATAAGTGATAGCCAGAGCCACAGCCAATATCTAACACATGGCGACCATGTAATGGGCTAATGTGAGGTAACAATCTGTCCCATTTCCAATCGCTGCGCCATTCGGTATCAATATGAATACCATGCAAAAAGAACGGGCCTTTACGCCACGGCATTAACCGTTTTAAGAGATGTTCTAACTGCTTTTTTTGCCCATCAGCGAGTTCATCGCCACGGCCAATTTCGACCTTAGTTTGAATATCAAAGTGTTGACTTGAAACAACCGGCAGGTTTTTCAATACCTTTTCCCATTGTGACCATTCGCCATGCTGGGTTTCTTTTTGCCAGTGGGTTAGTTGCGCAGGTAAAGTATCTAGCCAATGGGCGAGGGGCGATTTAGCAATCGCGGCGTAAAAATCATTAAACCAATGCTGCATGCGAAAACCCTCTCACTATTTGACCGCAACTAACGAACAGAAATTAAAACACTGATACCACACTTGGGTTTGGCTAAAGCCGGTTGCCTGTAAGCGGGCAACATGAGTGCTGAGCTTATCGGTGATCATGACATTCTCAATGGCGGTGCGCTTTTGGCTGATCTCAAGTTCAGAGTAGCCATTGGCACGCTTAAAGTCATGGTGAAGGTCAATCAGCAAATTATCGTTGTAGTCATTCTCAGCACGAATTTTTTCACTCAGTAAAAGTACACCGCCCGGTTTTAATGCCGCGAAGATTTTCGCGAGCAGCGCTTGGCGAGCTTCTGGCGCAATAAACTGTAAGGTAAAGTTCATTGCCACTACACTGGCATTACTGAGCGCAACATCATTAATGTCGCCCAATTGCACTTTGACTGGCACCTCAGATTTAAACCCTTGCAGGTGTAATTCACAGCGCTGCACCATGGCTTCAGAGTTATCAATCGCGATGATCTGGCAATTTTCTTTGGCAATATTGCGGCGCATACTAAGTGTTACCGCACCTAAAGAACAGCCCAAGTCGTACAAGGTCGAATTGCTTTGTGCGAATTGCCCAGCCAACTTGCCCATGGTGCTGACAATAGTGGCATAACCCGGCACTGAACGCTGGATCATATCTGGGAACACTTCCACCACACGTTGGTCAAAAGTGAAGTCTTTAACATTCTGCTCTTGGGCATAAATACTGTCTGTGCCGCTCACAATGTGTCTCTCTTTGCAAATAATCGCGCTATTTTAGCATTTTATTCTGGATAGTCAGTGATAAATTGATAAGCTTGGCTAGTATTAACAATAAGATCAAAAAGAGATAACGAATGTCGAGAAGCAAAGTGATCACAACCGAAGATATCCTATCTACGTTATGCCATTCAGTGACTGAGGTATTGTCCTCGGCGTCGGGAAATTCCATCAGCTATTCTGCCATGGTGCAAAAAATCACGCGTACATGTATGCGCCCAGATATTGGCTGTTTTGTGTTATTTGACGGCGGTTTTACAGGATTAGTGGTAACCAATTTCACCGCGCAAGCGGCAATGGAAATTTACCAAGACTATATGCGCAGCATGGGGATGCCGGAAGAGGAAATCGCGCAAAGCCATTTATCGGACGACGTATCGAACGTGATGGGTGAGCTGATGAACCAAATCGTCGGTGACTTTACCAGTAAGGTGCGTGAGCAGCTACACACCTCAATTACGCAAAACCAACCTAAAATGATGGCGATTACCAAGCAAGTGCAAATTTCTGTGGATACCACTATGGATAGACCACAAGCACGCCGCGTAACCTTCACCACGCAAAATCAAAATATTTTCTATTTAGAATTAGCAATGGATAAAACAGAGTTTATCAAGCTACACGATTTTGATATTGCCGAATCAGTCGACCCAGATACCATCATCGCGAACCAAGCAAAAAAAGCCCAAGATAAGAAAAAGGCTGCAAATGCTGAGGTAGAAAATGATGCAGACGATGACTTTATGGCGCAATTAGGGCTGTAAAGATAAAACAAAATGACAAAAGGGCGCGTTAGGCGCCTTTTTCCATTTTTGGCGCTTATTACACCTCAGGCTGATAAAAACTCAGTGCTTTTTGTTCCAGCACTAAGAATAAGCGCAAATCTAGCTCTAGTTGATGGTAATCGGGCGTCATATGACAACAGAGCTGATAAAAGGCTTTGTTGTGGTCATATTCTTTAAAATGCGCCAGCTCATGGACTACTAAACAGCGCAGCAGCGCTTCAGGCGCCGCACGTAACTGATTGGCAATGGCAATATGATGCTTAGCTTTTAATTTGCCGCCATGTTGTTGGCGTTGAAAGGTGTGCGTACCTAAGGCATTTTTTACTAAATCAGCCTGCTTTTTATAGCCAACAGAATCCAGCCTTGGGGTATTTTTTAAATAGCGCTGTTTAAAGCCATTGGTGTAATCGGCCAGTTGCTTATCACTACGTAAGTCATGCGGCTCAGGGTACTTGTTTTGAAAATACTGGGTAAGGCGCTCATCATCCGCTATCAACTGCTGGATCTGTTGCTGTAAATTCTCTGGGTAGTGAAGAAAGTAAGAATGAAACGCCATAGTAAAGTGCCAAATAAGTTTAAAACGCCAAAGCAAGCGCAGATTTTATCGCGTTTCAGTCAAGCGAGACAACCAAAAAGCCAAAGCCAATCCGGCGCAAAGCTAGAACAAGCTGTTTTGCACGCTTTCTTGTTCAGCAGGAAAGGGCGCCAATACTTGATGTGAATAGCCTAAATCATGAATAAATTGCCGTGCAAGTAACGGCGAGTCAAAGTTATCGGCGGTATGAAAAAACACATACGGGGTTTTGCCTTCATCGAGCCATTGGCGAATTTTATTTAGCCATGGCGCGTAAAAGGCACGGTTGTCGACAAGTGTACTGCAGCCTACAAAGCGCAGCATAGGGGCGCTACTGGTGGCAATCACATTAACGGGTACTCTTGGCTTTTTGCGCTGTGCGTCAATGATGGCAGGGGTAGTTGCTGGCTCACTAAATAGTGGGCGAGTATCCATGATAATGCGATTAATGCTGTGGTCTAACAAATAGCGGTTAAACTGGCGCTCGGCTTCACCTTTTTGGAAAAATGCCGGATGGCGCACTTCAATGCCGAGGGGTAAATCCTTTGGTAATTGTGCCAACAGGGCTGCAACTTGTGGTAGTTGCAGCGGCGTGACGCTCGCAGGTAACTGCAAAATCAACATGCCGATTTTTGCAAACAAGGGTTCAAACAACTGACACCAAGCCAATACTGCTTGCGGGTCTGGTTGGAGTCCAGATTCATGGCTAAAACGTTTGGGGAGTTTAAAGGTAAAGCGAAACGTATCGGGCACAGCATCATGCCAAGTTTGCACTGTTGCGGGACTCGGATCGGCGTAAAAACTGGTGTTGCCTTCAACGGAGTTAAAGATTTGACTGTATTCATGCAGCATGTCGGCGGCTTTACAATGGCGACTAAAAAATCGTCCGCGCCAGTGTTGGCTTCCCCATTGTGGACATCCCAAATACAGCATTACAACCCTCAAGATCCTCGAAACCCGCTTAGCCTAACAAATTTTTTGCAAATGCTCCTGTTTTTTCAAAAACAGCTTGGCATTTCGGATGACTTTAAGCGCCAGTTTTATATAATTGGCGGATATTTTTTACCTAAGTGCCGCCAAGCGAGGCAGTTAGGATTCGTTGAACAGGAAGATTATGCGCTCTATATACTGCGGAAAACTTAATAAATCGCACGTAGGTCAAGAGGTTGAGCTATGTGGTTGGATCAACAAACGCCGTGATTTAGGTGGTTTGATTTTCGTTGACCTTCGTGATCGTGAAGGCATCGTGCAAGTTGTTTTTGATCCAGAAGTTGACGGCCTGATGGATAAAGCCAACGGTCTTCGTCAAGAATTCTGTGTGCAGATCAAAGGATCTGTACGCGCACGCCCAGACAGCCAAGTCAATAAAGATATGGCCACTGGCGAAGTGGAAATTTTAGGCACAGACTTAACGATTGTTAACCGTGCAGAGCCACTACCACTAGACTTTAACCAACAAAACTCTGAAGAGCGTCGTTTAAAGTACCGTTATTTAGACTTACGTCGTCCAGAAATGAGTGACCGTATCAAGCTGCGTGCAAAAGCCAGCAGTTTTGTTCGCCGTTTCTTAGACAGCAATGATTTCCTTGATATCGAAACGCCAGTATTAACTAAAGCGACGCCAGAAGGTGCGCGCGACTACTTAGTACCAAGCCGTGTGCATAAAGGTAGCTTCTACGCGTTACCACAGTCACCGCAGTTGTTTAAGCAATTGTTGATGATGTCTGGTTTTGACCGTTACTACCAAATCGTTAAGTGCTTCCGTGATGAAGACTTACGTGCTGACCGTCAACCAGAATTTACCCAAATCGATATCGAAACCTCATTTATGACCTCGGACCAAGTTCGTGCTGTGACCGAGCGTATGATCCGTGAAATGTGGCAAACATTCTTAAATGTGGACTTGGGTCAATTCCCAGTCATGCCATACAGCGAAGCGATGAGCCGTTTTGGTTCAGATAAGCCAGACTTACGTAATCCGCTGGAAATCGTGGACGTTGCAGATTTGCTAAGAGACGTTGAGTTCCAAGTGCTAGCAGGTCCAGCAAACGACGAAAAAGGTCGTGTTGCGGTCATTAAAGTACCAGGTGGCGCAGCGCTTTCGCGTAAGCAAATTGACGATTATACCAAGTTTGTTGGCATTTATGGTGCCAAAGGCTTGGCATGGTTAAAAGTGAACGACCTTGCATTAGGCCTTGAAGGCATTCAATCACCGATTGCAAAATTCTTAAATGAAGCGGTGATCAAAGCGTTACTTGAGCGCACAGGTGCACAAACTGGCGATATCCTGCTATTTGGTGCGGACAAGCGTAAAGTTGTCAACGAAGCGCTGGGAGCGTTACGCATTAAACTTGGTTTAGACCTAGAATTAACGCGTCTTGACCAATGGGCGCCGCTATGGGTTGTTGACTTCCCAATGTTTGAAGAAGACGACGAGGGCAATCTACACGCAGTTCACCATCCATTTACTGCACCAAAAGGGGTGTCGGCTCAAGAGTTGGAAGCAAACCCAGCTAATACATTGTCTGATGCCTACGATATGGTGCTAAACGGTTATGAAGTGGGTGGTGGTTCAGTACGTATCCACAACAACCAAATGCAACAAACTGTGTTCCGTATTCTCGGCATCGATGAGCAAGAGCAGCAAGATAAGTTTGGCTTCTTGCTTGAAGCATTAAAGTACGGTACACCACCGCATGCAGGTTTAGCATTCGGTTTAGACCGCTTAGTGATGTTGCTGTGTGGCACAGATAACATCCGTGATGTCATCGCGTTCCCGAAAACCACGCAAGCGTCATGTTTAATGACCAATGCGCCAAGCGTGGCCAATGCTGATGCGCTCAAAGAGCTGGCAATTGCCATCGATTTAGCGGCATTGAAAGCTAGCGCGGAATAAAAATCGAGCAAAAGGGCGGCACAAGCCGCCTTTTTTGTGTCTCTAGGAAAAGTTACTGGAAATTCATACAGTATTACGGCACACTTAGCGCAAACAACAATAATGAGGTGCGCGTGGCAATCATACTTGGTATCGATCCCGGATCACGGTTTACAGGCTATGGTGTGATAGCACATCAAGGGAGCCGTTTTCAGTATCTTGGCAGTGGTTGTATCAAAGTGGGCGACCACGATTTTCCCATCCGTTTGAAAATGATCTTTCAAGGTATCAGCCAGCTCATCGAACAGTTTTCCCCAACCAGTTTTGCCATTGAACAAGTGTTTATGGCACATAACCCAGACTCAGCGTTGAAACTCGGGCAGGCAAGGGGCGCAGCAATTGTTGCGGCAACCTTGCAAGAACTGCCAGTGTGTGAATATTCCGCACGGCAAATAAAACAAGCGGTTGTTGGTACTGGCGCGGCCAAAAAAGAACAAGTACAACACATGGTTAAGCAGCTGCTGAAATTACCCGGCACACCCCAAGCCGATGCGGCCGATGCGCTAGCTGTGGCAATTTGCCATGCTCATTCAGAACAAAATTTAATTCGTCTGGCGGGTAATGCCAGCAAAACCGTACGCGGACGTTTAAGACGCTAAAGAGGAATTATGATCGGACGTTTACAAGGTCAATTGGTTGAGAAACAGCCGCCAGAAGTGCTGATTGATATTAATGGCGTAGGCTACGAAGTGGCGCTACCTATGACCTGTTTTTATGAGTTACCAAAAATTGGCGAACAAGTGACTATCTACACCCATTTTGTGGTGCGCGAAGATGCTCAGTTATTGTTTGGTTTTAAAACCAAAGAGCGCCGCAGTCTCTTTCGTGAGTTGCTTAAAGCCAACGGCGTTGGCCCTAAACTGGCTTTGGCGATTTTATCTGGCATGTCGGCGCAGCAATTTATCCATTGTGTGCATAACGAAGATGCCTCTACGTTAGTGAAAATTCCCGGTGTTGGTAAGAAAACGGCTGAGCGTTTGGTATTGGAATTAAAAGATCGCCTCAAAGATTGGGGTAATGACTTACTCACACCATTCAGCGATGACGCTATATTAGCACCACAGCAAGATCCTACCGTTGCCAATACCCCGCAAGATGATGCCATTGCAGCTTTACTGGCTTTAGGCTATAAACCTGCACAGGCACAAAGTGCAGTGAAAAAAGTCGCAAAAGCGGGTATGACCACCGAGGGCATAATTAAAGACGCCCTAAAATCTATGATGTGAGAAAACCATGATTGAAGCTGATCGCCTCATCGATGCTGGCGTGAAAGGCCAAGAAGACGTTGTTGACCGCGCCATTCGACCAAAGCTATTGGCTGATTATACCGGCCAGCCTCATGTTAAGAAGCAAATGGAGATCTTCATTGAAGCGGCGCGTAGTCGTAGCGAAGCGCTCGATCATTTGCTGATTTTTGGCCCACCTGGGCTTGGTAAAACCACGTTGGCCAATATTGTGGCTAATGAGTTACAAGTCAATATCAAAACCACTTCAGGGCCAGTGCTTGAAAAAGCGGGCGACTTAGCGGCACTGCTAACCAATCTTGAAGAAGGGGATGTGCTGTTTATTGACGAAATTCATCGCCTAAGTCCACAGGTTGAAGAGATCTTGTATCCCGCGATGGAAGACTATCAGCTGGATATTATGATAGGTGAAGGACCGGCCGCGCGCTCAATTAAGCTCGACTTGCCGCCTTTTACGTTAATTGGCGCAACCACCCGAGCGGGCTCGTTAACCTCACCACTACGTGACCGTTTTGGCATTGTGCAGCGGCTAGAGTTTTACAATGTCGCTGATTTAACCCAAATCGTGTCACGCTCTGCGCATTTTCTTGCGTTAGAGATCTCAGATGCGGGCTCAGAAGAGGTTGCCAAGCGCTCGCGTGGTACGCCGCGTATTGCCAACCGCTTATTACGTCGAGTACGGGATTACGCGCAGGTCAAAGGTGATGGTAGCGTATCGCAAACTATCGCCAAGGCGGCGCTTGATATGGTGGATGTCGATAATTGCGGTTTTGATTATATGGATCGTAAGTATCTACTCGCTATTATTGAAAAGTTTATGGGTGGTCCGGTTGGTTTAGACAACTTGGCTGCTGCAATTGGTGAAGAGCGCGAGACAATAGAAGACGTGATTGAGCCGTTTTTAATTCAGCAGGGTTTTATTCAACGCACACCGCGTGGCCGTATGGTTTCTGACCGTGCCTACCAACATTTTGGTTTAACTAAACCCGAATAACGTTGCACTGTTGCCAAAGCGCTAGGGATAAATGACCCCAGCGCTTTATTATTCTGTCTTTGCTTGAGCGTCATTTTAAACAGTTGTTTCCCATCACTGTTTACATCTTAGTTTGCCTTGTGCCCGCAGGTGAATATTTCTCATTGATATTTTCTGCAAAATATCCGTTTGTCACGTACAATGTAATTTTATTGTAAAATAAAATAATCAATAATTTACATTTCTACGTCACAGGATCTGATCATGAAACCTTTAAACTTTGCGCTTAAACCACTTTGGCTCGTATGTGCCACAGTAACTTTATCCAGTTGTAGTGTGGTTGACCGTAAACCCGATGTTCCTAAAGAGCAAGTTCAACCCGTTACGGCGGTTGGGCAAGTGCCAGATCGTAAATGGCTTGACCAAGGTTGGTCAGAAAAGCTACGCCAAGACTTTTGGTATACCGGCCAAGGCTCGCAAATTATCCCGTATGTGTGGTTTATGTGGTTAGAGCAGCCTGACAATAACAAGCTTTTTCGCGATGGCGAGCACATGGAAATGTTGCGTTATTTGCCCAATAACAGCAGTAATGCCAACCCCGGTGGTTTGCCAATTGGTTTTGCGTTACACAATAATCAAACTACCGGACAGGCGTGGGTGGGTATGACCTGTGCGGCCTGCCACACCAATCAATTAGATTATAAAGGCACTAAATTGCTTATTGAAGGGGCGCCAACCTTAGCCAACTTTGTGCTGTTTTTTAATCGCCTCAATGCGGCGTTAGCGGCAACGTTGAACGATAACCAAAAGTTCAGCCGATTTGCTATCAATGTTTTAAAAGACGACGCCTCACAAGAAAAAATAGAAGACTTACGCCAAGACCTAATGCAAGTTGCAATGGCAACGGCGGAGCGGCAAGCCGTTAATGATTTACCGGCGGATTATCCTGACGATTTTACCAGCTATGCGCGGCTTGACGCCTTTGGCAATATTCAAAACGCAGGGACGGCGTTTGCGCTGGATGATCTTAATAACCGCAATGCGCCGACAGCACCAGTGTCTTATCCATTTATTTGGGGTACGCATCAATCTGACGTGGTGCAATGGAATGCCTCGGCACCAAATACGCCGATAGTTGGCCCATTGGTGCGTAATATTGGTGAAGTAGTTGGGGTGTTTGGTTCATTGTCTATCCACAAGGCACCGCTTTGGGAAAAGCTCGTAGACAAGCATGTCAGTTATAGCTCTACTGTGGATTTAAATGGTTTAGGCCAGTTAGAGGCATGGGTAAAAACGCTGCGCCCACCAGTATGGCCTGAGCAATATTTGCCGGGGATAGATATTGATAAAGCGGCGAGGGGTAAAATGGTATTCCAAGCAAATTGCGTAAGCTGCCATCAAATTATCGCCCCACAGGATGTTTTAAACGATTATGTAGCCACAAGAGTACCTGTAAAGGAAGTCGGCACAGATCCTACTATGTCTAACAATGCCAGCTGCCACATGGCGAAAACCTTAATTCTAGAAGGCACGAAAACCTTTATTTTGGCTGGCGATAAATTTGCGGCCACTGACAGTGCGATAGACATTCCCGTCAATGGTGTGGTCGGTTTGGTGCTAAAAGATCCGATCAAAGCACTAAAAGCGGGAGCAATAGCCGAAAAGACAGGCACTGACGGTGAAAAGACCACGCTCATCAAGTCTATTGAAGAACGGATCAAAGCACACGTTGAGAATCGCGACAAGCTCACCCCGAATACCAATGAGGATTGCGTTGATGGATTCTATGATGCTGGAGTGTACAAAGCGCGACCATTGAATGGCATTTGGGCAACCGCACCTTACTTACATAATGGCTCGGTGCCAGATCTGTGGTCGTTATTACAGAGTCCGCAGCAACGCCCAAGCACTTTTTGGGTGGGTAGCCGAGAATTTGATCCAGTTAAAGTCGGTTATGACACAACACAAGGCCTTAACTTGTTTAAGGTAAATAAAGCGGATGGTACTGTGCAGGCTGGTAACTCCAATGACGGACACCTTTATGGTACTAGCTTATCTGACGATGAAAAGTGGCAATTAGTTGAGTTTATGAAGACGCTATAAACAGTTTCTCATCATTTGATAGAGAAGTAGGGCTAATGATTGAGGGCGGGGAGCTGACAAGTAACCCGCTTTTTTATTGGCTTGGGTGTTGTCTACAAAGCTAATTGATTGTTTGTGCCTATGATTATTTTAGGCAAAAAAAAGCCCGCAAAAATGCGGGCAAAACAACAAGTTGAAGGAAGTAATCCAGGGAACAAAGATGAGTCTGTTTAGGTTTTATCCCAAAGTTCGTCATCTGGGCAATACGACAAATCAGTAATCATATTGCCAACAACTGTGCTTAGCATCTGCGACGCTGTGTGCTCAGTACAGGATGTATATTACGGATCTTCGGAAAAATGTTCAAACTAGAAAAATTACAGTTTCAAATTAAAAAAACTAATGCTATGAGATATAGGTTTATTGCGTTAATTGCGATTAATAAGTTTAAAATTGGTGCAACCTTATGAAAAATATGACAATTAACATTTGGTTGAAAATCACTCAAAATAAAATTAATTGTTGGAAAATGGTCTGACCAAATGCGTTTTGGGCGACTATTCACTGATCTTGCATAAAACATGGAGTTTTGTGGCTTTGGATGAATAAATACAGACATACTCATGCAAAGGAATGGGAAACTGAGTGCTAGCTGAATATGGCGAAAAGCCCGCAAATTTATTTAGTCGTTAATTCCTTGGAATTCATGGCAATCTCGTTGTATCCGCTGTAGTTGGCGGGTAAACTAGTTGAACCTTTCATAAAGCGTTCAGTCTATTGGATTACAATTTGTAGCCATTATGTCTAGTAGGAGAATAATAAGTGGAATCTGGACTCAACTTCATTGACCTCATTCTTAAAGCCAGTTTTTTAGTGCAACTTGTAATGTTGACCTTAGTCGGTCTTTCGGTTGCTTCTTGGGCAATTATCTTCCAACGGAAAAAGGTCATTGGCAGTGCGTTGACTGACGCGAAAAGATTTGAACAAAGATTTTGGTCAGGCAGCGAATTAAGCAAACTATATAATGAAGTTACCGCACGTGGTGTCCAGCAAGAGGGTCTTGAAGCGTTATTTGTTGCAGGTTTTAAAGAGTTTGCCCGTCATCAAAAAAACAGCATTAATTCAGCGGGCTTGATTATTGAAGGTACACACCGTTCAATGCGTGTCGCGCTTTCTCGAGAAGTAGAAAAACTTGAGTCAAGCTTATCATTTTTAGCCACCGTTGGTTCTATCAGCCCTTACATCGGCCTATTTGGTACGGTATGGGGGATCATGAATGCTTTTATCGCGTTAGGCCAAGTTCAGCAAGCGACCTTACAAATGGTTGCTCCCGGTATCGCCGAGGCGTTGATTGCCACTGCAATGGGTTTGTTTGCGGCTATTCCAGCGGTAATGGCTTATAACCGTTATGCGAAAAACGTAGAAAAGTTGGAAACACTTTACATTAACTTTATGGAAGAGTTTGCCAATATCCTACATCGCCAAGCAGCAGCGCAAGCCGAGGCTAAGCAAAATGTACCTGCGTAAAAAAAGAAAACAAGTTGCTGAAATCAATGTCGTTCCTTATATCGACGTTATGTTGGTGTTGCTTATCATCTTTATGGCAACAGCGCCGTTAATCACGCATGGTGTCAAAGTTGATTTGCCAAAAATGGAACAGTCGGAGCTGGTTGACAACAAAGATGTACCGCCAATTATTGCCTCAATAGATGCGCAAGGGCGTTACTACGTTAGTGTGGGTACTGACCCCGAAAAACCAATGGATGCAGTGGAAGTCGCAGCAATTATCAAACTGAAGTTGCAGCAAAACCCAAACACGCCAGTGATGATAAAAGGCGACGGTAAAGTCTCTTATCAGGAAGTGTTGTTGTTAATGGACTTTTTGAAGAATGCCGGTGTACCGTCGGTTGGCCTGATGACGAAATCGTTTGATAAAGGGTAAGCAGGCAATGCAACAAAGTGTAATAAAATCACTGGTCCTGCATGTGGCAATTGCCGCGCTACTGTTAGTGACGGCTGATTTTCATATGCCAAAGCCAGATGTACTCGAAGTGGTGCTCAATCCTGAGCAAATCCAAGAGTCAGAGCAAGTGGTTGAAGCCGTCGCTGTTGACCAACGTGCAGTAGAACTGAAAGTTGCAGAACTTAAAGCTGCTGAAGACGAGAAAAGGCGTGCTGAAGAGCGTCGCATTCGTGATTTAGAACGCCGTGCCAAAGAAGCCAAAGAAACTCGTGAAGAAGAAGCCAGACGAATTAAAAAGCTAGAACAAGAACGTAAAGTTCAAGAAGCTGAACGTCAAAAGGCTGAAGCTGAAGCGAAAAAGGCCAAAGAGATAGAGAAGAAGCAGCGCGAGGATGCGCAAAAAGCGCAGCAAGAAAAAGTAGCAGCTGAAAAAGCCGCTAAGGCTGCCGCGCAAAAACGCAAGGAAGAAGAAGAGGCGCTACGCAAGGCTGAAGATGAGCGTAAAAAGCGTGAACAAGAAGCTAAACGCCGTGCCGCAGAAGAAGAACGACGTCGCCAGCAAGCGCTTGAAGAGCAAATGCTGCAAGACCAGTTGGCTAAAGAAGCCGCTGCCCGTGCCAAAGTGCGCCAGCAACAGGTCTTGTCTGAGGTAGATAAATACAAAGCATTGATCATGCAGCGTATTCAACAAAACTTGTTGATAGACGAAAAAATGAAAGGGCAAGAGTGTCGTTTGAACATTCGCTTGGCCTTCAATGGCTTGGTGACTCAGGCGACGTCACTTGGTGGCGATATGCTGGTGTGCGAAGCCGCGCTGCGTGCCGTGCGTATGGCAGATACTTTACCTGTGTCACCAGACAAAGATGTATTTGAACAACTAAAAAATATTAACCTAACAATTAGGCCGAATATCTAAAAAGGAAAACTATGTTCCATAAAATGAAGACCTTTTTGCTAGTTGTTGTTGCCTGTTGGCAATGGCAGGCTCAAGCTGCACTAGAAATTGTTATCACCGAAGGTATCGACGGTGCGCGTCCGATAGCCATAGTACCTTTTAAATATGAAGGTGTTGGCACCTTGCCAATGCAACCAAGCGATATTATCGCTGCGGATTTGATGCGTAGCGGTAAGTTTAAACCTATTGCGGTGGCGGACATGCCAGAGTTACCGACATCGGATGAAAACGTTAATTACAACGCTTGGGTAAACAAAGGCGTTGAAGCTATCGTAGTTGGCACTGTGACACAGCAACCAGCTGGGCGTTACTTGGTTAAGTATGAGTTAATTGACGTGATCCGCGGTCAGATCACGGGTGGACAAACGCGGATGATGAGCAATGGTCGTTTAACCAAAAGTCAGGATCACATCCAAGAGTCACGACAAAGTGTGGTGGAAACGTCGGGTTTTCGTCGCTATGCGCACAAAATCAGTGACACAGTATACGAGGCGTTAACCGGTGAGCGCGGCGCATTTTTAACTAAAATTGCCTACGTCATCGTGCGTGAGCAAGATGATAAGCCTTACCAGCTAGTGGTAGCCGATTACGATGGTTATAACGAGCAAATCTTATTACGCTCAAAAGAGCCTTTGATGTCTCCGGCATGGTCGCCAGATGGTACTAAGCTCGCTTATGTGACTTTTGAGAATCGTCAAAGTCAGATTTATATTCAGGATCTTTATACTGGGAAACGTCAGTTAGTTACGACTTATCCTGGTATTAATGGTGCACCGCAGTTTTCTCCAGATGGTACGCAATTGTTACTGGTACTATCAAAAGATGGCGACGGTGCGACGGAAATTTACCTTTTGGATTTGGCAACAAAGCGTGAAAAGCGAATTACAAATCATCGTAGTATCGACACTGAGCCAAGTTGGCATCCAAATGGTAAGGATATTGTTTTTACATCGGAAAGGGGTGGTAATGCCCAGATTTATCAGTTAAATTTACAAACTGGTAGGTCAAAGCGACTGACCTTTGATGGTGACATGAACTTAGCTGGCTCTATTACACCTGATGGGAAGCAGCTGGTCATGGTAAATAGAACGTTAGGGCAATATCACCTAGCTAAGAAAGACTTAAATACAAATGCGTTTCAAGTGTTAACAAGAACGCGTTTGGATGAATCACCAAGCATCGCGCCAAACGGCTCAATGATCATTTACAGTACTTTGCACAACAATAAGCAAGTGTTGGCGCTGGTATCTATGGATGGTCGTTTTAAAGCACGCTTACCTGTGCTGGATGGCCAAGTGAAAGCGCCTGCCTGGTCGCCTTTCTTAAATTAGAATTTTGCTGGTTAGATTTAAAAGAAATAGGAATATACTCGATGCAACTGAACAAAATTATTAAAGGTCTTTTAATCGCTGTCCCTGTCATGACGCTAGCTGCTTGTAGCTCATCTTCAAACGTTGATGAGTCAGCTGCTAACCAAAGCAACCAAGCGACAAGCCAAACTGATAACGGCAATGTTGAAGTAAGCACTATTGCCCGTGAAAAATCAGCAGAAGAAAAGCTACGTGAGAAATACGAAGCACTACGTCAAGAGCAAATCATTTACTTCGACTTTGATAAATCAACTATTCAAAGCCAATTTACTGAGTTGCTACAAGCTCACGCAGATTTCTTAGTTAAGAATCCATCTGTAAAAGTATTAATCGAAGGTCATGCTGATGAGCGTGGCACACCTGAGTACAACATTGCTCTAGGTGAAAGCCGTGCTAAGTCTGTAGCGAAATACCTACAAAGCCTAGGTGTAAGCGACAGCCAAATTTCAGTAGTGAGCTACGGTGAAGAGAAACCGATGATCAAATCACGTACTGAAGAAGCGTTTGCGAAAAACCGTCGCGCAGTACTGGTATACTAATAAGATAGAATAGAGTGATGAAGCCGAAACACGTTTTGGCAGCCTTACTACTCTCGTGCGGGAGCGTCCACGTGTTGGCCGCTCCCGCACCTGTTTCTGAGGCTGCAGGTTCAAAATCAAGTCTGGATGCACGTTTAGCTCAGCTGGAAAGCTTGATGCAATCGCGCAATATTATGCAAGCTGAAATGCAACAACAGATCATTGTTTTGCAAGATGAAGTCAGTCAGCTACGTGGTATCACCGAAGAACAAAGCTACAAGCTGGAAAAAGTGTTACAGCGGCAACGCGAGTTATATCAGGAAATCGAGAATAGAGTTTCTCGTGTGCCTGAGCAAGCGACTTCGCCAGTTGCGAATGTTACCGTGACGCCGGATACAGCGATTAGCAGTAACTTATCGGAAAACGAAGCCTACGATCGCGCTGTGGCGCTTATCATGAAAGACAAGCGCTATGATGCAGCCATCCCGGAATTTGAAGCCTTCCTGAAAAAGTTCCCAAATTCAGTATATGAGCCGAATGCCCATTATTGGCTCGGGCAGTTGTTGTCCATCAAGAATGATGATCAGCAGGCTGTCGGTCATTTTAAGCGCGTAGTTGACAATTATGCCGACTCAAATAAACGCCCAGATGCAATGCTGAAGCTTGGTAACCTTTACGAAAAGCTTGGACAGTTGGATGCAGCAAAACAGATATTGACCAAATTGGTGCAACAATATCCAAGCACGACTGCTGCAAAAATGGCGGCGGATCGCCTTGCCAAACTGTAGCGCTGTGCAAACACCGCAGATGTCTAATCCGATTTGTGTATATTTGTGACAAATTGATTTAAAATTAGGCATCTAGCAGTGTTTATTGAAAAAAAATGCGGTTTTCAGTTGCACTCCTTTTTTAAATAAGTATTATAAGCGCCCGCAGCAGGCGATAGATGATATCAAAACAGCTGCATCGAGTGGGTCATTAGCTCAGTTGGTAGAGCAGTGGACTTTTAATCCATTGGTCGATGGTTCGAGTCCATCATGACCCACCACTTAATTTGTAAATGATATCTTAGAGCGGGTCATTAGCTCAGTTGGTAGAGCAGTGGACTTTTAATCCATTGGTCGATGGTTCGAGTCCATCATGACCCACCATTTGCATTTGAAGTTGATTTATCCAGAGCGGGTCATTAGCTCAGTTGGGTGAGTAAAACCGAAGCGCAGCTTCGCAGTTTACGAACGCGAGTCAGGACGACGAGCTGGCCCAGAGCTTCAGGATGATTATAACCCCGGATAAAATAGAGCGGGTCATTAGCTCAGTTGGTAGAGCAGTGGACTTTTAATCCATTGGTCGATGGTTCGAGTCCATCATGACCCACCATGCTACTTCAAGTTACAGATATCACCAGAGCGGGTCATTAGCTCAGTTGGTAGAGCAGTGGACTTTTAATCCATTGGTCGATGGTTCGAGTCCATCATGACCCACCATTTACACTTTAAGTTATCTATATCCAGAGCGGGTCATTAGCTCAATTGGGTGAGTAAAACCGAAGCGCAGCTTCGCAGTTTATGAACGCGAGTCAGGACGACGAGCCGGC
>NZ_JBHRSD010000029.1:229683-229912 GCF_042643375.1 Pseudoalteromonas fenneropenaei
CCAGAGCTTCAGGATGATTATAACCCCAGATAAAATAGAGCGGGTCATTAGCTCAGTTGGTAGAGCAGTGGACTTTTAATCCATTGGTCGATGGTTCGAGTCCATCATGACCCACCATTTATGCCTTGTAGTATCCTTAATTCCAGAGCGGGTCATTAGCTCAGTTGGGTGAGTAAAACCGAAGCGCAGCTTCGCAGTTTACGAACGCGAGTCAGGACGACGAGCCGGC
>NZ_JBHRSD010000029.1:229930-258470 GCF_042643375.1 Pseudoalteromonas fenneropenaei
ATTATAACCCCGGATAAAATAGAGCGGGTCATTAGCTCAGTTGGTAGAGCAGTGGACTTTTAATCCATTGGTCGATGGTTCGAGTCCATCATGACCCACCACTCCTAAGCTTCATTAGTTCTTAATTATTCCTTCGCAAATCTGTCATTGCGCGTTTTCATCGCGTATAATTCTCGCCTATCAAGCAATGTAGACAATGTGGTTTTGTTATGAGTCTCGCTGAACATATCATGCCGGAAGATTACATCTTTCCACCTAAGCCAGCGCCATTATCTGTAACTGAAAAAGCAGAATACAAAGCGCGGATTAAAACGTTATTAAAAGAGAAAAATGCGGTATTAGTTGCGCATTATTACACCGATCCAGAAATTCAAGCTTTAGCTGAAGAAACTGGTGGCTGTGTTGCCGACTCTCTTGAAATGGCTCGTTTTGGTGCAAAACACAGTGCCGATATTATTATCGTCGCGGGTGTACGTTTTATGGGTGAAACGGCCAAAATCCTCACGCCGGAAAAAACCATCGTAATGCCAACATTACAGGCTACTTGTTCGTTGGACGTGGGTTGTCCAATTGATGAGTTTTCTGCATTTTGTGACCAACATCCAGAGCGTAAAGTCGTGGTGTATGCTAATACCTCAGCGGCGGTTAAAGCCCGCGCAGATTGGATTGTGACCTCGTCTTGTGCGCTTGAGATTGTTGAGCATTTAGATGCTGAGGGTGAGAAGATCATTTGGGGTCCGGATAAGCATTTAGGTGCTTATATTCAAAAGAAAACTGGCGCAGATATGATCATGTGGAACGGTGCTTGTATCGTACATGATGAATTTAAAACCAAAGCCCTCAAAGATATGAAAGCGCTGCATCCTGATGCGGCAGTATTAGTGCACCCAGAGTCTCCAGCAGAAATCGTTGATTTGGCAGATGCAGTTGGCTCAACCAGTCAATTGATTAAAGCTGCACAAACCTTGCCTAATCAAAAATTCATCGTGGCAACCGACCGTGGCATTTTCTACAAAATGCAACAGCTGTGCCCTGAGAAAGAGTTTTTCGAAGCGCCAACAGCAGGTGAAGGTGCAACCTGTAAAAGCTGTGCGCATTGCCCGTGGATGGCAATGAACGGCTTAAAAGCGATTGAAGAAGCGCTACTGAGCCCACAAGGCCGTGAAGTGTTTGTTGATATGAACTTGCGCGAAGGTGCGTTACGTTCGTTAAATCGTATGTTGGATTTTTCTGCCAGCATTAAGCGTTAATTTGGTTTGCCTAGAATCTAGGCAAACGCAAGCAAATTGCAAAAAAGCGCTTGCTAAAGTGCGTGGCTTTTCATAGTATTAGCCCCGCATTTATGCACCGCGGAGAGATGGCTGAGCGGTTGAAGGCGCACGACTGGAACTCGTGTGTAGGCTAACCCCTACCGAGGGTTCGAATCCCTCTCTCTCCGCCATTTTCTACTATTATCCTCTTAGCACGTCTATCGCTGCTTTCCTGAGTTCAAATCTTAAATCCATTCCGGCTTAGTTACGGTTTTTCGGTGGCAATGACTTAAGCGGTTGGTCTATTTTTTCTTGGTCATAAAGCTGCTTAAACACGCCGCTGACTTTTGCCTGTTCTATTGCTTCAGCCAAGCGTTTAGCAAGCTCTGGATGGGCGGTGTGTTTAGATACGCCAATGTGAACCAATTGCGCGTCAGTAAATTGCGCGGGCAGCTGTACCAGTTGGAATTGATTCTTATCAGGTTGAGCGTCAAGTAAGGTGGCAGATACGACAGTGGGCGATAAGATTGCATCTATGCGTTTTTTGCGTAGCATCAGCAAAGCGTTTTCCAAGCTTTGCATATGTAGCTCACCATTAGTTGGATTGTTGGCAAGTACCGCTTCGATTTGAGCGGTATAACGGTGGCCGCGAATTGTGGCTATATTCAAGCTTTGCAGTTGTTTTGCGGTGCTAATGTCGCGGAGGTCATCGGCAAGCATGATCAATGACTCTGGATATCGCTCCGCCATAACAATAAAGTCGAGAAATTCAGCTCGTTCAGGCTTATAAAGTAAATTCGTCATCACATCCGCTTCACCGCTGCGCAATAATTCAAAACAGCGCGAAGGAGGCGTAGGCGGCGACATCTTAAGGTCGACACCAATTTGCTCGCTCAGATACAACATTAGATTGACGCTTGGTCCAACAGCTTGATGGTACTCATCTATAAACTCATGAAAGCCTTTAAAGTTATCTAAACACCAAGACAATACAGGTTTAGCCGCCACAGATTGTAGCGGTTGAGTCAAACTTAAAGCTGAAAAGAAAAACAAATACAAATGTTTAGACATATCTAGTGTTACAAAATAATAACATGGACACTCTAAAGCAATGTACTTTGATTTACTAGGGGTGTTAGATAGTGATTGTTGCCATTGCGACAGAAGCAAGTTTTTTGGCGATAAAAAACGGGCGCTAGGCGCCCGTCATAAAAATACTACACCGTATTTTAGTTACGTTGGTTAACAGCTTTTACTTGTTTGGTTTGTTCAGCAAGCTCTTTTAAACCTAACTTCTCGTAGCTTTTTTCCATAATATCAAGTGCCTGTGGTAGGTAGCTGCTTTGCGAGTAATGCTCAACTACATATTTACCTCGGTTAGCGGCAGCAAGGTAGGCTTCACGCTCGTAATAATATTCAGCCACTTTGAGTTCATAACGTGCCATACGGTTTAATAACCATACCACACGCTTTTTCGCTTCCGGTACGTAATTACTGTTAGGGAAACGTTTGATCAGCGTGGAAAGATCCTGAAATGCAACCCGAGTGCGGTTGGCATCGCGGTCTGCACGGTCAACACCAAAATATTCCTGAAAGGCGTTTTTATCGGCTTTGATGTTGACTAAACCACGCATGTAATACATGTAGTCGAGATCTTTGTGGTTAGGGTTTAAACGAATAAAACGGTCGATAGTGGCAAGCGCTTGTTCTGTATTGCCTGATTGATAATGTGCATAGACCAAATCTAGCTGCACTTGACGTGAATAAGGCCCAAATGGAAAGCGTGAATCGAGCGCGGTTAGCAATTCAATGGCGCGGGCATACAAGCCTGAATCTAAAGTTTGTTTGGCATCTTCATATAGGGCTTGCGCAGATTTATTCGGTACTCGTTCAATGTCTTGTTGCTCTGGGGCCGAAGAACAGGCCGCCAAACCTAAAACTGATACGCTGAATACAACTGCAAAAGCGCGTTTCCCTAATTTCTTTATCATTTTATTTGTTACCTTCGTTGTCTTCGGCTAGGCCAAGTCGGTAAAACCGAGTAAACTATGCGTTTAAGAGCGATTCTAACCCAGTCGAGCACAGCTTGCACTGGTAAATTGGGTAAAGTTATAGAATGTCAGAACAAATTTCACTTCAGGCTGAGGTTCCGCTTGAGCTAGGTGGTAAACGTCTAGACCAAATATTGGCGCAATTGTTCCCTGATTATTCGCGTTCGCGGATAAAAACTTGGATCCTTGATGATAAAGTAACCATAGACGGCGTAATTTTAAACATTCCACGCGAAAAACTGCTTGGCGGTGAAATGGTGGCGATTGAAACTGAGATTGAAGCACCACGCGAATACGAAGCTCAGCACATCACGTTAAATATTGTTTATGAAGATGACCATATTCTAGTGATCAACAAGCCTGCGGATCTAGTTGTGCATCCGGGTGCGGGTAATCCAAATGGTACGGTGCTCAATGCGCTGCTTCACCATTGCCCAGAGATAGCCAATGTGCCGCGTGCGGGGATTGTGCATCGTTTGGATAAAGACACCACAGGTTTGATGGTGGTCGCAAAAACCATTCAAGCGCAAACCCACTTAGTGAAAAATCTGCAAGCGCGTGACAACTTTACCCGTGAATACGAAGCGATTTGCAACGGTACTATGACCGCCGGTGGCAAAATTGAAAAGCCCATCGGTCGCCATTCGACCAAGCGCACCCACATGGCGGTACACGAAATGGGTAAGCCTGCGGTGACGCATTTCCGTGTGGCGGAAAAATTCCGTGCCCATACGCGTTTGCGTTTGCGTTTGGAAACGGGACGTACTCACCAAATTCGTGTGCACATGGCATACTTAAACCACCCGTTAATTGGTGACCAACTTTATGGTGGCCGTCCGCGTCCGCCGCGTAATGCAACGCCTGAATTATTTGCGCAGTTACGCGACTTTAAACGTCAAGCGCTACATGCGGTGAGACTGCGTATTGCTCACCCAATTACGGGTGAAATGATGAGTTGGGAAGCACCTATTCCTGAGGATATGGTCGCGCTCACTGAAGCGTTACGTGAAGACACCAAAGCTAACCCGGATTATTCACTGTAATGTTAATAGCAGCGAATTGGCCTATTCAAGCCCAAGTCGGGGCACTTTCAAGTACCCGCTTGCTTCGAGGCTATTCGCTGCCGCCCTACGATAGTTTTAATGTTGCAGAGCACGTTGGTGATGAACCGCAACATGTTGCGGCTAATCGTCACTTGTTAGCGCAATATCTGCCCAATCCGCCTGTTTGGCTTGAACAAGTGCATGGTTCTGATGTTATTGCGGTGAGTTCAGCGTCGCAGCGCCAGCAAGTTGAGCAAGCCGACGCGCTTTATACCCAGTTACGTGGTCAACCGCTCGCGATAATGACAGCGGATTGTTTACCTATTTTGCTTTGCAGTGCCGATGGTGCTGAAGTTGCCGCTATTCATGGTGGTTGGCGACCTTTGGCTGGCGGGATCGTAGCTAAAACTGTCGCCCATTTTAGTGCGCCAAGTAGTCAAATTTATGCTTGGCTTGGTCCTGCTATTGGTCCTGACGCATTTGAGGTTGGCGCTGAAGTTAAAGCGGCATTTTGTGCGCTTGACCCAAATATGGACGGCGCGTTCAAAAAGCATCCAGAGCAAGAAAACAAATACTTTGCCGATATTTTTCTATTGGCTCAGTTACAACTCCAAACCGCAGGCGTTTCGGCCATCTATAGTGACGAGCTGTGTACAGTCAGCAATCCCAGTCAATTTTACTCTTATCGTCGTGAGGGTCGTACCGGTCGCATGGTAACCCTGATCTGGCGCAAATAATCCACAGAAAATTTTGCCCTCCTTACTTGAAGCTGTCCATACTAAGACCCATTAACAGGTTAGGATAAGTATTTAAGTAGGTAACATCCATGAGAATTGACCGATTTACCAGTAAGTTCCAACAAGCCTTGTCGGACGCTCAATCATTAGCGCTGGGTCGCGACCACCAGTTTATTGAACCTGTACATCTAATGTATGCACTGTTACAGCAAACCGGCTCAAGTGTACGCGCACTGCTGGCGCAAGCGGGCATTAGTGCAGACGAGCTGAACACTAAAGTGTCTCAAGCGATTGAGAAATTGTTTAAAGTGCAAGGCTATGGCGGTGATGTTCAACTGTCTAACCAGTTAATTTCATTGATTAATCTGTGCGACAAATACGCCCAAAAACGTAAAGACAAATATATTTCTAGCGAACTATTTGTCTTTGCTGCGTGTGAAGACAAAGGCCCGCTTGGGGATATTTTCCGCGCCTTAAATATTACGCAAGATAAAATCGATAAAGCCATTAATGCCTTGCGTGGTGGGCAAAAGGTGGATGACCCCAATGCCGAAGAGACCCGTCAAGCATTAGAGAAGTTTACGGTTGACTTAACCGAGCGCGCTATCCAAGGTAAATTAGATCCGGTAATTGGCCGTGATGACGAAATTCGCCGTACTATTCAAGTATTACAGCGCCGTACCAAAAATAACCCAGTGTTAATTGGTGAGCCGGGCGTTGGTAAAACCGCCATTGTTGAAGGCCTTGCACAACGTATCGTGAATGGTGAAGTGCCAGAAGGGCTGAAAAACAAACGCGTACTGTCGTTGGATTTAGGCGCGCTCGTGGCGGGTGCCAAGTACCGCGGCGAGTTTGAAGAGCGTTTGAAGTCTGTACTCAATGAATTAGCCAAAGAAGAAGGCCAAGTGATCCTCTTCATTGATGAAATTCATACTATGGTAGGCGCGGGTAAAACCGATGGCGCGATGGATGCGGGCAATATGTTAAAGCCTGCGTTGGCGCGCGGTGAATTACACTGTGTGGGCGCGACTACGCTTGATGAATATCGCCAGTATATTGAAAAAGATGCTGCGCTTGAACGCCGCTTCCAGAAGGTGTTTGTCAGTGAACCGACTGTGGAAGACACCATAGCTATTTTACGTGGTTTAAAAGAGCGCTATGAGTTACACCACTCGGTGCAAATTACCGACCCTGCGATTGTGGCCGCGGCGCATTTATCGCACCGTTATATCAGTGACCGTCAGCTGCCAGATAAAGCCATTGATTTGATTGACGAAGCAGGTTCCTCTATTCGGTTGCAAATTGACTCTAAACCCGAGCCACTTGATAAGCTAGAACGCCGTATTATCCAGTTAAAATTGGAAGATAATGCGCTGGCGAAAGAAAAAGACGATGCTAGCCGCAAACGCCGCGACGAAATGCAAACTTTGATCAATGAGCTTGAAGCAGAATATCGCGAATTAGATGAAGTGTGGACCGCAGAAAAAGCCTCGTTGCAAGGTACACAAACTATCAAAGCTGAGCTTGAGCAAGCACGACTCGACTTAGATGTGGCAAGACGTGCCAGCGATTTACAGCGCATGTCTGAGCTGCAATACGGTCGCATTCCAGAACTTGAACGTAAACTTGACCTTGCATCGCAAGCTGAAATGCAAGAAATGAGCTTGCTGCGCAACCAAGTGACTGAAGATGAAATTGCAGAGATTTTATCGCGCTGGACCGGAATTCCAGTGGCAAAAATGTTGCAAGGCGAGCGTGAAAAGCTACTACAAATGGAAGATGAGCTGCATAAAAAGGTCATTGGCCAGCACGAAGCCGTAGTGGCGGTTGCGAATGCCATCCGCCGTTCACGTGCAGGTCTTGCCGACCCAAATCGACCGATTGGCTCATTCTTGTTTTTAGGCCCAACTGGGGTGGGTAAAACTGAGCTCACCAAAGCCTTAGCAAACTTTATGTTTGATACCGAAGATGCCATGGTGCGCATTGATATGTCGGAGTTTATGGAGAAGCACTCGGTAGCACGTTTAGTGGGTGCCCCCCCTGGCTATGTGGGCTATGAAGAAGGAGGCTACCTCACCGAAGCGGTGCGTCGCCGTCCGTATTCTGTAGTATTGCTGGATGAAGTCGAGAAAGCCCATCCTGATGTTTTCAATATCCTTTTGCAGGTATTAGATGACGGGCGTTTAACGGATGGCCAAGGTCGTACGGTTGATTTTAAAAATACCGTGATCATAATGACCTCAAACTTAGGCTCTGACATTATTCAGGAGCAAGCGGGTAACAATGACTACGCCACACTGAAAGAAAAGGTCATGATGGTATTGGCAACGCAATTCCGCCCAGAGTTTATTAACCGCATTGATGAAACTGTGGTGTTCCATCCTTTGGTTAATGAACATATCAAAGAAATTGCTGCCATTCAGCTAAAACGTTTGCATAAACGTTTGCACGAGAAGGGCTATCGTTTTGAACTTAGCGAAGCGGCATTAGATAAAATCGCAGCGAACGGATTTGACCCAGTCTTTGGGGCACGGCCGTTAAAACGTGCTGTACAACAATATGTTGAAAACCCGCTTGCGCAACGTTTATTAGCAGGGGATTTTATCCCAGGCGACACCATTAAGGTTGAAGTGGTAGACGATAAAATTGCTTTTAGTAAGTAACAGCAAACGTTACAAGGGCTCACACTTCGAGCCCTTGTTCTTTTTATACTACTTAAAGGTAAGTACCAGACCGCGAATTTTTTCGGCAGACTCAACCAATTGCGCCGCGTCTTTGGCAACACCATAAGAAAGCGTTAGGTTAGCATCGCTGTAATCGCGGATATTATTGATGTTACCGTTGATGTCACTGCTCACCACTTGTTGCTGTTCGGCAGCAGCAGAGATCTCTTGCGCCGCTTGGGCAATGTCACTGATCTCACGGAAAATCGCTTCAAGATTTTGTTGGCTAGCAAGACTGCTTTGCGCACAGCTATCTGCGCGCTGTTTAGTACTTTGCATCACTTCAGACCAACGATAGAGAGTATCTTGAATTTCCTTAACTGAGTTGTGGATATGCATAGTGGCACTTTGAGTACGAGAGGAAAGCGCGCGCACTTCATCGGCAACGACCGCAAAACCGCGGCCGTGTTCACCGGCCCGAGCGGCTTCAATGGCGGCATTGAGAGCCAGTAAGTTAGTTTGCTCTGCAATCCCTTCAATCTCACTCATCACTTGGCCGATTTTGTCAGCTTCTGCGGCCAAGGTATTGGCGGTTTTAGCGGCTTCGTCTACTTGCCCTGCTAAAGTTGTTACCATATTGGTGTTGTCTACCATACTTTTACGAATGGTTTGGCAGCTATCTTGCGTAGAGTTGACTTTATCGGCGGTGTGCGCGGTGTTTTCTGATATCTCACCTATGGTGGCGCTCATTTGCGCCATAGCGGTGGCCATTTCTTGTAAACGGCGACTTTGTGCTTCGATACCTTTTTCAGTTTGCGTACTTTGTTTGTCTAAATTGATGGCTATCTCTTTAAATGTGCCCGTAGCATCTTTAATCCGGCCTAACACAGTGCGCAGTTTGGCCGAGAGCATAGCAATATTATATTCAGCAATACTAAAGGGGTGTGTACCGCAATACACGTAACGCGATACTGAATCAAATTGGCGTTGTTGCTCAGCTAGTTTTGCTGGCGTGTCGATTAGCTCGTCATAATTAAACACATAGACCGCAACTAACAACGCGACATTGATTAAGGCTAATTGCCAACCGCCGAGCCAAGTAGACAGCGCCAATAACATGAGTAATGAAACAACACTTAAGCTAGTGCGTAGCACACGTTTTTCACGCCATGAAGATAACGATTTACCAGCGTTAATTTTTTCATAGGCGCTAGCGGCTCGACGCTTAAGTTCATCGCTGGGTTTAACGCGGACCGATTGATAACCAACCAATTGCCCACGCTCAAAAATAGGTGTAACAAACGCATCGACCCAATAATAACGGCCATCTTTACAGCGGTTTTTCACCACGCCTCGCCATGAATGGCCTTGCTTAAGTTTATCCCACAACTCTTTAAAAGCAGCTTTAGGCATATCTGGATGGCGGACGATATTGTGATTTTTACCCACCAACTCTTCTTTACTAAAGCCAGACACTTTACAGAATGCGTCGTTGGCGTAAGTGGTGATACCGCGAAGATCTGTGGTCGAAACCAGTTCATAATCGTTAGGATAGGAGACTTCCTGATCTATGATATTTGCCCCACGACGCATATAAATCCTTAAAGTTGTTGAAATAACTGTGTTAGATTATACCTATACCTAGTTCTGTCATAAAGTCTATCTATGTCTAGTTTAGCGCATACTTATGGGATCTACCGTTTCGGTGGACCTTCGGTAATTTGCTCACACTCTTCGCCATTAGCGCCGCTCGCGGCTGGCCAACTAAGATTACAAGTGCTGTCGGCTGGCATTAATCCCATTGATTTAAAAACCCGCGCAGGGCTAGGCTTTGTTGCGGCCAGTAAAGCACCGGAAGCGTTTTTGCCGCTGGGTTATGATGTCTATGGTGAAGTCATAGCGGCGAGCGATGAGCTCAGTGCATTAGTTGGCCAGCATGCGTTTGGCATGGTGGGGTTTGCGAAGCAGCCTGGTGCCTATAGCGATTTTTTAACGGTCGCGCGCGACGAAGTAATTTGTTTGCCTGCCATGAATGGCGATGTGGCTTTGGGCGGTCTTAGCTTAGCAGGATTAACGGCATTACAGGCGCTGGCCCTTATTCCAACTCAACTTCCGTTGTATATTAATGCGGCTACAGGCGGAGTAGGTCACCTTGCGGTGCAACTTGCAGTGTTGCAAGGTCGCGAAGTCATTGCATTGACCACAAAATTGGATGACGCTTGGCTTGCCAATACTCAGCAACGCTTAGCGTTTAAAGTGATGAGTTATGATTACTTTTTTGCCACGCGACGCGGCGGCGCACTACTTGACTTAATTGGTCTCGAAATGGGCGCACGCTGCGTGTTAAACATGAATGAAGGGGCGGTAGTGGTGACAGTACCGACGATTTCGGCGGCGGATATCACACTGCAAGCCAAAGCACAGCATATTCAGTGTGTCGGTGTGGTCGTTAAACCTGACTTAGCACAATTGGCTGCGATTTATGACTATGTAGAGGCACAGCAGTTACAGTTGCGGGTTGCTAAATCATTTCCACTTGATGAAGTGGCTGCGGCTCATGAATGGATGGAACACACTACCTATAGTGGTAAGGTGCTGTTAATCGCTAAAAACTAATTGTCGGGGCACTTGTTTCTGGCTAACTTTGCCCCCATTGAGAAGCCACTGGCTTGCAGGCTCGAGGATAAATTTTTGATAACAACAACGCTAAGCGAAGCGCTCCAAGCGCTGAACGCACCTCAGTTTAAAGGTGCATTGGCAGGCATAAAACGCGGTATCGAGCGGGAAGCCCTCAGGATCAACCATAACGGACGTCTAGCCCAAACAGGCCATCCAGAAGGGGCTGGGCATGCATTAACGCATCCGCATATCACCACAGATTATTCCGAGTCCTTGCTCGAATTTATTACCCCAGTCAGTGAAAACGCAGAGGAAACCTTAGCGCAACTGAGCGATTTACAAAAGTTCACTTTAGCCCAGATGCAAGGTGAGCGGTTGTGGCCGATGAGCATGCCCTGTTTTATTGAATCGCAAGACGATATCGCCTTGGCACAATTTGGCAGCTCGAATATTGGCCGCATGAAAACCTTATACCGCCAAGGTTTGAAAAGCCGCTATGGCAGCATGATGCAGGCCATTGCTGGGGTGCATTTCAACATGTCGTTTTCTGACAAGCTCTGGCAAGCGCTTTATCAGTTAGATAATCAGCAAGGTGAGCTACAAAGCTTTATTTCTGAGCGTTACTTAGGGCTTATTCGTAATTTTAAACGCGAGCTTTGGTTAATAAGCTATTTGTTTGGTGCATCACCTGCGCTTTGCCACTCGTTCTTACAAGGGCGGCAAACTAATTTACCATTTAAGCACTTAGGCAAAGGTACTCTATACCTTGAGCAAGGCACCGCATTACGTTTGGGTAATTTAGGCTATACCAATAGTGCCCAGTCGAGCTTGCGCGTGACTTATAACTCGTTATGCGATTATGTGAAGGGATTACAAACAGCTATACGTAGCCCGTCGGATATCTATGCTGATATTCCAGATTATCGAGCGTCGCAACCTCTACAACTTAACAGCAATATTTTGCAAATTGAAAACGAGTTTTACTCGCCCATTCGACCAAAGCGTAACACCAAAAAAGGCGAAACGCCTACGCAGGCTTTAGCTCGTGGTGGTATCGAATATATTGAAGTACGGGCGCTGGATGTGAACCCGTTCACCGCAACCGGCATTAGCCTTGAACAGATTTACTTCTTAGATGTGTTCTTAACTTACTGTTTATTAAAAGCTTCCCCAGAAATGAGTTGGGATGCGCAGCAATGGTCACAGTCGAACCTGCAAAAAGTCGTCAACGAAGGGCGTGATCCACAATTGATGCTTACTCGCTGTGGTGGGCAGCCAGTGGCAATGCGCGACTGGGCAACACAAATTTTTGTTGATTTAACAATCGTTGCTGAGGCGCTTGATGCAGCGTATGGCAGCACAGTTTACGGCGAAACCATTGCTACAATGGCAAAGTGGGTCGCACAACCTGAGCTAACTTACTCTGGGCGCTTGGTGGCGAAATTAGTGACCGAGCAAAGTGATAGCGGTACATTGGCACTGCGTTTAGCTGAGCAATATGCTTTACAGCATCACAATGATGATTATAAAGTGTATAACGAACAGGGTCTTAAGGAATGGGCGCAGCAGTCTTTTGCTAAGGCCAAAGAGATTGAAGCCAGTGATACGGTGTCATTCACTGAGTTCCTTACGGAGTATTTTGCCAAAGCTTAGGCAAAAAAAAGCGCAGCCATATTGGCTGCGCAAAATAACTTTCAGGGATGAAACAATGCTAAACTGCTGCATTCAATAAGTATGACTATCCGCAATAGAGAAAGTTCATTGAGGAATGCAAAAAAATGAAAAAAAATTTCCTACTGCTCCCCATTTTGGCATTAATGACCGCCTGCGCCACCGCACCTCCTCAGCAACCTGATGATATTTGTAAGATTTTTGAAGAAAAGCCCGACTGGTACGACGACGCAAAAGATGCGCAAGATAAGTGGGGCTCCCCAAAACATGTGTTAATGAGCATGATGTATCAGGAAAGCTCCTTTAAACATGATGCAACACCACCGATGGATTATTTTTTATGGGTGATCCCGATTGGCCGAGTAAGCTCTGCTTACGGTTACTCGCAAGCGAAAACTCCAACTTGGAGTGATTATATGCGTGAAACAGGCAACTCAGGGGCTGATCGTGATGACTTTGACGACGCTATCGATTTTATGGCTTGGTTTGTATATAAAACAAATAAAATCAATGGCGTTTCTAAATGGGATGCGTACGCGCAATACCTCAATTACCACGAAGGGTGGGGTGGGTACCGCAGAGGCAGTTACAAGAGCAAACAATGGCTGATTGGCGTTGCGAATAAAGTGAAACATCGTGCTAGCCGCTATAGTGCTCAGCTAAAACGGTGCGAAAAAGACCTCAATAAAAGCTGGCTAGATAAGTTGTTTTTTTAATCAAATCATCATTCCTTTAAATCGTCAGATTTGGTAAACGGGCTCAAACCAAATCTGACGCTCGTTCTAAATTTACTGAGACCTCTGTTGTGGGCAGGCGATTCCCAGCTATCCCTATATTGGAACAAGTAACCAGCTTCAGTTATTGACCCCAATGATTAAAAGTAATAACAACGAATCGCTTAAGGTCGATACCCCCACTCATTGTAAGCCTACATCAGGAATGTAGAGTTGCCGAAGAGTGCCAACACCGCCGCCATAAAGCAAAAAGCGGAATTCAATTCCGCTTTTCAATTCCGCATTTTTACTGCTTGGCTTGATTAACTGGCTGTGCGCTGCAAGGGGTGAATGCGCACGAGTTTAATCATATTCTCTTTGACTTCCAATACTTCGATTGGGTAGCCAGCGATACGTAAGCTGAGGCTGGCATCGGGAATATCCTCAAGGCATTCGACAATTAAGCCGCTTAAGGTTTTTGGGCCATCTAGAGGGAGTTCCCAGTTCATTTCTTTATTGAGGTCGCGCACGTTGACACCACCATCAACCAACACAGTGCCATCTTCTTGCACTATGATCTCTTCACTTGGTGCTTTGGCTTGAGTAGTGGTGAAGTCGCCAACTACTTCTTCCAAAATATCTTCAAGCGTGACTAGGCCTTGAATATCGCCATATTCATCAACTACGATACCAATACGCTCTTTACTTTGCTGGAACTTCAGCAATTGTGTCGTAAGTGGTGTACCTTCGGGAATATAGTAAATTTCACGGACTGCGCGCAGTAATGAAGATTTATCAAACTGCTCTTTATTGATCATCAGTAAACGGAACGCATCACGGGCATGGATAAAACCCACGGCATCGTCAATTTGGTCACGATAAAGCAGTACGCGCGTATGTTGGGCGTGCATTAACTGTTTCGAGATATCTTTCCAGTCGTCATTCACGTCAATGGCGATGATCTCGTTACGCGGCACCATCACATCCTCAACCTTCATTTGCTCGAGGTCGAGAATTGAAGTGAGCATATTTTGGTGGTGTCTTGGTAACAAGGCGCTGGATTCACTCACTACCGTTTTAAGCTCTTCTTTGCTTAAGCTGTGTGCCTCGATTTGCTCTGGTGTAATACCAAATAAACGTAACATGCCATTAGTGATCCAACTCACGACCACAACTAGCGGGAATAGCAGTCTTAACAAGCCTTTTAAAATAATAGAACTTGGAAAGGCGACTTTTTCTGGATATAGCGCAGCTAAGGTTTTTGGCGTTACTTCAGAGAAAATCAAAATAACCAGTGTCAGTGTAAATGTGGCAACCACAATACCGGCGTCACCCAGCAAACGCATACCAATAACGGTGGCAATCGCTGAAGCACCGATGTTGACTAAGTTGTTACCAATAAGGATAAGACCAATGAGTCTGTCAGGACGGCTGAGAAGTGCATCCACCCGCTTAGCGGCTTTGTGGTCTTCTTTTACCAGATGCTTAAGTCGGTATCGGTTAATTGACATGATGCCGGTTTCTGAACCGGAAAAATATCCCGATAGTAAGATCAACACGCCAAGAATAATAAACAGGGCGCTCGTCGATATGTCGTCCAAAAGAGGAGATCCTTTTTTTACCAAAGAACCGATATTAAGCTTGAGAGCGTCGTCAGTGTCAAGTTAAAGCGTTTTAAAACTTCAATAAAATCACTTCTTGGACAAAACGGCTGCCAAAATAAGCCATTGTGACAATGCCCGACGCCACCATCACTGAGATCACCACTGGTTTACCGCGCCAGCCAAGGCGATGATGGCCAAGTGTAACGGCGCTGAAAAGTGCCCATGCGATTAACGACAACACGGTTTTATGGAGGAATTCTTTAGCAAACATGCCTTCTAAAAAAGCAAACCCTGCAGCGAGCGCTAAGGTTAATAACCCAGTTCCTACCGTTAATAACTGGTAAAGCTGTCTTTCCACTTGCATTAATGGTGGTAAATGGCTTTGCACAATGGCAATGTCACGGCGCTTTAAGCGTTTATCGATAAAGTAAAATTGCACTGCATATAAAGTCGCGATAATCAGCACGCAATAGGCAAGTAGCGACAGGGAGATATGTATCACTAAGCCAAGGTCGATATCGATACTATGAATAAGGATATGATGCGGGATAAATAAACTGCCCAACATCAAAAGCGCTGCAAAGCCATAAACAACAGGTAGCAATAGAGTCGCTGGAAACTTAAGCGATACCGCAGTCACCGAAACAACAATAAGCCAGCAAGTTAACATAGCAACGTTGACGGTACTTAAATCTTGGCCATTGACAGTAAATACTGAATTCACCAGCACCAACAAATGCGCCAAAATAGCTAGGGTGCTTAAGATCATAGTACGCTTTTGACTTGGCCCTTGCTTGTCGAATAAGCGCGACAACACGTGCCCAGTGGCGAGTCCATAAAAAATACTGGCTAGGATAGAGAGGCTTAAAATCAGCATGTTACACGGTGCCTAAATCACAGTTTCCTTTACAGGTTATTGTATTTTATGCGCACTTAAAAGCCTAGGGTTAATAAAAAGAAACTTTCTGCTTGCCCTTGAGACTGTATTATCCGCCTTCATATCAGTATAATCGCTGGCATTATCGAATTTTTGGAACTTTTGCATGTTTGAAAATCTGCAGGAACGTTTAGGTAAGACGCTCAAAAACATCAGCGGTAAAGGCCGCTTAACCGAGGACAACATTAAAGACACGCTACGTGAGGTGCGGATGGCGTTGTTGGAAGCGGATGTAGCGTTACCCGTCGTTCGCGAATTTGTTAAACAAGTAAAAGAACGTGCCGTTGGTGTTGAAGTCACCAAGAGCTTAAGCCCAGGCCAAGTGTTCATCAAGATTGTGCGTGATGAGCTGGAAAAAGCCATGGGTGAGGCTAACGAAGAACTCAACCTTGCAGCCCAACCACCTGCGGTATTAATGATGGCGGGTTTACAAGGTGCTGGTAAAACCACCAGTGTTGGTAAGCTTGCTAAGTTCTTAAAAGAGCGTAAGAAAAAGTCTGTGTTGGTAGTGAGTGCTGACGTTTATCGTCCAGCTGCTATCAAACAGCTAGAAACGCTGGCAAATGATGTTGGTGTCGAATTTTTCCCAAGTGATATTTCTCAAAAGCCAGTTGATATCGCCAAGGGCGCCATTGATCATGCGAAGCGTAAGTTTTTTGATGTCGTTATCGTCGATACCGCAGGTCGTTTGCACGTTGACGCCGAGATGATGGACGAGATCAAAGCGCTACATGCGGCTATCAAGCCAATTGAAACGCTGTTTGTCGTTGACTCTATGACAGGTCAAGATGCGGCCAATACCGCCAAAGCTTTTGACGAAGCACTACCGCTGACGGGGGTGATCCTCACCAAGACTGACGGTGACGCACGTGGTGGTGCGGCGTTGTCTATTCGCCATATTACCGGTAAACCAATTAAGTTTATTGGTGTGGGCGAGCGCACTGATGCCCTTGAGCCTTTCCACCCAGACCGCGTGGCGTCGCGTATTTTAGGCATGGGTGACGTTCTGTCGCTCATCGAAGAAGTACAAATGAAGGTTGACCAAGAGCAAGCCGCGAAAGTGGCAGCTAAGGTTATGAAAGGTGACGACTTCACACTGGAAGACTTTGCTGATCAGCTCAAGCAGATGAAAAACATGGGCGGTATGATGTCGATGTTAGAAAAGTTGCCGGGCATGAATAACTTACCTGATGCGGTAAAAGGCCAAATGGGTGATAAAACCTTTAACCAGATGGAAGCTATTATCAGTTCAATGACGCCAAATGAGCGTCGCCGTCCTGAGATCATTAAAGGCTCTCGTAAAAAACGTATCGCAGCGGGTTCTGGCACTCAAGTTCAAGACATCAACAAATTGCTCAAGCAGTTTATGCAAATGCAAAAAATGATGAAAAAGATGAAAGGCAAAGGCGGCATGATGAAGATGATGCGCAACATGAAAAACATGTTGCCACCAGGCATGCTAGGCGGCCCTAAGTTTTAAACCGAAGACCCGAGCTAAGCTCGGGTTTTTTGTTTTAAGCCCGTATTTTAAAACCTTCAATCAGCGCGAATATTTGCGGTGCTCCTGTCTTTTTTCAACTCTCAACTTCCAACCTTCTATATCAGCAGATGGTTATCATCCAATTGGGCTATGCCTTTAAATTGTTTAATTTATGGTATTAGGTTTAATTTTCGACAGGTAACCTCTTGCCTAGAAAAATTTTTTATCCAAGACGCGACTTTATATCGCGCTCATCTTGGAAAATATTGTGACAGGATAACGCTGAGGGTAACAGTGAGCCTATCACTACATTTAACTTGGTTAACCTTGTGTTTACTTTGGCCGGTTTGTACACTTGGGTGGCTTTATGGATTGTCACTCAGATCATAATCAGCAGTGGCCAAGAATAAGATAATTTAGCATAAGCTCAGAAGGATATTATGGCTTATACAGCAGGAACTGTGACGCGCGTCTGGATCACTAAGACGACGCGAGATGGCGATACCAACGCGCGCATTGGTATCGCCGAGCGAATAACTCGCGACTTTGCTGAGATTGAAGTACCAACCGAATTTTGTACTTTGGTTGAAGCAAAGCAAAGGCTTGTAACAGCAGGGCTTATTAGCGCAGACCAGCCACAGTGGCCAGAGGTTATAATTGGTCCCTGTTTTCATATTCCGTATATGCAGCTGATTAAAGTACTGTCCGAGGGCAAAACAGTGGTGGTGGCGCTGCGCCCGCCAGTGCGAGGGTTGCCCATTAAAGCAAGCAAAGAAGATGTCGCCAATACCGATATTATTGTGAGCTATCCTTACCACGACAATGCTGGTTTGCCGAATTTGTTACTGTGCGACACGGTGCCGAATCGTATCTCTGCGGCAATGCTGCTGCAGCAAAAGTCTTTATGGGGCGGATATTTTCAGGATATTGCGCAGCATCGGCCTCTGGTAGGATTGTTAGTGGGGGGCGACATCGGCGATAAACGTAAAGTTTTTACGATTGACGCAGCGCAAACACTGGCAAGCCATGTGAGTCGATTGGTTAAAGAGCTGGGTGGTGCTTTATTTATTACTACCTCAGCTCGTACATCGGCCGAATTGCAACGCACGCTGTGTACATCACTGTCAGTGCCTTTTGAGTTTTATGACCCCAAAATAGCGCAGTCAGCCAATCCGTATTTAGGCCTTTTAGCCTGTGCGGATGTATTGGTGGTGACGGCGGATTCTATGTCAATGTGCAGTGAAGCCGTGAGTAGCCACAAGCCCGTTTACGTGTTTTATGAGCCTGCAATTGTTGAGGATAAGCACGCTTTGGTTGCTGAGCAACTGCTAAGCTCAGGCTCACTACAAATACTAGATAATCACACTAGGGCAGATAAATTTGCTGCAAAATACGGAAGTCACGCGCAGCAAAATAGTTCCGATGTTATTGCGCACGCAGTAAAGAGCAAATTAGCTGAAAAAGCACAGAATACTCAATCGGCTAATCTTATGGCGGCTATTTAATCTAGTGTACTTTGGCAAAACGCATGACAATTTCTCGCTTAATATAGTGGATAAAATGTTTAGTCATCGTTTTGCCGCGACTTGCATTTGCGAAAGCTGTGATTTGAATTTATCTAAGATAGTGTTGAGTCCGTTATTACACAAATTTTTACTACAGCATTGCTATTGATTTAGGTACTAGGGCTATGTCATGTTACCGTTTTAAAGTAGTGAAAAGGATATTTATGATGACTGGTTTTTGGTATTTTGCGGCGCTTTTATTGGTTTTGGTGTCAGTGGCGCATTCGTATTTGGGGGAGCGTTACATTCTGCAGCGCTTATTCAAACGCGAGTTGCCAAAACTATTTGGTAGTGATGATTTTACTAAACGAACGCTACGTTTTGCGTGGCATTTAACCTCAGTTGCTTGGCTTGGTTTTGCGGTAATTTTGCTGATTTTGGCCGAGCCGAATGCTAAGGTCGAGATGATTGCTCAAGTCATAGCTATCACGTTTTTGCTGCATTTTGCCATGGCACTCTTTGGCTCAAGGGGCAAACATTTATCTTGGTTAGTGTTTTTACTCACTAGCCTTAGCATAGTGAGCGCAATTTTATTCTCATAAAAAATTTAGCTGTTGCAGTCTAGTACTAAAACTGGGAGGTAAAAACACCCAGCTTACTTTTGTTTTATTAAACAATCAGTTGTTATTTATTCATCTCGCTATTCAGGTCGTTTTCTCAAGCTTCTGCTGCCTTTTCTTTCGTCATAGGTTTCTGCTCCGTTACGCGTCATGTGGTTTTGACCGCGATTTATTTGTTTACATTTATTTTAACAATATTTGACAAATTGATTAGCTAACGTACAGTTTATTGCGAGGTCACACCTCGTACCTCATACCAGATATAACAATATAACAGGAACACAAGATGAAGAGATTGATTTACAGTGCAGCGCTCGCACTAGGCGTGTTTAGCGCCGTGGGCCATTGCAATACTGGCGTGGCGTTTGTTCATGGTACGGGCAAGCAAACTGATGCCTTGAATGATTATTGGACAAAAGAGTTTGTTGACTCGGTACGCCAAGGGATCCCCAACAGTAGTTTGTACACGGTCGTAAATTGCGATTTTGAGCAATATATGTGGCATACCGATGCCGCAGGGTGTTTAGCACAGCAGCTGAGCAGCTTTATTAGTCAAAAAGGCATTACCAACCTAAAAGTAATTACCCATTCTAATGGTGGGAATGTGGTTCGCTGGATATTGTCGAACCCTACCTCAGATGCGCGTTTTCCCAATATCATCAATAAAATTACGCGCGTGATTGCGTTGGCACCATCGAGTGCTGGCACGCCATTGGCGGACGCCGTGATAGCAGGGAATTCATTTGAACAGGCGTTAGGCTGGATTTTGGGTTACGGCAACGATGCGGTAAAACAACAGCAAGTTGCTGATATGGCTTATTACAATGCCAATTGGTTATTTGGTACGGCAGGTCGTCCTGGGCTTGGTAAAACGTTTGAAGCTGTGGTGGGGTCGGATGTGGACTCTGCAGTTTGGGATAGCGACAGCTACTGTGCGGGCTATCAAAATCAAGTGGCATTAGAGTTTACTCAAAACTGGTTGAATAGTTGCTCAGATGGTTTTTTAAACTGTAGTTCACAATCGGCAGCCGGCACTGTGTGGTTCACCGATAAGCAAAAAACGAAAGGTAGTGAGCCACTTAGCCATCAACAAAGTCGCAGAGCTTGCTTTAATCTCGATAGCCTAGTCCGTGACCGTATTTAAGGAGCATCACATGAACAAAAAAATAATTTCTACGCTTCTGCCAGTTGTATTGGCGCTAACTACGGGGCAAACCCAAGCAATTGAGAACTATGTTAGTTACCAATATCCATCAGCGCATGCTGCCATTACCGAGGCTCCAAGTCAGTCACTCAGCAGCAGTGAATATTGGCAAGTGGTCAGTGGTAAAGAGTTACGCTTAGGGGTTGAGATGGCTTTTTCGAGCAGTAAAAGTGTGGTGTTACTATCGCCACGAGCTGAGCTAAAAAATGGTCAACTTTACCGAGCACCAGCGGTAAAAGAGGGCGCAATTCGTCTCTACACTCATGGTCAAGAACAAAAACTTACCACTAGCTATGACCGTGATGAGATGGCGGGCTATGGCTTTGCTCCGGGTAGCGCGGCAGTGCAGGCTAACCAACTCAAAGGCAAGCAAGCGACATTGCGTTTAACTCAGTTAATTGAGGACAGCGACAGTTATCTGCTACATGTCAAAGAAAGTGATTCACCATATCAGCTAACGGTAAATGCCAATAACGTGATGGCAGCACAAGGTCGTTTGCCAATTCAGGCGGAATTTGCAGGTAAAAAACTCGCCGTAAGTGAACTGCAAGCTATGATGCGTGCACCCAATGGTGATGCTGTGGCGGTTTCTACGCAATCTGATGGAATTCATCTTGATGCACCTTTAACATATATTGGGGCGCGCCAAGGTTTGTACAACTTAGAATTACATAGCACACAAAGCGTCGATGGTTTGCAGGTAAAACGTAGTATCCGAGTGCCCTTTGTTAATCAACAACAAACAGCAAACGTTGTCAAACACACTCTAGAGGTTACTTCTCCAAGCCGAGTTAGTGCTAAGGTCAAGTTAGAGGTGAAAGAAGAGGGACGTTATGGTGTGACTGCAACGTTATTTGGTTTATACCAGGGTAAATTTGCCGCGCTTGCTACCACTGAAGCGGCACAAGACTTTACGCAATCAGATACCTTACCGTTAGAGTTTGTATTACCAAAAGGGGCTACTGGACCATTTAAGCTGTCGATTTTGGAACTTAAAGATCAAACTCGGCTACAAAGATTTGTCGTAAACGCAAAGTAAAGAGTTTTCTCTGTATGCCGAGGTTGGCTGCGGCTTACCTCGGCATGTTGGCTTCTATTCTCACCACTGCGGTAGCTGCCAAGTTTGTCTAGCCGCTTACTTGATTGATAGTGAATGAACGGGCTCGTCGCTTTGGTTAACTTAAGCCATTTCCCGCAAAACGCAGTTTAAGTAAAGTTACTTGATTGCAATCAGCTCTTCATCAAATGAATATCAGCGCTTAATAAATTCAAGATGTCCGATGTTTGTAATAGTAGGCTCTCATTTTACAAGGAGCCATTATGTACCAGTTAATTAAACACTTCGCTTTTTGCTTATTGTTATGCGTGATAACCAGTGTCAATGCAATAGAAGCAAAACTAGACACTTTGTCTCTTGACTCGAAATTATTAAAACGCACTGTGCCATTGTCGTTATATCTCCCCTTTAATTATGATGCTGAGCGCAAAACACCATACCCGCTCCTGATAACCGCCGCAGGGGACAGTCAAATAAACGTATTATTAAGTCAAATTGATTGGTTGAGCCATGTTGATTTTGGCCCAATGCCGCAGGTGCTTGTATTGCGTATGCCAGCGGTGGTAGAGCAAGATAAATTTGATACCGCCAAAGGTGAGCGTAACGCGTTACTCGGGGAGGTATTGGCGCAAGAAGCGCTGCCAATGCTAAGTCAGCAATATAACCTCGCGCCATTTCATATTTTAGAAGGCTTCTCGACCGCAGGTAATGTGGCGCTTGACCTATTTAGCCGCTACCCCAAATTGTATCAAGCTGCTGTGATCACCAGTCCTGCACTAGAATTGGCCGATGACGCTTGGCGCACAGCGGTAATTGAGCGGTTGCAAAAGAATTTGGCTAAGCGGAGCTTATTTGTCAGTTTAGGGTCGTTTAGCGGCAATAAGCCGCATTTTCTTTCACTACAGCAAGCGCTAGTTGGGCATGACGCAAGTCAGTTTAGCGATTTGAGTAAAGACAATTATATCGGCGGTCATAGCCTTGGCTTTTTACTGGGTATTTCACGCTTGTTTGCCGACCGAGAAATTGTCGATTTTGCGGTGTTTGCCAAGGAAGGCGTCGAGGGGGTTTTACAATTTCACCAAAAATTGGCGGCCAAATACGGTTATAGCCTAGACCCAACAGATAACTTGAAAGGTTTGGCAAGTTACTATTACCAGCACCAGCAATTAGCGGCAGGAGATGCTGTCTATCAACATTTATTGACGCAGCAGCCGAGCGATGTGTTGCTCCATGTACGCAAAGGTCAAGCGCTACACGCGTCTGCTTATGTTGAGCAAGCCAAGCAAACCTTCCGTAAGGCGTTACAACTGGCCGAGCAACAACAAAACCAAGAGGCGCAGCAGTTTATTACTCGGTTATTGGCGCAGTAATAACGCCGATTTGCACTATGTTGGCCTGATATTTGGCGAAGTTATCCGAGAGCATAGCGAGCTGTTCCGAGGCGCTTTGTTCATAGCGAAAATCTGTCGCGAACAAGGCTTGTTCATCAAATTGTGCAACTATCTCTGCTTTATTTAAATCTGGCTGGTAGCGCCATATATTTTTCTGCTTGTCCTGCAGCAAAACGGCATTATCCCGGACAAAAAAGCGCCACTGTAGAATGATGTCTGCCAACGGCTCGACCGCTGTGATTTGGTTGCTCTCAAACTGGTATAACTTACCTTGGTCAACAGGGCTAAATAAGATTTTGCCACTCTCCAGCTGCTGCGCCCAATTTACTGGACGTGGCAGCAATACTGCGGTTTTTCCTGTATCCGTATCAATTTGAATTAAATGTGATGCGCTATCTAAAGCCAATAGCCAAGGCTTGCTGCCATGTTGTAGCAGTTGCTTTATTTTTGTCGAGACAGTAAACGGAGTAACGATGCCTTGCAAACTCACGTGCTGCAATTGCCCGTTGCTGCTAAACCACAGCGCTTTGCCGTCAGCTTGCCATACAAAGCTATTCACTGGCGCGTCAAACGTTAGTTGTTTGGCTTGTTTGGCGGTTTGTAGCCATAGTTGGGTGCGGCCACTGCGATTGGACAAGTAAGCAATCGCTTGCCCAAAAGGCTGATATTGGCCGCTTGCGTCGCTGAAATCACTGGTGGTGATGTCGGTATCTTGCGCGAATGCATTTTGCCACTGACGCTCTCGCACCAACATGTTTTGCTTTCCTGCGGTGGCAAGTAGCGCACCGTGTTCATTCACTGCTGATAAAGTGAGTGCGGCTGGGCTAGCTAAGGGCAGGGTGGTTATAAGCTGGGTTTGATCGTAAATAAACAGCTGATTTTGATAACTCTGGACAATATTGCCATTGCCGACATTGCCATTCGCTAACTTAAGCGGTAAGGAAGCGTCCGCCGCAGGGTAAGTCAGCGCAATGGTATTAAGAGAGCTGAGTTTTTCACCCTCAACTTGGGTTTGCCATAATTTGTTGTTATCGGCTTGGTCAACCCCACTTAACCACAGCGCGTCGTTAAACACATTAAATTGATAAACTTTAGCAATGTCCTCGGGCAGCGTTAAACGCTGTGGTGGGCTGTGCTTTGTAAGCGGCAATAAATACAGTTCAGTACGGCGGATTTTATCTGTACTCATATAAATGAGCTTGTGGTTGTCTAGCCATTTTGCGCTGTGCAAAAATTGCTTATAGCAAGGTAGCAACACTTCACTTTGCTGCAATGCGAGATTAAATAGCCGCAGCTGTGCACACTTCACGCCCTCAACAAAAGTGACTTCGCCAACGACCAAGGAATCACCCTTTGGACTAAAACTAATGCTGCCGTAAAAATGCGCTTGCGATTGCATAGTCCTAGTCTGCTGAGTGCGCAGATCTTTTAGCAGCAAATCGGTTTTATCGCCATTTTGCTGAAAATATGCGATTTGGTCATGGTGGATAGCCGCACCATACTGAGCTGCTTTATCGTGGGTGAGCGGGGTTAAATCGGCTAATCGATACGTGTGCTTTGGCTTGGCGCTATATTGCAACCATACAAGCCCACACAAGCTAATAACGGCGAATAGTGCGCCGAGCCAAACTTGGCGGTATTTTTCGAAAGGAGTCGTGGCGGAAGTGGCTGGCATTTGCAAACGATAGCCAAGCTTTGGAAACGTCTGAATGATACGTTTGTCGTCATCCCCTAATTGCTTACGCAGCAAGGTAATGCAGCGTTGCAGGGCGTTGGGGGCGACAATCACCTCACCCCAAACTTGGTTTAATAAGTCTTCTTGGCTAATGACAGAACCTTGATGTGCTAGCAATACCTTTAGGACAGCCAGCACTTTGGGCTCAAGGCAGCTCTGGGTGCCTTGGTAACGTATTTCACCGCTGTCGAGATCTATCTCGCGTTGTTGAATAACGATACTTTTTCTCACATAACTACCTATAAATCATTGGCTTAAATTCCTCTTGCCAAGCATGCGCAAACCGCAATGTAATGTAAAGTCATTTTGCATTAAGGGTTTATAAAGTTCAGACAGACGGGGCCTTAAATAGGACGTGCTACGCATTTTATCGCAAATATCACGGTCATTATTTGTTCAAATTAAAAAAGTAGACTAAATTTTATGAGAAGGGTTGACACCGGTGTCAGCTTCATGCGTTAATAAAGTGACACCGGTGTCAGGCTGGGGTGAGAGACAGCCTGATAGCGTACCTTTGAACGGGTAAATCAAAGCTGCTCAGTACAATGATTGAAGAGGGCTCTTTAATCGTACTGAGCCCTTTTTCCTACTATCTCAACTAGAGAGTCAGAATTATGTTGCATCCACGGATTAAAGAAGTCACCGAACGTGTTATCGAACGCAGCAAGGCCACTCGTGAAGCGTATCTACAGCGTATGGCGGAAGCGAAAAAGCAAACACGTGTTAGAGCGGGGATTGGATGTGGCAACTTAGCGCACGTAATGGCGGCTTGCACCAGCAGTGATAAAGCACGTTTAAAAGCGGACGAGCAGCCAAATTTGGCGATTATTAATTCGTACAACGATATGTTGTCTGCACACGTACCTTACAAAGACTATCCAGATTTAATTAAAGCGGTGGCAACGCGTTACGATGCCACGGCGCAAGTGGCAGGTGGTGTACCTGCGATGTGTGATGGGGTTACGCAAGGCCGTGACGGCATGGACCTATCATTGTTCTCCCGTGACGTGATTGCTATGTCCACGGCTATTGCTTTATCACATGACGTATTTGACGGCGTATTTTGCCTTGGTGTGTGTGACAAAATTGTCCCTGGCCTGTTAATTGGCGCATTAAGTTTTGGCCATTTACCGATTTTCTTCTTGCCAGCAGGACCAATGCAGTCGGGTATTCCAAATAAAGAAAAAGCCCGTATTAGACAAAAATTTGCGCAAGGCTTAGTGTCGCGCGAAGAATTACTTGAAGCAGAAAGCGCTTCGTACCACAGCGCCGGTACTTGTACTTTCTACGGCACTGCAAACTCAAACCAAATGTTAATGGAAATCATGGGTTTGCATTTGCCAGGTAGCTCATTTATCAACCCATACACAACCTTACGTGATGGTTTAACTGCTCACGCCGTGGAAGAAATGCTACAGCAATTGATTGAACGCAAAGCAACCAACACGTTAGCTGATATCGTCAGCGAAAAGACAGTGATCAACGGTTTAGTGGGCTTACTTGCAACCGGTGGTTCTACCAACCATGCCATTCACTTAGTCGCGATGGCAAAAGCTGCCGGGGTAGTGATTAACTGGAAGGACATGGCAGATCTGTCAGAAGTGGTGCCGTTGTTAACCCGTATTTACCCTAATGGCTCTGCCGATGTAAACCACTTCCAAGCCGCTGGTGGCATGGGCTTTTTGATGCGTGAACTGCGTGACGCGGGCTTCCTTCACAATGACGTGAAAACCATTGTTGGCGAAGGTTTAGATGCTTACACCATGGAACCGCGTATTCAAGCTGATAGCAACACTATCATGACTGATAGCACCTTACCGTGCAAAGTGGAATGGGTTGCAGCACCTGCAACGTCTTTAGATAGCGAAGTATTACGCCCGGTGAGCGAGCCATTTAGCAAACAAGGTGGTTTACAGCTTTTAACTGGTAATTTAGGCAAAGCCGTTATCAAAGTGTCAGCAGTTCAGGAGCAACATCAAGTTGTGACGGCGCCCGCCAAAGTATTTAGTTCACAAAGTGCATTGCAAGAGGCATTTTCACGCGGTGAGTTGAACCAAGATTTTATTGCTGTGCTCAAAGAGCAAGGCCCGAAAGCCAAAGGGATGCCAGAGCTGCATAAGCTGACGCCAGTCATGGCAACCTTACAAGATCAAGGTTTTAAAGTTGCGATTGTGACCGACGGTCGTATGTCGGGCGCATCAGGTAAAGTACCTGCCGCGATTCACTTAGCCCCTGAAGCAGTTGAAGGCGGCATTATCGCCAAAGTACGCGATGGTGATGTGATCACGTTAGATGCACCAAAAGGTATTTTAAAGCTGCACGTCAGCGATGAAGAGTTGGCTGCACGTGAGCTTGAGGTCAGTAGTCAAGGTATGACTTATGGCACGGGCCGTGAGTTATTCGCAGGATTTAGAAATATCGTCAGCAGTGCGGACTTGGGCGCAAGCTCGTTCGGCATTGAATAAGTGGTTTGGGGATGAGGGAAAGATGAGTATTGAAACAATTTTATCCGCAGCGCCTGTAGTACCAGTAGTTGTCATTGATAATCTGGAAGATGCGGCACCGCTTGCTAAAGCATTATACGCCGGTGGATTAAAAGCACTTGAAATTACTTTGCGTACGCCCGTTGCGGCTGAAGCAGTAAAGCTTATGAAGCAGGCTGTGCCAGAAGCTTATGTTGGCACAGGTACTGTGGTTGATAAAGCCACTTTCCAAGCGTCAGTTGCAGCTGGCGCCGATTTTATGGTGAGCCCGGGTGTTACTGATGAGCTTATCGAACTGGCGAAATCAACTGATATTCCTTTTTTACCCGGTGCAGCTACACCAAGTGAAGTGATGCGTTTAGCGGCACACGGATTTAAGTATTTAAAATTCTTCCCAGCAGAAGCTGCAGGCGGAGCGCCGATGTTGAAATCCATTGGCGGCCCATTACCGCAAGTAAAATTCTGTCCGACGGGAGGTATTTCACTGGATACGGCACCAACGTATCTGGCATTGAACAACGTAGTATGTGTAGGCGGTACATGGATGCTCGATAAGCAACTGATCGCCAATAAAGATTGGCAAGCTATCGAAGCGCTTGCAAAACAAGCTAGTCAGCTCAAATAATCAAGGGGAAGCTAAATGATTAAAATCGCCATTAACGGTTATGGTCGTATCGGTCGCAACGTACTACGTGCACTTTATGAAACGAACCAACAAGATCAAATTAAAGTGGTTGCGATTAATGACCTAGCACCTGCAAACGTCAACGCGCACCTTACCCAATATGATTCGGTACACGGTAAATTCTTTAAAGACGTGGCTTTGTCGGGCAATACTTTGGTTATTGGTAATGACGAAATCACTTTAGTTCAAGAGCGCGATCCTGCGAACTTGCCGTGGGCAAAACTAGGTGTTGATGTGGTACTTGAGTGTACAGGCCTTTTCACTGACCGCGTAAGCGCATCTAAACATTTAGAAGCTGGTGCGAAAAAAGTTATCGTGTCAGCGCCTGGTAAAGACATGGATGCAACAGTAGTACATGGCGTGAATAGCGATGTGTTGACCGCAGACAGTACTATTATTTCTAATGCGTCTTGTACCACTAACTGTTTGGCTCCAATTGCTAAAGCTTTAAATGACAGCATTGGCATTGAACAAGGTAGCATGACCACTATCCATGCTTATACCAATGACCAAAACTTGACTGACGTTTATCACCCAGACTTATACCGTGCGCGTAGCGCGACTCAGTCGATGATCCCAACTAAGACAGGTGCAGCTGCAGCCGTTGGTTTAGTGCTCCCTGAGCTTGCTGGCAAGTTAGATGGTATGGCAGTTCGTGTACCAACGATTAACGTGTCTTTGGTTGATTTAACTTTTATCGCGAAGAAAGAAACCAGCAAAGAAGAAGTTAACGCAGCGGTTAAAGCCGCAGCGGCTGGCAGCATGGCGGGCATTTTAGAAGTCAATGAACTACCACTGGTATCAATCGATTTTAACCACAACCCAGCGTCGTCAATTTTTGATGCCACGCAAACCAAAGTAGACGGTAAGTTGGTGAAAGTGATGGCTTGGTACGATAATGAATGGGGTTTCTCTAACCGCATGTTGGACCAAGTAAAAACATTAGGTAAATTCCTATAAATAGAACACCCTCGCGGTTGTGATGTTTATCCAATATAAAGCCAGCTTTGCTGGCTTTCAGACTGTTGAAAAAGGGCTAGACACAGATCTAGCCCTTTGATCTAATAAGCACAGTGAGTATCGAGAGTTCAC
>NZ_JBHRSD010000003.1:0-40579 GCF_042643375.1 Pseudoalteromonas fenneropenaei
TGTCAAAATATGAAGAAAATGGCACTCGTGGCTGCACACTAGCAAATAGCCTCGAAAACGCCGCTAAACCCCCTCAAAAGACCTTAGACACGGCCACTCAAAACAATCTGAGCCGGTTCAACCGGCTTTTTTATGCACATTGGCTCAGCCAACTATATTACTGGGCTTTGATTTTACGGATCACGTTAGACGTTGAACATCCATCCAAGAAGCTCAATACTTCCACTGTACCGCCATTAGCCAACACAAACTCAGCTCCAGCAATCTGTTCGACAGTATAATCGCCGCCTTTAACGAGTACATCAGGTTTCACTTTTTCGATTAACGCCGCTGGGGTGTCATTTTCCGAAACACATCCAAACGGGATCACCCAATCCACCGACGCCAGCGCCGATAACACCATAGCGCGCTCATTTAAAGGGTTAACTGGACGCTCTGGACCTTTCAGTCGAGCAATCGACTCATCATTATTCAACCCGACTACCAAACGGTCACCACGCGCTTTGGCTTGAGCCAAATAGCGCACATGCCCTGCGTGGAGAATATCAAAACAACCATTAGTGAAAACGATTTTTTCACCACTTTGGCGGGCAAACTCAATATGTTTCAAGACATCATCAAATGGGGTCTGATAATGCTCGCCCGTGGCTTTTAAATACTGGCCAAGCTTACGGCTTAACTCTTCTGGCGACACAGTGGCTGCACCTAATTTACCTACCACAATGCCTGCAGCAAGGTTTGCCATTTCCACCGCGTCTTTTGCCGCCATACCAGCACCTAGCATCACAGCAAGGGTGGCAATCACAGTATCACCCGCACCGGTCACATCGCTCACTTCCAATACTTGCGCTGCAAAATCATGTTTCTCAGTGGCGTTGATAAGTGACATGCCTTGCTCTGAGCGCGTCAGTAACATGGCGCCAATTCCCGCATCCGCAATCAGTTTGCGCGCACTCTCGGTGAGCGTCTCTTCAGATTGGCTATCACCACCAGCAAGACGAAACTCACTAAGATTGGGGGTGATAATATCAGCACCACGATATTTATTGAGATCATGTGATTTAGGGTCAACGAGCACTAGCTTACCGGCTTGTTTAGCAAGCTTTATCATGGCTTCGATATGGCCAAGCGCCCCTTTGTTGTAATCAGAAAACACCACAATATCGTAGTCTGCTAACACATTCTCAAGACGTGCTAATAGCAGTTCACTGTGGCTAAGACTAAACGGCTCTTCAACATCTAAACGCACCACTTGTTGATGACGCGAGATAACGCGCATTTTGGCGATAGTCGGTAGCTCGGCCACTTTAACGAGCTGAGAAGCGATATGATCAGCTGCAAGAATCGCTTCAAGCACTTGGCCATTGTCATCTTCACCTATCAAACCAAGTAACCCGACTTGACCATCCAAATGCGCGATATTTTTCGCTACGTTAGCCGCGCCGCCCGCTTTGTCTTCTACTTTCGCGACTTTGACTACTGGCACAGGCGCTTCTGGAGAAATTCGTCCGGTATCACCATGCCAATATTTGTCGAGCATTACATCGCCAACCACTAACACTTTAGCCTTGGACAAATGCTGTAAAAACGACAACTCCATGGCTTACTCCGCAACCAACATATCAACAGCTTCGCACAACCAATGGCCGATAAACATGTGCGCTTCTTGAATGCGTGCTGTTTCATCATTGCGAATGATAATAGGCAATTTTGCGATGTCTTTTACTTTGCCACCTTCACGGCCAGTAAGCGCGACTGTCATCGCGCCAATCTCATTCGCTGCCGCTAATGCTAGATTAATGTTGGCGCTAGTGCCGGACGTGGTTAAACCGATGACTAAATCTTCCGGTTTACACAGTGCTAGTACTTGGCGCTCAAACACAGTGTCAAAATGGTAGTCATTGCTGTGCGCAGTAAGAATAGAAGTGTCGGTTGTCAAAGCGATTGCAGCCAGAGGACCACGCTCTTTCTTATAACGCACCACAAACTCTGCCGCCAAATGCTGGGCATCCGCAGCACTGCCGCCATTGCCACACCAAATCACTTTACCGCCTGATTGCAGCGTTTGCATACAAGCAGCCAACAGCGCTTGGCACTCGTTTTGATAATTTGCCATGGTCGCAAACACGGCATTGTGCCGTGCAAGACTTTCTAAATAACTTGCCGCAACGGCTTCTAGCTTTGACATATGATTTCCTAGTAATTAAGCCCGTGTGAATTACCAATAAATATTAAGAGACAACCAAGAATAGTTTTCACCAAACACATCTTTACCAACCGCTAGCTTGGCTTCTACTTGTTTATCTTGCCAACGTTCGTTACGGACAATTTCAAGTTCATGAGCACGGTGTTGATAGGTAAAGTCTATGATAGGAAAACCAGAATCCTCGACATTCTCTTTCGCAATCGTGGTGTATTTTAACCGCCATTGTGAACTCAAACTGCTATTATACACCCATTCCAAAATGTGTGCTTTAGATGGATTGTCATCACCGAATACCCGACTATCGGCAATAAAACTCCCGACCACAAAACCATCAATCGTATTGCCATTTTTAAAATAAAGTTCGTTAGTATACCAACGGCTATGCATATTGCTGTATTCATAGCGCAGTGATGATTTATCCGTCAGGGTGGGTAAATAGACGCCGGCATTGATGGCTAAATTACCAAACTGGTAATTTTTATGATCTTTGGTATCTTCCCCGCCATACTCGAAGTAAATTTCGCCATTAAACCATTCTGTAAACTGATGGTGAGAAGTGATAGTTGCCCACTGGTCGCCAAGCTCACTATCAAATGTGCCTCCACTTAAATCACGATTGTCTTGCCCTGCTGGGTCAAAAAACGCTTTAAAAACATCTTTGACAGACACATCTCGCGGGCCACCACCAAACTGCATTATGCGATTAAAGCCAATTGTCCAACCCTCAACTGGCTCAAAATGTAAACGTGTGCCTGCTAATTGAGGCGTGCCACTGACAACTTGTCCCTGATGATAAAAACCATCTTCAACATGATCTAACTCGGAGTAAAACAGCTCAATGTCCAAATTCCACCAATTGTGCAAAGGTGACACTAAGCCAAGTGATACTGATGGAGAAGGCTCTGCATTATTAGAATACACCTGTGCGAAATGCTTAAACGGCGACAACCAATGCTCTTTGTAACCTAAATCAACTTGCACATTACCAAGCGAATAAGCAACAAAGGTGTTATACGGGACCAATTCAGCCGCCTTCACGCGATATTCCAAGCCAACCTGCATTAAGGTGTTTTCACTGCCTCGCCAAATCCCTTCAAACGAAAGCTGTGCATACTCAGCTGAGGTATTACCGCGGTCATTACCAAGCGCATGCGTTTCGCCATTTTTGACCCTTAGTTCAACTCCTTGGCGCACTACCGCATCGCGGCTATTGTAGATTTTTAACTTATCCACAATCGCATCATACAAGGCTGGTTGTTTGGTTCTTGCATGGCGCAAGGCGTTATGAATATCGGTCAAACGATAAGGCTTGGCCGAAGGCGTCCCCGTGGTCAGGGCAAATAATTGTTCGACTTGATATTCCAGTAATGGATCAGAGCCAAGCGGCAGATAAGCTGTTGGCGCTGCAAACGCAGTTGGCAACATCAACGCAGCTAATAGAGGCACTAAACAAACACGCTTTTTCATTATGGGCTAAGAATGAATGACAAATTTATTCCATACTAACAAATTTACCCAAGAAACACAGTTTGTTAGCTGTTTAAAAGTGTAATTACCAAGGTGAGTGACTTGCACCAAATGTCCAGAGCGCTAAAATGGCCGCTGAATTATAGATTGAGGCACTTATGTCCCGTTTTGCCTACAGTGTGCTGCTGTATTTACTGGCTCCACTCATTTTGCTGTACTTGTACGTGATGCGAGGCAACAAGCAACCTGCTTATCGTTACCATTTTGCTGAACGCTTGGCGCTTAGACTAACTCACTTACCTAAACACGCGCTGGTTTTTCACTGTGCCTCTGTCGGCGAGGTACTTGCCGCTGCGCCTATTATCAAAAAACTATTAAGCAGCCGCGATGAACGATTGATCCTCACCTGCAATACGCCAACGGGGCGCACCCAAATTCAGCAACAATTTGGCAACAGTGTACAAGTTTGTTACTTACCGCTGGACTTTTGGCATATCAGCCGCCGTTTTATCCGCGTATTGCAGCCAAAATTAGTGTGTTTATTTGAAACTGAATTGTGGCCTAACTTAATTGCTGCTGCGCAAAAAAATGGCTGTCAGACCATACTACTAAACGCTCGACTGTCAGCAAAATCAGCTCAGGGTTATCAGCGCTTTGCTGCGCTTAGCCAAGCTATGCTAAGCCAACTTAGCGCGGTTGGTTGCCACAGTAGTACCGATGGCAAACGTTTTGTCGAGCTAGGGCTGGATGAAAGTAAACTCACTGTCACGGGCTCAGTAAAATTTGACTTACAAATCAGCGATGAAGACCAGCAAACGGTCGCTGAGCTAAAAGCGCTATGGCCAGAACGTCCGGTGTGGGTCGCAGGCTCTACCCACCCTGGCGAACATGAACAAGTGTTGGCTGCGCATCAGCAGCTGTTACTCATTCACCCAAATGCTCTGCTTATTATTGCACCGCGCCACCCTGAGCAATTTCCTCTAGTGGCCAGTTTAATTCAACAAGCGGGTTTGCATTTTTGCTCACGAACTGCAATGCAGCTCACGGCTCACACACAAGTATTGCTAGCCGATACTTTAGGGGAGCTTAAACGCCTTTACGGCGCGGCTAATATCGCTTATGTGGGCGGTAGCCTGATAGATCGTGGCGGCCATAACCCGCTCGAAGCGGCGGCCTTTGCAGTCGGTATTTTAAGCGGCCCCAGCTATCATAACTTTGCCCATATTTATCCTGAACTATTAGCGCTTGGTGGTGCCAAAATAGTACAAGATAGCACTGCACTTGCAACGCAATTGGCCAATTTATTCAACGACGCAGAAGCTTGTCAGCAGCTTGGGCAACACGCACAGCGCTGTTTAGCTGCCAATCAAGGTGCCGAAGCGCGCACCTTAGACCTGATTTATCGTCATCTGGAGTAATGTAAGATGTCTAACGCCACTGTCCTCAGCATGCAAAACTGGGTGAGTAATGTCATTGTTAAATATAACTTCTGCCCATTTGCTCGCAAAGAAGTCGAGCAAAATACCATTCATTACGACGTCAACAACGCCACAACTTTGGAAGACGCCGTTTTGGCCATGATTGAAGCCTGCATTGCCCTTGATCAATACCCTGAGCGAGAGACGACTTTACTGATTTTCCCCGCGGGGTTTGCTGATTTTGACGAATTTCTTGATTTAGTTGACCTTGCTAATGCGTTGCTGGCTGCACAAGGTTATGAAGGTAAATACCAAATCGCCAACTTTCATCCGAACTATGTGTTTGCTGACAGCGACGAAAACGACCCTGCCAATTATACCAATCGCGCGCCCTATCCAACCTTACATTTGATCCGCGAGGCAAGCATGGCATTAGCGCTGGAAAATTATGACGATCCGGATAGTATTCCGGACAACAACATACGTTTAGCCCGCCGTAAAGGTATGGCTTTTTGGCAACAACTGCTCGCCAACTGCAACTCAGATAACCGCTAACCCATTATTTTGACAAAGAAAAGGCGCTTAGTGAGCGCCTTTTTTGTTAGTCTCGCAACCTTAATCGCTTAACCTATGTATTTACGTGCGTTACGGAACATACGCATCCATGGGCTGTCTTCTTGCCACTCGTCTGGGCGCCAAGAGTTAGCGACTGCACGGAACACACGCTCAGGGTGAGGCATCATGACTGTCGCACGACCATCAAGTGAGGTAATACCAGTAATACCCGCTGGTGAACCGTTCGGGTTAGCTGGGTAGTTTTCGGTTGGATTGCCATAGTTATCAACAAACTTCACCGCTACCGTGCCTGAGCTTAACGCATGCTCAATTGCTGCCGTATTACGGAACTCAGCATGACCTTCACCATGCGATACCGCAATTGGCATACGTGAGCCAGCCATACCTTGGAACAGGATTGACGGGCTTTCTTGTACTTCAACTAAGCTAAAACGTGCTTCAAAACGGGCCGACTTGTTTTGTACAAAGCGTGGCCAATGTTCAGTACCTGGGATCAATTCACGTAACGTTGACATCATTTGACAACCGTTACATACCCCTAAACTGAAAGTATCTGGGCGCTCAAAGAACGTTTGGAACTGCGCACGCGCCATGTCATTGAATAGAATAGACTTCGCCCAACCTTCACCAGCACCTAGTACGTCACCGTACGAGAAACCACCGCAGGCGACTAAACCTTTAAATTGCTCAAGGGTGATACGACCCTCAAGGATATCGCTCATATGAACGTCAATCGCCGCAAAACCTGCGCGATTAAAGGCGGCTGCCATTTCTAAATGCGAGTTAACACCTTGCTCACGCAAAATGGCCATGCGCGGCTTAGCACCCGTAGCAATATAAGGCGCTGCGATATCTTCATTGATATCAAAGCCTAATTTCACATTTAAACCTGGGTCTTTGGCATCAAACTTGGCATCAAACTCTTGTTTAGCACACGCCGGGTTATCACGCATGGCCTGCATTTGATAGGTGGTTTCAGCCCATACAGTGCGTAGCTCAGTACGAGCATGCGCAAGTACTGACTTGCCAGCACGGTTAAAGATGACTTGGTCGTCTGCGTTTAACGTACCAATGACGTGCGTTACCGCATCTAGGCCATGCGCAACAAGTACCGCTTGCACTGCCGCTAAGTCGTCATTGCGCACTTGGATCACAGCACCTAACTCTTCGTTAAACAGCACTTCGAGATCAGTTCCAACTAGACCATCGAGCGAAACGCTCACACCAGTATGGCCCGCAAAAGCCATTTCTGCGATAGTGGTGAATAGACCACCGTCTGAGCGGTCGTGGTAAGCCAACAATTTAGCATCAGCAACTAAAGCTTGCATCGCATTGTAGAAGCCTTTTAGTAGTTCAGGGCTATCTACATCTGGGGTTTTGTCACCTAGTTGCTTATAAACTTGCGCCAAACAAGATGCACCCAAACGATTTTGGCCTGCACCTAAGTCAACCAATACTAGACTAGTGTCACCTTTGTCAGTGCGCAGTTGTGGCGTCACTGTTTTACGAATGTCTTCAACACGACCAAATGCAGTGATAATCAATGACAATGGTGCAGTAACCGATTTCTCTTCACCGTTTTCATCCCACTTGGTCTTCATTGACATGGAGTCTTTACCAACCGGAATCGTCAAGCCAAGCGCTGGACATAGCTCTTCGCCCACCGCTTTAACTGCCTCGTAAAGACCAGCGTCTTCACCCGGGTGACCGGCTGCTGCCATCCAGTTTGCCGAGAGTTTTACATTCTCAAGGCCACCAATGTTGGCACAAGCTAGGTTAGTCAGTGCCTCACCAACCGCTAAACGTGCGGAGGCACCATAGTTAAGTAGTGCCGCTGGAGTACGCTCCCCCATAGACATCGCTTCACCATGGTAAGTGTCGTAGGTCGCTGCCGTTACCGCACAGTTCGCAACTGGCACTTGCCATGGGCCAACCATTTGGTCGCGCGCCACTAAACCAGTCACAGTGCGGTCACCAATGGTGATTAAGAAGGTTTTTTCTGCAATGGTTGGCAAACGCAATAAGCGCATCGCCGCATCGGCTAAATCAATCCCCGCAGTATCCAGTGCCTGACCTTGCGCTTGCTTTGAGGTCACGTCACGGTGCATTTTTGGCGGCTTGCCTAACAATACATCAAGTGGCAAATCAACCGGATTGTTATCAAAATGGCTATCCGAAACCGTTAAATGACGCTCTTCAGTCGCGGTACCAATCACCGCGTACTGCGCGCGCTCACGTTTACAGATAGCTTCAAAACGTGGGAAGTCTTCTGCTGCAACCGCAAGAACGTAACGCTCTTGTGATTCGTTACACCAAATTTCGTGTGGTGCCATACCCGGTTCATCGTTTGGTACGTTACGTAGTTCAAACTTACCACCGCGACCGCCATCGTTGACCAGCTCTGGGAACGCATTGGAGATCCCACCCGCACCAACGTCATGAATAAAGGCAATCGGGTTCGCATCGCCCAACTGCCAACATTTGTCAATCACTTCCTGACAACGACGTTCCATTTCAGGGTTTTCACGTTGTACAGAAGCAAAATCTAAATCTTCGTTTGATTGGCCTGATGCCATTGAAGAAGCCGCACCGCCACCAAGGCCGATGTTCATCGCAGGACCACCTAGAACAATTAACTTCGCGCCAACTGGAATAGTGCCTTTTTGCACGTGGCTTTCACGAATGTTACCAAGACCACCGGCAATCATGATTGGCTTGTGGTAACCACGTACTTCTTCACCGTTGTGGCTGTTCACTTTCTCTTCGTAAGTACGGAAGTAACCAAGTAGGTTTGGACGACCAAATTCGTTGTTAAACGCAGCGCCACCGAGTGGGCCATCAATCATAATATCGAGCGCATTGACGATGCGGTTTGGCTTACCAAAATCGCTTTCCCACGGCTGTTCAAAACCAGGAATACGTAAGTTTGATACCGTAAAGCCGACTAAACCTGCTTTTGGCTTAGAACCACGGCCAGTTGCACCTTCGTCACGAATCTCACCACCAGAACCAGTCGACGCACCAGAGAATGGCGCAATCGCTGTTGGGTGGTTATGGGTTTCAACTTTCATCAAAATATGAATATCTTCTTGATGATACGCGTATTCACCTTCGTTATTTGGGAAGAAACGACCTGCTTTTGACCCTGTCATTACCGCAGCGTTGTCTTTATAAGCTGATAAGACGTTTTCGCTGTGCGTTTCGTAAGTATTTTTGATCATTTTGAACAGTGATTTAGGCTGTTCCACACCGTCGATAGTCCAATCTGCATTAAAGATTTTGTGACGACAGTGTTCAGAGTTCGCCTGCGCGAACATAAATAATTCGATATCGTTAGGGTTACGACCTAACTTTTGGAAGTTTTCTACCAAGTAATCAATTTCGTCGTCCGCTAAGGCAAAGCCTTGCTCGACGTTTGCTGCTACTAACGCCTCACGACCACCACCCAAAATATCCACAGATGACATAGGACGTGGCGACTCAACACGGAATAGCTGCGCGGCAGCTTCAAGCGTGGTGTGCGTTGACTCAGTCATGCGGTCGTGTACTAGCTTAGCGACTTCTGCCAGCTCTTCTGCAGATAACTGACCCTCAATATAGTAAGCGATACCACGCTCAACACGGTGTACTTTAGCTAGACCACAGTTATTGGCAATATCAGTTGCCTTAGATGCCCACGGAGAAATCGTGCCAAGGCGAGGAGTAACCAGGATTAATGCGCCTTGTGGCTCATGTAGAGGAATGGTTGGACCGTACGTTAACAGCTTTTGTAGCTTGTCTGATTCCGCCTCGGTCAGCGCCTCTGTGAGATCAGCAAAATGCATAAATTCAGCGTACACACCAGACACTGGTAGGTTCGCTGCTGCGCATTTTTCAAGGATCTTTTGAACTTTAAACTCAGAAAGTGCTGGCGCACCACGTAAGATTAACATAGGTATTTTCATCCGGGGTTAAGGATTGAACGATATTTTGGGTCGCTATTATAGTCGAAATAGCTGTTGGATTTAACACAAAAATGTCAAAAGCGGAAAAAATCACAGTACTTTGCTGATTGTGCTGCTAACTACTTGATCTCAGTTCAAGTGTTACCAAGCTATAGTAGGAAAACACCGCGTCACGCTGCATCACAACCAAGGTAAAAAGAGCGGTTAAGGAAAATATCTAACGCGACAACAATGTCACAAAAAGTCACAAGCAGCACTGATAAAATACTACCGTTTCAGGGGAAAACCAGCTAGTATCAAAACGAAGGTACGCGAGAAAATGGAAGCGTATCGCCACGAGGACCCCCCGTTCAGTGCTGTTGACCAAGCCCAAAAGCTAGCCGTTCCATTCACGTTTAGAATGCATAATTTTTATCAATGGAACCCAACGCATAGCTTGCTTGTCAAACAGATATCACATTCTAAAGGTTACTCTTGGTAACACCCGCTCTCACAGATAAGGAGGTTCAGATGTTAAAGAGACGTCGAACTGCAAGATTTAAACGCAATGTGCGTAATGCGTCGCCTAATCGTCGCCGTATTACCTTGAAAAATATCCATAAAAAAATTCTTCATCGGCGCCGTCAATTCGCCATGATCCAAGTCGAAGAACCAGCGGCTCAGCCTTGAGTCGCTTGCTTCGCCGCTTTTATTTGTTGCCTGCGCTCACGAAAAAACGCTGATAATTTCTCACCACAAGCCTCAGCCAACACGCCCCGAGTGATCTCGACCTGATGATTGAGTTTAGGTTCTTGTAACAGATTCATAATTGAACCCGCCGAACCTGTTTTGGCATCTGAGGCACCATAAACCACGCGTTTTACGCGGCTGTGCACCAACAACCCCGCACACATAGAACAAGGTTCAAGCGTAACATACAAAGTGCAATCCACTAGGCGGTAGTTTTTAAGCGCTTTGCCAGCAGCACGAATGGCCATCATTTCCGCATGGGCAGAGGGGTCATGCAAAGTAATCGACTGATTCCAGCCTTCTCCTAACACTTCATCGTCTTTTACCAAAATTGCCCCAACGGGGATCTCCCCTTGCTGCCAAGCCTTATCGGCAAGCATAAGTGCTTGCATCATCCACTCTTCATCTGAGCGTTGTGTCGTCATGTTCAATTCTTCGCTTATGCCTTCACTGCGCGCCGATTATATACCCAAATGACTTTGAATTGCAGATAGACGACCTAAGAGTAATCCCGTGCGCACAGACAGACGATTGAATTATGGTCAGCACATCGAGCCAACACCGCAGCGGTTTTATGTAGGCAAGGTATAGCAAGTACAGCGCGATTTGGGGATTATTGCTAAAATTAGGCAAAATGGCATGGCTTCGCTTTTAGGCTTTACGCTATAATTCGCCGCTTTTTAATTCTTAAGCTCACAACACACGGGTAGAAGATGAAATTTCCGGGACGCCGCAGGCAAAAACATTACTTTCCAGTGGAAGACAAAGATCCACTGATAAGCCAATTTCACTCCAGTGATCGCCTTGCACACAACTATATTTGTGGTATTGACCAAATCGTAGTGGATATCGAAGCTAAAGTCGACCTCGCGTTTTTGGATGAATTCCAACTTAAACGTGGCATGTCACAAGTTATCGACAGCGAAACCACTCATGCGCTCTACGAGCGTTTGAAACGTGACAAGATGGTTGAATATGAATTTGCTGGCGGCACCATAGGTAACACCTTGCACAATTACTCAGTGTTGGCCGATGACCGTTCTGTGTTATTGGGTGTGATGAGCGAAAATATCAGCATTGGCAGCTATGCCTATCGCTTTTTGTGTAACACTTCTAGCCGTGTTGATCTCAACTATTTACAGCCTGTCGATGGCCCAATTGGCCGCTGTTTTACTTTGATTGATGACAGTGGCGAGCGCACCTTCGCTATCAGCGCCGGGTTAATGAACCATTTACGCCCTGAGTCTATCGACAAAGCTTTGATCCAAAACTCATCTGCGTTACTGATTAGTGCGTATTTAATGCGCACCCAAGGTGACGAAACCATGACGCAAGCCACCATGCAGGCGGTTGAATATGCAAATGAGGCGGGTGTGCCTGTAGTGTTAACACTCGGCACCAAATTCCTGATTGAAAAAGACCCCGTTTGGTGGGCTGAGTTTGTGGAAAAATATGTCGATATCCTGGCTATGAACGAAGAGGAAGGTGAAGCCATTACTGGTTTTGCCGACCCGTTATTAGCCGCTGACAAAGCTCTTGATTGGGTTGATATGGTGATCTGTACCGCAGGTGCGCGCGGCATGTTTATGGCGGGCTATGTTGAAGACAGTTTTAAACGTGAAACCGAACACCCGTTATTGCCAGGTGCCATTCCTGAGTTTAATCACTACGAATACTCACGCGCTATGCGTAAAAGCGACTGCCAACATCCGGTACGAGTATACACGCATTCTGCACCATACATGGGCGGCCCTGATAGCATCAAAAATACCAATGGCGCGGGCGATTGTGCGCTAGCTGCGGTACTGCATGATATTTCAGCAAACGTTTACCACAAACTAAATGTGCCCAATTCAGCAAAGCATGAACAAAAGGCCATTACCTATTCATCACTGGCGCAAATCAGCAAATATGCCAACCGCGCCAGCTATGAAGTACTAGTGCAGCATTCGCCACGTTTGTCGCGCGGCTTGCCTGAACGCGAAGACTCACTGGAACAAGCCTACTGGGATCAGTAACTCTGTCTCAACACGACATCAGCATTAAGGCAAGTCATGGCCTTAGTGCTGATGTAGCTTGTTATTAAAACGCGCAAACATCCAATTGCATAGATAGATATTCCAGTGCAGCGATGCCAGCAATAGAATTGCCCACTTTGTCTAAACCTGGTGACCACACCGCAACGGTAAATTTCCCCGGCACTACAGCAACAATCGTCCCCGATACCCCGGATTTACCCGGCATACCAACCCGATAGGCGAAATCACCGGCGGCGTCATATAACCCACTGGTAAATAATAAAGAATTTAACTGCTTAGTTTGGCGCGCCGTTAGTAACTGCTGCTTAGAAAACTGGCAAAAGCCGTGATTCGATAAATAACTGTATGCTTTAGCAAGCTCCAAAGCGTTCAGCTCAATTGCACAATAGCTAAAATAAGCACGTAAGACTTCATCGACTTGATTGTCAAAGTTACCAAACGACTTCATCAAATGCGCCATTGCTGCATTGCGGTGGCGATGCTCATACTCTGAGTTCGCCACTTTCTTGTCTATGATAATTTTACTGTTCCCAGCTTGAATGCGAAATGCCTCCAACATGCTATGAATCGGAGCAGAGAGACGCGAAAATAAAGCATCACAGGTGACAATGGCGCCCGCATTAATGAAAGGATTCCGCGGTATGCCATGCTCAAATTCCAGCTGAGTTAGAGAATTAAACGCAGTGCCCGAAGGCTCCTTCCCCACCCGTTGCCATAATGTTTCACCATAGCGTTGCAGTGCCAAAGTAAGCGTCATTACTTTTGACACCGATTGAATCGTAAAACGCGCTTCACTGTCGCCGGCATAAAAACATTGCCCATCGTTGGTGACTAACGCTATGGCGTATTGCTGTTGTGCGACTTCTGCTAAAGCCGGAATGTAATCGGCCACTTTGCCTTGCGCTAGTAATGGCTTTACCCGAGTGACGGTGGCATCAAGGAGTGCCTGATAATCTGGAGATGTCATGACTTACCGCTATAAACTATCTTGGGATGCAGTCTAACTAAGCCTCGACAAAGAAAAAAGGGCCACAAGGCCCTTCAATTGTGTTTCACTTAAAAATCTTGTACTGCATTAAAAAATGGTACGCTTAGCGTTTTTAACCTGTTAGCTTTTCATGTTTGTTGGCCTTAATTTGGCCTTTACGGTGACGCAACGCGGAATCAAGCTTCTTGGCAGCATTAGCAACTGCAGGGTACATCACGTCGTCTTCTCCTTTCACCGCAAGATGAACCCCAATATAGTTGGTGTTAATTTCGGCATAAAACCGATTATGCTCTTTGCTGATAATAACGTCCAATGACAGCAGCGACGGATAATGACTCGCTATCTTGTTAAACTTTTCGTCTACGTGTTTTTTAATGGCATCGGTAATGTCTACATGATGACCTGAAACATTTACTTTCATAGCGACTCCCTTTTTAGCTTGTCTCACTACAAGTATTGAGGGCATTTTGATAAAGCTCAAGGGCTAATATGGAAATTTTTTGTGATTAAAATGACATTTTCGAGAATTACGACAAAAGCAGTAGTTTTCGTTTTGGGGAAATTTCTCAGTGACAAAAAAGCCCCACAAGTGTGAGGCTTTTCGCATTCAGATCGTATGCTTAGTTACCAGCAACACGTTCTTTGATAATCGCGATAAGCGCAGAACCGCCTTGGCCATTACCTTCAGCCCATGCGATATCAGCACCATCTTCTAGTGCGCTCTTCGGTAAGTTTTTAACCACAAACTCACCAGCGTCAACTGCATTGCTTGCAATTGCGTGACGTAACAGATTGTTGCCATTGCACAATACTGAATCGTATACGTTGCGCATTTTTACCCTTGCCGTTTTCAGCGTATCTCGTAAACGGTTTTTGTCATTTGCGGCCACATACTCGCACAGAGACAGAGCAAGTTGGTCGTTCGCTTTAGCAGCATTTGAAAACGCTACTGACGCCAAACATAGAGATGCTGATACTAACACGGTAGATAATTTCATTCGAGGGCCCTTTTAATACTTTGTTCGTATGTAAGTACTAGGCTAATTGTAGCAACCATTACAAATGTTAGCAACATTTCATCGTTTACGCTCAAGCGTTACGAACTGGTAATGATAAGGGTTTTTATCATCAGGATCGTTGCAAGTTATTTCAATTTGTTGCCAGTTAGCCGCACTTTCGTAATCTGGGAACTGCGTATCCCCTATTACATTTAAGTCAATAAAAGTTAAGTATAGACGCTCAGCCATCGGAAGAAAGGTTTGATAAATATGTCCACCACCAATGATCATCACTTCGTCGCACTCAGACACTTGGGCCAGTGCCTTTTCAGGGGACGAGACGATTTCAATTCCGGCAGCGCTAAAATCAGGATTTGAGCTGATCACAATATTGCGCCGACCCGGTAATGGACGACCGATAGATTCAAAGGTTTTACGGCCCATTATTACTGGCTTACCTAAAGTAACGCGCTTAAAGTGGGCTAAATCGGCTGGTAAATGCCAAGGCATTTGGTTGTCTTTGCCAATCACACGATGATTTGCCATCGCAGCAATCATTGAAATAATCACAATGCTCTCTCTTATTCTAATCTTCAGCTATGAAAAAGGGCCTTACGGCCCCTTTTTTAACGTTGATAAACTACCTCAACGTCGTAATCATCTTCATCCCAGTCGTCCCAGTCATCATCATCAGACTTGGTTGCTTCTTTATGGTAAGTATCCCACTTGAATTCGACTTCTTCTTGCTGTTGCTCTTCTGCAAACTTATCACGTGGTAAACTATCAATGAGCGCCATAATATCAAAGCACAATTGTTGTGTATTGAGCTTGTTTGCAGCAGAAATACGATAAACATTGGTTTCTTCACCAAGTTCTTCCGCTATCCTTGAACAGATCTCTTCCTGCTCTTCTTCTAGTAACAGGTCAATCTTGTTAAGCACTAACCAACGCGGTTTCTCTGCCAACTTAGGGCTATATTGATGCAGTTCGTTAATAATCGCAAAGGCGTTTTCAACCGGATCGCTGCCATCAATTGGCAATACGTCAACGATATGTAATAACACTCGACAACGCTCTAAGTGACGCAGGAAACGAAAACCTAAACCTGCCCCTTCCGATGCGCCTTCAATCAAACCTGGAATATCAGCAATAACGAATGACTTGCCCACAGCAGGGCGCACCACGCCAAGGTTTGGTACTAAAGTAGTAAATGGATAATCTGCTACCTTAGGCTTCGCCGCTGACACACTACGAATAAAAGTCGATTTACCGGCATTTGGTAAGCCCAGTAAACCCACATCCGCAAGTAACATTAGCTCTAAGCGCAAATTACGCACTTCACCTTTGGTACCCATGGTTTTTTGTCGTGGCGCGCGGTTTGTACTCGATTTAAAACGAGTATTACCTAAACCGTGCCAACCGCCTTTAGCTACCAATAGCTTTTGACCGTTCTGGGTTAAATCGCCCATCACCTCTTCGGTATCAACGTCGATAATGCGCGTTCCAACTGGCACACGGACTATCAAATCTTCGCCTTTTTTACCGGTACAGTTACGCGACTGGCCATTGGTGCCACGTTCTGCCATATGAAAGCGCTCAAACTGGTAATCAATCAAAGTGTTGAGGTTTTCATCGGCTTGCAAAAAGACGCTACCACCGTCGCCGCCGTCGCCGCCATCTGGGCCACCATCCGGTAGATATTTTTCGCGTCGAAACGACACCACGCCATTGCCGCCATCACCGGCTTCTACGCGGATTTCAACTTCATCAACAAACTTCATGCTTACTCTCTTTTGACTCGCTTGAGGTGTTTTTACCTATTGCCTAGCTGGTAAGGTTATCACTCACTTTACATCCTAAGATGTCAGTGGTTCATCACTGCCTCGGCAATTTGGATCGGATTATCTGGGCTATATTATAACAGCGTTTTACGGTTTTCTCCGCGCCCTTAATCCATAAAAACAAAAAACCCCGCCTAAGCGGGGTTTTTCTGATTCTTTACCGATTACTCAGCAACGATGCTAACGTATTTACGGTTAAGTGGACCTTTCTGCTCAAACACAACTTTGCCGTCTGCAGTTGCGAAGATAGTGTGGTCACGACCGATTGATGCGTTAGTACCAGCGTGGAATTTAGTACCACGTTGACGAACGATGATGTTACCCGCTAATACTGATTCGCCACCAAAACGTTTAACACCTAAGCGTTTACTTTCTGAATCGCGACCGTTACGTGTACTACCAGCTGCCTTTTTATGTGCCATCTTTACGTACCCCTAATATTAAGCGCTAATGCCAGTGATTTTAACTTCAGTGAACCACTGACGGTGGCCCATTTCTTTACGGTGATGCTTACGACGTCTAAATTTAACGATCTTAATTTTCTCACCGCGACCGTGTGAAACTACTTCAGCAGTCACTTTACCACCGTTTACGAACGGGGCACCGATCTCGATTTTCTCACCATCAGCTACTAGAAGTACTGAATCAAATTCAACTGCTGCACCAGTCTCAACGTCTAGCTTCTCTAAACGAATTGTTTGACCTTCAGTCACACGGTGCTGTTTACCACCACTTTGGAAAACCGCGTACATAATTAACTCCGTCTGTGCGCCCTCAAATCGACGCAACTAAATATTCTTCGATAGGGCGCGAAGTTTACGCTAATGCGTAGCCTCGCGCAAGCCCATTTGAGCAAAAATCGAATAAAAAATAACTCGAACGAGGGCGAATAAAATTTTTTGCTATTGTATCGATTTTTCGCCTTATGCCAAGTGCTTTTTACATCAAATCGTCATAATTGCCAAATTAGCCAAACAAGGAACAGGTTCGTTCACTTTTCACTCTAATCACCGAAAATTACTGTGTTTTTTCAGTCACAGCCTGACAAAATATCGTGACCTGTTATTTTTTGTAGTACAATCGCGCCGTTAATCTCATAGATATGGCTTGGAGAGGAATGGATATTAAGGCTATCCAGACGCTGATTAACGACGAAATGAACAGCGTCAATCAATTGATCCATGCGCAAATGCGCTCAGATGTTGCGTTAGTAAACCAACTCGGACTCTATATCATCAACAGTGGTGGTAAGCGCGTGCGCCCAATGCTCACTCTCCTTGCGGCTAAAGCGATGGGTTATCAGGGTGATAAGCACGTTACCTTAGCAACCATAGTTGAGTTTATTCATACCGCTACTTTGCTCCACGACGATGTTGTAGATGAATCTTTATTACGTCGCGGTGAACCTACTGCCAATGCAGAGTTTGGTAATGCCGCAAGCGTATTAGTTGGCGACTTTATCTACACCCGCTCATTTCAATTAATGGTTGGCCTTAACAACATGGAAGTGATGCGTATTCTTGCTGATGCTACTAATATCATTGCGGAAGGCGAAGTGTTACAGCTGATGAATTGCAACGATCCAGACACAGCTGAAGCCAGTTACATGCAAGTGATTTACAGTAAAACCGCCAAGTTGTTTGAAGCGGCCACTTTACTGCCCGCCATTATTCTTGAACGTGATACGGCCACCCAAGAAGCCATGAAGCTCTATGGTATGCACTTAGGCACTGCCTTTCAGTTGGTAGACGATGTATTGGATTACCGCGCGGACGCTAAAGCCTTAGGTAAAAACATCGGTGACGACTTAGCTGAAGGTAAGCCAACACTACCGTTGATTTACGCGATGCAACGCGGCACACCAGAGCAAGTGGCGCAGATCCGTCACGCTATTGAGTTCAGCGACGGCCTGAACTATTTGGATGATATTCTCGCGACCTTAGCCCAAACCAAAGCGCTAGACTTGACCATGGAAAAAGCCCAGCTTGAGGCAGACCGAGCGATAGCTTGTCTTAACTTTTTACCTGACTCGCCGTACAAGCAAGCATTAGTTGCGCTGGCGAATATCGCCGTACAGCGCGATCACTAACAACCTCCCAAAGCAAAAAGCCCCAACACTGAGTGTTGGGGCTTTTTGTTAAATGCTTGCTCGAAACTGAGTTAATAGCTTGACTTAAACCATAGCTTGCTGAAGTTTCTTCATCGCGGTCTTCTCGAGCTGACGTACGCGCTCTGCAGAGACCTGATACTTTTCAGCGAGTTCTTGTAATGTCGCTTTATCGTCATCTAACCAACGCGCACTGATGATGTCTTGTGAGCGTTCATCAAGGGTTTTTAACGCAGAAAATAAGCGATTGTGCGACTGTTCTTGCCACTGCTCTTCTTCAATTGTATCAGCTAAGTCGCCATTACCATCGGTTAGATATTGTACAGGTGAAAATGTGCCAGAGCTGTTGCCTTCTTCTTCATCGGCAGTCAAATCAAAGCCCATATCTTGGCCGCTCATACGCGATTCCATTTCACGGACTTCGCGCTCACTCACACCCAATTCATTAGCAACCGTGGTGACTTCTTCTTGGTTAAACCAACCTAAACGCTTTTTGTTTTTACGAAGGTTAAAGAATAACTTACGTTGTGCTTTAGTGGTCGCCACTTTCACGATACGCCAGTTTTTCAGTACATATTCGTGAATTTCTGCTTTGATCCAGTGTACCGCGAAAGACACTAAGCGTACCCCAACTTCTGGATTAAAACGTTTTACTGCTTTCATTAAGCCAATGTTACCTTCTTGGATAAGATCAGCTTGTGGTAAACCGTAACCTGAATAGCTCTTAGCAATGTGCACCACGAATCTGAGGTGAGACATAATGAGTTGTTTTGCCGCATCCAAATCACCGTCTTGATGAAGACGTGTGGCCAGCGCTTTCTCGTGTTCTGCATCAAGCATAGGAATAGAACCGACTGCATGAATGTAGCCTTCTAAACTCGCGCTTTGCTGTCCAGTTGATAGTGCCATTGCGTATAAATCGTTGCCCATTTTTCACCTCAGTGACAAATTTCGTTAGTTTTAGCACTCTCCCCTTGAGAGTGCTAAATAATTTATAACCCGTTATCAGGGTCATTGCAAGTCTTTTTTTGCCCTTGCCAAATTAGTTTGTAACTGTTTGTTTTGTTTAATTAAACAATAATTAAAGTGAGCTTTTTGCAGTGCAAGTTTAGCTGCTAAATATGACAGTAACGCGACAAAAATAACCTTGAAGAACAAGAAAACAACGTCAAGACAGGAGCTTAGCAAGCTTTGGCTGAGTCATTGCTGAATCAGCCAAACTATGTAGACGGCAATATACGATTACACTTTATCGGGTTCAATTTCTTTTATGTAGCGATTGACCGATAAGTACGAGCCAATGAAGCCAAGTGCAATCGCAGTTATGAGCAATACCCCTAATTCTTGGGCGGTTAAACCAAGTAACGCAAAGTCACTTTGGTAAACACCGGCAACACGAGTGACCGCCGCCTCTAACCACCACATCATGGCAGCTAAGCAAATAAACGCAATAAACCCACCCATAATGCCATACCAGATCCCTGTCCATAAAAACGGGGTATGAATAAAGCTGTTGGTCGCTCCCACTAACTTCATCACTTGGATCTCAGCTTTTTTATCCATGATAGACAAGCGTATGGTGTTACCTATGATGAGTGTGACGGAGGTTAATAGCAGCACAGCAATGGTAATAACACTCTCGCGTAGCAAACTTAACAAGGCGTTCAAACGCTCCAGCCATTCTATATCTAATTTACCGAACTCGACTTCACGCTCTTTGGCGAGCTTATCTAAGAGCGCTTGCGCTGCTGCGGCACTACGGTGACGGCTAGAAGGCGTAACCAGTACTACATTAGGTAATGGATTTTGGTCGAGGTAATCAAGTGCCTGACCAAACCCTGAGACTTGTTTGAATTCTTGTAATGCCGCTTCTTTGTCAATTAAGGTTACTTCTTCTACTTCAGGATAGAGCGCCAACCGCTTCACTAAGGTTTGTGTTTGCTGAACACTCATCTCATCTTTAACAAATAGCGATATTTCCGCCGCTTCTTGAAAGCCACTACTGACCTGCTGTACGTTTTTAACTACTAGGTACAAAGTCGCGGGCAGAGTTAAACTTAACCCTAACACACAAATCGTCATGATTGAGGCAAGCGGCGTGCGCCACATTTCCCCTAAGCTTTGCACACCCTGACGGATCACCATCAAAACAAAGAAATATAGATTGGCAAATAGCGAACGCTTTACTCGTTCACTCCCAGTTTGGCGACCTTTAAATAGCAAACTCATAACAATGCCTCCGCTAGCGGATCTTGCGACATACGGCCATGAGAAAGTGTCAGTGAGCGATATTTCATACGCGCGATAAGGCCAAGATCATGGGTCGCAATGAGTACTGAAGTGCCATGGCGATTAAAATCCTCAAAGAGATTTAAAATCTCCATAGACAGCTCAGGGTCGAGGTTACCGGTCGGTTCATCTGCTAGTAAGAGTGGCGGAGAATTGACAATCGCCCTAGCGATACCAACCCGCTGCTGCTCACCACCAGATAAGGTATGTGGATAGCATTTAATTTTATCCAGTAACCCGACTTTATCTAACGCGGCATGGACGCGTTTAGTAATGGCGCCGTGATGCGTACCTTCAATCACCAACGGCAAGGCAACATTGTCAAACACGGTATAGCGGTCTAGCAGCCTGTGGTTTTGGAAAATAATGCCGATATCACGGCGTACATAGGGAATTTGACGATTGCTGATGGTGTTGAGGTCGACACCATTGATAAACACTTGTCCAGCTGAGGGTCGCTCCATCACGCTGATTAATTTCAACAGGGTGCTTTTACCCGCACCACTGTGTCCGGTTAAAAAAGCTAACTCCCCGCGCGCTAGTTCAAAACTGACTTTTTGCAGCGCCTGATGGCCACCGGGAAACGTTTTACTCACCTGCTGAAATTTTATCATCACCCGCCCTATTCTTGTGTTTATTTGGCTTCTACCCTAATTACATGAAGCTCTTGCACACTGAGTTGCCTTCAAATAATTAGCGCACAGGGCTTTGCAGCCCTGTTTGTTTTGATATTAATCTTCTTGACTGAACAACGCGTCTATAAAGTCTTGGCTGTTAAAAGTACGCAAGTCATCAATACCTTCACCCACCCCGATAAAACGAATTGGGATCTGGAACTTATCCGCAACCGCGAAAATCACCCCACCTTTTGCCGTACCATCAAGTTTGGTTAAAGTAATCCCCGTTAAACCAACGGCTTTATTAAACAAGTTAACCTGACTAATGGCATTTTGCCCAGTCCCAGCATCAATGGTTAACATCACTTCATGCGGTGCATCTGGGTCGAGCTTTTTCATTACCCGCGCGATTTTTTCCAACTCTTGCATTAAATGATCTTTATTTTGCAAACGCCCTGCTGTATCGGCAATTAATACATCAACATTACGCGCTTTTGCGGCCTGAAATGCATCAAATACGACAGAAGCGCTATCAGCGCCGGTGTGCTGAGCAATGACCGCAATCTTGTTACGCTCGCCCCACACTTGTAGCTGCTCTACGGCCGCCGCACGGAAGGTGTCGCCTGCCGCCAACATAACCGATTTGCCTTGCGCCTGGAATTGCTTCGCCAGTTTACCAATCGTGGTGGTTTTACCTACGCCATTCACACCAACCATTAAAATTACAAACGGCTTTTTGTCTGCATTAATGACCAACGGCTGCTCCGCCGATTTCAACATCTTAGCCATTTCTTGCTTTAACAGTTCATAAAGTGCATCGCCATCTTTTAACTGTTTGCGGTCAGCCACATCCGTCAAGGTATCGATCAGCTTGCTGGTGGTATCCACCCCAATATCAGCCGTCAATAATTGTGTTTCAAGCTCTTCAAATAACTCATCATCGATTTTTTTACCTTTAAATAAAGAGGCAAAACCAGAACCGATATTGACCTTAGTTTTTACTAAGCTTTCTTTTAAGCGTGCAAAAAAACCTTTTTTAGGTTGAGCTGCAGCTTGCTCTGCTGCTAAACGCTCTGCTTCTGCTTGAGCTGCCTGCTCTGCCGCTAAACGCTCTGCTTCCGCTTGGGCGGCTTGTTCTGCCGCTAAACGTTCCGCTTCTGCTTGGGCCGCTTGCTCTGCAGCCAAACGTTCTGCTTCTACTTTAGCGGCTTGTTCCGCTGCTACACGTTCAGCTTCGGCTTGAGCCGCTTGTTCTGCGGCTAAACGCTCGGCTTCCGCTTGAGCTGCTTGTTCCGCCGCTAAACGCTCCGCTTCTGCTTGAGCCGCTTGTTCTGCGGCTAAACGCTCCGCTTCTGCTTGAGCCGCTTGTTCTGCGGCTAAACGCTCCGCTTCTGCTTGAGCCGCTTGTTCTGCGGCTAAACGCTCCGCTTCTGCTTGAGCTGCCTGCTCTGCGGCTAAACGTTCCGCTTCTGCTTGAGCTGCCTGCTCTGCGGCTAAACGCTCCGCTTCTACTTTAGCGGCTTGTTCTGCGGCTACACGCTCCGCTTCTGCTTGAGCTGCCTGCTCTGCGGCTAAACGCTCCGCTTCTGCTTGAGCCGCTTGTTCTGCGGCTAAACGCTCGGCTTCTGCTTGAGCTGCCTGCTCTGCGGCTAAACGTTCCGCTTCTGCTTGAGCTGCCTGCTCTGCGGCTACACGCTCCGCTTCTACTTTAGCGGCTTGTTCTGCGGCTAAACGCTCGGCTTCTACTTTAGCGGCTTGTTCTGCGGCTACACGCTCCGCTTCTGCTTGAGCGGCTTGTTCTGCGGCTAAACGTTCCGCTTCTGCTTTAGCGGCTTGTTCCGCTGCTACACGTTCCGCTTCTGCTTGAGCTGCTTGTTCTGCCGCTAAACGCTCGGCTTCTACTTTAGCTGCTTGCTCTGCGGCTAAACGCTCGGCTTCTATTTTAGCGGCTTGTTCCGCTGCTACACGCTCCGCTTCCGCTTGAGCTGCTTGTTCTGCGGCTAAACGCTTCGCTTCTGCTTGCTCTGCCGCTAAACGCTCCGCTTCTACTTGAGCTGCTTGCTCTGCGGCTAAACGCTCAGCTTCTGCCTGTTGAGTTTCTTGCTCGGCTTTTTTACCAAAACCTAACCAAGATAAAAATTTGTTCGTTTTTCCCATAAACCTTTATAACCACGCATAAAATTCAGCTAACTAAGCGCTTTGGCGACATCTTACCTATAATTAAACAAAGCTTGATGCGGTGCAGCTTTTATCACTCAAACCATAATCAACTTAGCTATCTCAAAACGCATGCTAACTATTTGCGAAAACGCGAAATTAACATGTCAGGCCAACAATATTTCTTATTAAGCGCGCAGTGTAGCATGCTTTAAAGCACTGAAAAAATGCAAGGCGGCCGGATTAATGATAAAATTCCGCCCTTCTTGCCGTTAAGTGATCGCTCTTTACATATGGATATGGGGTCACCTAAGGCAATCGCTTAGCTAAAATGCTGATAATATTATTTGCCGTAATCATGACAGACCGTGTAACTATGAGAAACAAATCAACTTCTTCACATCTTCAAGCAGGTTTTATCCGTATCATCGGCGGCAAATATCGTGGTCGTAAGCTTCCGGTTAAAGATGTGCAAGGATTACGCCCAACCACTGACCGAGTGAAAGAAACGCTGTTTAATTGGTTAATGAATGATATTCGTGACAGTGCTGTGCTCGACTGCTTTGCAGGCTCTGGGGGCTTAGGGTTTGAAGCACTGTCACGGTTTGCCAAAAACGCCCGCTTGATAGAAAAAGATCAAGCTGCGGCTGCACAGCTCATCAAGAATGTGCAAGCATTAGGTTTAACCAATGCCGATGTACAACTCGCCGACACTTTACAGCTGCTGCAACGCCCAGCGGATCAAAGTTTTGATGTGGTGTTTATCGACCCGCCATTCAGAATGGGTCTAGCCAATTGCGTTTGCCGTGCCTTAGAACAAAATCACTGGCTAAATTCAAGCGCGCTTATCTATATAGAAGTAGAGCAAGAACTAGCCTTGGAAACACCCGCAAACTGGCAATTACTTAAAGAAAAACAAGCCGGACAAGTCGCTTATCGCTTGTATTTACGTGAAGAAATTAGCGTTTCTTAACGACCTCAGAATTAGCTATAATTTAAGCTTTACAAGTGTGGTTGCGTCAGCTTACAATACCGCACCATTTTTGAACCAATTGTCCGGTTACTGATCACAGTTGCTGAACAGCCTGAGCTTAGCTCATTAATTAGGTAGGTGAATTTTTAATGCCAGTTATTAAAGTAAGAGAAAACGAGCCGTTTGACGTTGCACTACGTCGTTTCAAGCGTTCATGTGAAAAAGCAGGTATCCTTGCTGAAGTTCGCCGTCGCGAGCACTACGAAAAGCCAACAACAGAGCGTAAGCGTAAAAAAGCTGCTGCTGTTAAGCGCCACATGAAAAAGCTTTCTCGCGATAACGCACGTCGCGTTAAACTTTACTAGTTGATTCTGGTTTCGTTTCGATGAGCCTTTTAGAACAGCTTAAAGACGCCCAAAAAGACGCTATGAGAGCCAAGGAAAAATTACGCCTTGGCGCTATTCGCATGGTGCTTGCAGAAATCAAGCAACGTGAAATAGACAACCAGATCACCTTAGATGATGCAGCAATTACGTCTGTATTAGTGAAACTGGTCAAACAGCGTCGCGATTCATATACCCAGTATATGGACGCCGGCCGCGAAGATTTAGCTGCTATTGAAGCCAGCGAAATTGAAGTGTTGGAATCCTTCTTGCCAAAACCGTTGACCGAAGACGAAGTATCAGCACTAATTGACAGTGCGATCGCTGAAGTGGGTGCAGCTGGTATGCAAGACATGGGTAAAGTGATGGGGATCATCAAAGGCAAAGCCGAAGGCTGCGCTGATATGGGTAAAGTTTCTGCTTTAATTAAGCAAAAACTCAACGCCTAATCCCCAAACTTGAGAATGCGAAGACCGAGCCTAGTGCTCGGTTTTTTCATTTTGCCCCAGAGAAAATTTCCGCGCTCATTGCACAGAGACATTTCGTGCAATCTTTTCCAGAGTATGATGAAATTCACCTTCAGGTATTCCCAAACAGGTATCAAGGCACAATGGCAGGTAAGATCCCAAGACAGTTTATTGACGATATACTCGCGCGGATCGATATCGTAGACCTGATTGACGGCCGGATTGGCCTGAAAAAGGCAGGAAAAGACTACCAAGCCTGTTGCCCATTTCATAACGAAAAATCGCCCTCATTTACCGTTTCAAGGGACAAGCAGTTTTATCACTGCTTTGGCTGTGGCGCTAACGGTAATGCCATCTCCTTTGTCATGGAGTACGACAAACTTGAATTTGTCGATGCCATTGAAGAATTAGCGGCCATCTTGAACCTAGATGTCCCGCGCGAGCAAGGCACAGGCGCACCACAACGAACGCAAGAACAACGTCGCTCTGATTATGAACTGATGCAGCAGGCTGCCAATTTCTATCAACAGCAACTCCGTCAGCACCCCCAAGGTGCGCAAGTCATAGAATATATTAAGGGTCGCGGCTTATCCGGTGAAACCGCTAAACGATTTCAGATTGGTTTTGCTCCGCCCGAGTGGGATGTGCTCTACAAGCAACTAGGCCGTAATAACGAATTACAACAACAGCTGGTTGACTTAAAACTCGCGACCGAAAACCAATCAGGCCGTCGCTTTGATTTTTTCCGTGACCGCCTGATGTTCCCAATTCGTGATAAACGCGGCCGAGTTATTGCGTTTGGCGGCCGAGTGATGCAAAAAGACCAAAGTCCTAAATACCTCAACTCGCCAGAAACACGGATTTTCCACAAAGGCTTTGAGCTTTACGGTTTGTATGAAGCCAAACAAGCGCATGCTAAATTGCAGCAAGTGCTGATAGTTGAAGGTTATATGGACGTGGTAGCACTCGCTGAGCAGGGCATAGATTACGCCGTCGCCGCACTTGGTACCGCCACCACGGCAGAGCATATGCACAGCCTGTTTCGTTTAACCGATACGGTGATCTGCTGTTATGATGGCGACCGCGCGGGTAAAGACGCGGCTTGGCGCGCACTGGAGCATGCACTTCCCTACCTCACCAACGGTAAATCCTTACAGTTTGTGTTTTTACCCGATGGTGAAGACCCAGACTCTCTGGTGCAAAAGGAAGGCAAAGCAGTATTTGAAGCTCGCTTGCAACAAGCAGATGATTACACCCAAGTGCTGTTTCAGAAGCTTACTGAGCAAATCGATATCACCACAGATGCTGGTAAATCTAAGCTAATGGCCGAAGCGCTGCCACTCATTGATAAAGTCCCAAGCGACTTTTATCAGGACAGTTTGCTTGACCTGCTGGCACGTTTTATTGGTAAAACGCGTGAGCAACTCAGTAAAAAACTCACCTCACCAAAACAGCAAAATAGCATAGAGCGTAAATTTAAAGTAACGCCGATGCGCCAAGCAATTGGTCTACTTATTCAACATCCACAGCTGGCACAAGCGGTGGACTACTTACCGGAACTAGCGGAAATGGCAATACCGGGCATTGCATTGTTTTTACAGCTGCAACAACTATGTCTTGCTCAGCCAACCGCCAATACAGCACAACTAATTGAATTTTTTAGAGATTCAAAAGAATATGAGGTGCTAAAAAAGCTTGCTGGCTGGCCGCACAATATTCGTGACGAAGCGCTTGAGAAACAATTTCAACAAACTTTCCAATTTATTGAAGATCAGTGTTTAAATCTTCACCTTGAGACCCTATTAATAAAAGAGAAAACCGAGGGTTTAAGCAGCGAAGAGCGGCAGGAGGTGGTGCTTTTAACTACTGCGCTAAAGAGCCGAAGATCTAGTCAAAATTAAATTTTGCTGCTAATATACTCTATTCACTGCGCCCGAAAATCCGTTCCGGATATCGAGGCGCCTTGTTGTAATCAACTTATCAGAGTGGAAGCATAAATCTCTATGGATCAATCTCCTCAGTCACAACTTAAACTTCTGATTCAGAAAGGTAAAGAGCAAGGTTACTTAACTTTTGCAGAAGTCAATGATCACCTTCCACAAGACATCATAGACTCAGATCAAGTAGAAGACATCATTAGTATGATCAACGACATGGGTATTACCGTTGCGGAAAGCGCACCGGATGCCGATGACCTGATGATGCAAGAAACCACGACTGACGACGATGCGGCAGAAGCAGCAGCAGCCGCGCTTGCAACGGTTGAAAAAGAGATTGGCCGCACTACAGATCCGGTCCGCATGTACATGCGTGAAATGGGCACGGTTGAACTACTAACGCGTGAAGGCGAGATTTTAATCGCTAAGCGTATCGAAGAAGGTATCAACCAAGTTCAATTGAGCGTGGCTGAATACCCAGAAGCCATCGCTGAACTATTAGAACAATGGGATAAGTTTGAAGCCGAAGAAATTCGCCTAAGCGATATTGTGTCTGGTTTCTACGACCCAAATGCCATTGAAGAAGACGACTTCCCTATTTCTGCCACTCATGTTGGTTCAGAGCTTAGCGAAGAAGACTTAGATGACGAAGATGACGATGGTGACGATGAAGACCGCGACGACAGCGATGATGGCGAGTCAGGCCCAGATCCAGAAGTAGCTCGTGAATACTTCGACAAGCTACGTGCCCTGTACAATCACGCCCGTGAAGTGTTCGAAGCCAAAGGCCGCGCGCACCCAGACGCACAGCAAGCGATTCAGGACATCGGCGAACTATTCCGCATGTTCAAGCTAGTACCAAAACAATTTGACCGCATGGTAAATAACATGCGCGACATGATGGACCGCGTTCGTGTGCAAGAACGTATCATCATGAAACAAGCCGTACAAATTGCAAAAGTACCAAAGAAAACCTTCGTTAAGCATTTTGCCAACAACGAAACGGATTTAGCGTGGATCGACGCAGAAATCGCTGCTGGTGAAAAACACTCAGCAAAATTGGAAGAAGTGCGTCCAGAAATCGAACGCTGCGTTAACAAGTTAAAAGCCATCGAAGAAAGCACAGGTTTATCTGTTGAGCGTATTAAAGACATCAACCGTCGTATGAGCATTGGTGAAGCAAAAGCTCGCCGTGCGAAAAAAGAAATGGTTGAAGCCAACTTACGTTTGGTTATCTCGATTGCGAAAAAATACACTAACCGTGGTCTACAATTCCTGGATCTTATCCAAGAAGGTAACATTGGTTTGATGAAAGCGGTTGATAAGTTCGAATACCGCCGTGGTTATAAGTTCTCGACTTATGCAACATGGTGGATCCGTCAGGCGATTACCCGCTCGATTGCTGACCAAGCGCGTACTATCCGTATTCCAGTGCATATGATTGAAACGATTAACAAGCTTAACCGTATTTCACGTCAAATGCTGCAAGAAATGGGTCGCGAGCCAAGCCCTGAAGAATTAGCAGAGCGTATGGCAATGCCGGAAGACAAAATCCGTAAAGTGCTGAAAATCGCCAAAGAGCCAATCTCAATGGAAACGCCTATTGGTGACGACGAAGATTCACATTTAGGTGACTTTATCGAAGACACCACCATTGAGTCGCCAATTGATTCAGCGACCATGGAAAGTCTTCGTGCAGCAACCAACGAAGTGTTAGCAGGCTTAACTGCAAGAGAAGCCAAAGTACTACGGATGCGTTTTGGTATTGATATGAATACCGACCACACGTTAGAAGAAGTAGGTAAACAGTTTGACGTTACCCGTGAACGTATCCGTCAAATCGAAGCGAAGGCACTACGCAAACTGCGTCACCCTTCACGCTCAGATTTACTGAAAAGCTTCTTAGACATTAAATCTTAATGTTCTAAAGCCGATTAAAAAGGCCGCTGCTGCGGCCTTTTTCAATCTATACCTGAATAAAATTTGCCTGAGAGAAATAGCATGGCCTGGATCCAGATCCGCATCAATGCAACCAAAGAAACTGCCGATACCATCAGCGACCTGTTAGTCGATGCTGAATGTCCTTGTGTAACTTTTTTAGACGGTAGCAACAATCCAATTTACGAGCCTAAACCGGGCGAAGTGATTTTGTGGCCAGAAACCATAGTGGTGGGTTTATATGAAGCTAACCATGATATGGATGCGGTGGTCGCGTATTTAACTGAGCACTATCCTGAGCCACTGAATTTTAAAATTGAGCAGTTAGAGGATAAAGACTGGGAGCGTGAATGGATGGACAACTTCCACCCAATCCAGTTTGGTGAACGCTTGTGGATTTGCCCAAGCTGGCGCGATATTCCCGATCCAACCGCAGTAAACGTGTTGCTAGACCCAGGTCTTGCGTTTGGTACAGGTACCCATGCCACTACCGCACTGTGTTTACGTTGGTTAGATAGCCAAGACTTAAGTGGCAAAACTGTGGTTGATTTTGGTTGTGGCTCTGGGATTTTAGGTATTGCCGCGTTAAAACTTGGCGCCGCTCGGGTTATCGGTATTGATATTGACCCGCAAGCGATTGCAGCTACCTATGATAACGCTGCTCGTAATGGCGTTGCAGAGCAAATTGAAGCCTATTTACCGGAAGACCAACCGGAGTTCAAGGCGGACATCGTGGTTGCCAATATTCTTGCGCAGCCACTACGTGAGCTGCATGAGATCATTCTTGGTTTCCTAAAACCAGATGGCAAAATTGCCATGTCAGGTATCTTGGAAGAACAAGCTAGTTCCGTAGCGGACGTCTATGCACCTTTTATCGACCTTGACGATATAGCTCAAGAAGGTGAATGGACCCGTGTCAGCGGCCAACTTAAAGCGCAATAATGACCTTTTTTAGCCTCGTGATGTGCGCATTTTGCGCCTGTCAGAGTAAATTGCCGAATTGCGTCAGTGAGCACTTTGTTACAGCTAAAGCCTGTGTTTAACAGGCTTTACGCATTTTTTACAGTCATTAGAAAATACCACCTTGTCCCTACTTTGGCTTTTTTGGTTATTTTTACAACAAATCTCCTTCCCCTTGAAACCGTTAGTAAATGTCAACCCAAAAAGTTCAAAAAAAAAGCAATTATGTTCAATTTATAACCTTTGATTTTTGCAAAAAAAACCGTAAACTTAGCGCCCCTTGAAACAAGGCTATTTGAATTACCGTGCGTATAGGTCCTTACCAACTTAAGAACAACCTCATCGTCGCGCCGATGGCTGGAATTACCGACCGTCCGTTTCGCGAACTATGTCGTCGTCTGGGCGCTGGGCTGGCAGTATCAGAAATGATGTCTTCCAATCCACAGGTTTGGAGCACGGATAAATCAAGAAACCGTATGGTACATCTTGATGAGTCCGGCTTACGCTCAGTTCAGATTGCAGGTGCTGATCCCGAGTGGATGGCACAGGCAGCGCAATTCAATGTGGAAAACGGTGCACAAATCATCGATATCAACATGGGTTGCCCTGCTAAGAAAGTGAATAAACGTTTGGCAGGCTCTGCGTTATTACAATATCCAGAGCTGGTTGAGGAAATTATTCAGGCCGTAGTCGGCGCGGTTGACGTGCCAGTTACACTGAAGTTTCGCACAGGCTGGGATCCGGATAACCGTAATGGTGTCGAGATTGCCAAAATTGCTGAACGCAATGGTATCGTGTCTTTGGCACTACATGGGCGTACGCGTGCATGTATGTATAAAGGCGATGCCGAATACGACACCATCCGCGCAGTTAAGCAGGCGGTGTCTATTCCTGTCGTTGCCAACGGCGACATTACGTCACCGCAAAAGGCTAAACAGGTGTTGGACTATACGGGTGCTGATGCCGTGATGATCGGTCGAGCCGCCCAAGGTCGTCCTTGGATTTTCCGAGAGATTGACCACTATTTGCAAACTGGTGAACATCTGCCTGAACCGCCGATTGAGGAGGTTCGCAGTATCTTGATGGAGCATGTGGTACAACTCCATCAGTTCTATGGTGAGCCTATGGGAGCGCGGATCGCCCGCAAGCATGTGTCTTGGTATTTGCAGGCCCATGACAATGAAGGTCAATTTAGGCGAGTTTTTAATGCCATTGAAGCGTCCGAAGCGCAGATAACGGCATTAGAGAATTACTTTGAAACACTAGAGAAAGAAAGAGACAGATAACGATGTTCGAACAAAATGTGACTTCTCCATTTATCACTAACGCTCATGTTCAGTCACAAGAGAAACCGCAACCTTTGCGCGATGCAGTTAAAAAAGCTGTTCATCACTATTTAAAGCAATTGAACGGTCAAGATGTGCAAGACGTATACGATCTTGTTCTTTCTGAGTTAGAAGCGCCATTACTTGAAGAAGTAATGACTTACACGCGTGGTAACCAAACTCGTGCGGCTATCTTACTAGGTATCAACCGTGGTACTTTACGTAAGAAGTTGAAAAAGTACGGCATGAACTAATACGGTTTCAAGCCCACTTAACACAAAAGCACCCTAGTGGTGCTTTTGTCGTTTCAAGCACTTAAAAAATCTTCACTATAGCTAAACCGATTTCCCCACACTCTTGCGGTTTTTGTCGTCGTTTTTCCGGCAATTTTAAGCTAAAATAGCCGCTTCTAAGCTAGCCCCTATACCTTGAGTGGTTTGTACCTGAGGTCAATTGCTTGGCAACGTACTTGATGCTTGCTTGGCAATCGGCTTACTGATGCGTCCGGCTCTGGTATGCAAATTGTTTTTGAGGAAATCGAAACCATCATGGATCTACATCGTCCAATTCGCCGCGCCCTGTTAAGCGTGTCTGACAAAACCGGTATCGTTGAATTTGCCCGTGCCCTAGCCGCACAAGGCGTTGAGTTACTCTCAACTGGCGGTACTTGTAAACTCCTTGCCGACAACGGCATTACTGTCACTGAAGTATCAGACTATACAGGTCACCCTGAAATCATGGATGGTCGGGTAAAAACCTTACACCCAAAAGTCCACGGTGGCATCCTTGGCCGTCGCGGTCAAGACGAAGGCGTGATGGCTGAGAACCACATTTCTGCTATCGATATGGTCGTCGTTAACCTTTACCCTTTTGCGCAAACGGTAGCTAACCCCAACTGCACGTTAGAAGACGCCATTGAAAATATCGATATCGGCGGCCCAACTATGGTGCGCGCTGCTGCGAAAAACCACAAAGACGTCACCATTGTGGTCAATGCCAAAGACTACGACCGCGTATTAGCGGAAATGGCAGCGAATAATGGTTCAACAAGCTACAAAACCCGTTTTGATTTAGCGATTGCAGCCTACGAACACACCGCCCAATATGATGGCATGATAGCCAACTATTTTGGCAAAATGGTGCCGGATTACACCGAAGAAGCGACAGAAAATACTAAATTCCCACGTACTTTCAATATGCAGTTCACCAAAAAGCAAGATATGCGTTACGGTGAAAATGCGCATCAAGATGCGGCCTTCTACGTCGAAAACCACATTGAAGAAGCCTCGGTTGCCACTGCTAAGCAATTGCAAGGTAAAGCACTTTCTTACAACAACATCGCTGACACCGATGCCGCGCTTGAATGTGTGAAAGAGTTCAAAGAGCCAGCTTGTGTTATCGTAAAACATGCTAACCCATGTGGTGTCGCGGTTGATAAAGACATTCTGAGTGCTTATGAGCGCGCTTATAAGACTGACCCAACTTCTGCCTTCGGTGGCATTATTGCCTTTAACCGTGAGCTTGATGCAGACACCGCTGAAGCGATTATTTCACGCCAGTTTGTCGAAGTGATCATTGCACCTAGCATTTCAGAAGCTGCTGCACAAATCGTTGCCGCGAAGCAAAACGTACGCTTATTAGAGTGTGGCGAGTGGGCAAAGAAAACTACTGGTGTTGACATTAAACGGGTTAACGGCGGGATTTTAGTACAAGACCGCGACTTAGGTATGGTCACCCTTGACGACCTCAAAGTGGTTTCTAAACGTCAACCAACTGAACAAGAGCTAAAAGACTTATTGTTCTGCTGGAAAGTGGCAAAATTCGTGAAATCAAATGCGATTGTGTATGCACGTGATGGCATGACTATTGGTGTTGGCGCCGGCCAAATGAGCCGTGTTTACTCAGCAAAAATCGCAGGTATTAAAGCGGCAGACGAAAACCTTGAAGTTAAAGGGTCTGTAATGGCCTCTGATGCCTTCTTCCCATTCCGTGATGGTATTGATGCAGCCGCTGCGGCTGGCATTACCGCGGTGATTCAACCGGGTGGCTCTATGCGTGATGAAGAAGTCATTGCCGCCGCAGATGAAGCGGGTATGGCCATGGTCTTCACTGGCATGCGCCACTTCCGTCACTAAAAAAGAAAAGCGCGAAACTCAGGTTTCGCGCTTTTGGTTCGTGACCAATTCCAGTATGCTGATGAAAACATAATCATAACTTGGAAGGAAGAAGCCATGAAATTCGCAGTTAAAGCTTTAGTTGCAGTATGTTTGAGTAGCACTATGCTGAGCGCCCCTGTTTTTGCAGGTGCAGCAGACGGCAGTCTGGTTGCCGCAATTCAAGACGCCGACAGAAGTGCAGAAAATCGTGCCCGTGACGCATTTCGTAATCCACAACAAACCTTGGCCTTCTTTGGCTTTAAAGAAGATCAAACTGTGGTAGAAATCGCGCCGGGTGGTGGTTGGTATAGTGAAATACTTGCGCCAGCGTTAAAAGCGCACGGTACTTACTATGCCGCACATTTTCCAGCCGATGCCACCAGCAACTATCAAAAACGTTCTTTGGCCGGTTTTAAAGACAAAATTGCCAAAGATGCCCGTTTTGAAAAGACTAAACTCAGTGAATTTGCGCCACTGGGCGACAGCGCCATTGCCCCTGCGGGCAGTGCTGATCTTGTGCTAACTTTCCGTAATGTTCACAACTGGTATATGCAAAAAGGCGATGAAGCCGTATTAAATGCCTTTAAGCAATTTAATACCGCGCTTAAGCCAGGTGGCATACTTGGCGTTGTTGAACACCGTTTGCCAGAAGCACGCAGTGACGAAGAGCAACAACGCAGTGGTTACATGAAACAAAGTTATGTGATTGCCATCGCGAAACAAGCAGGCTTTGAATTGGTTGCGAGCAGTGAATTGAACGCCAATCCAAAAGACACGGCAGATCATCCTAAAGGCGTGTGGACTTTACCTCCTTCGCTCGCCTTAGGCGAAGAAGATGCTGCAAAATATCGTGCGATTGGAGAGAGCGACCGTATGACACTCAAATTCAAAAAGCTCTAAATAGGATAAAAACGCCATGAATGTATTAGTCATTGGCAGCGGCGGACGCGAGCATGCGCTTGCGTTCAAAGCCGCACAAAACCCGTCAGTAAAAACCGTATTCGTCGCCCCAGGTAATGCAGGTACTGCGCTTGAGCCAAAATTGCAAAACGTCGCCATTGCGGTTGACGATTTAGATGGTTTACTGGCCTTTGCTGAACAGAACCATATTGAGCTAACCATAGTTGGCCCAGAAGCTCCTTTGGTCATCGGTGTAGTGAATAAGTTCCGCGCCGCTGGACGTGCGATTTTTGGCCCTACTCAAGCCGCAGCGCAGCTAGAAGGCTCAAAATCGTTTACTAAAGACTTTTTAGCGCGTCACCAAATTCCTACTGCTGAATACCAAACTTTTACTGAGATTGATGCCGCCCTTGCTTATGTACAGCAAAAAGGCGCACCGATTGTGGTAAAAGCCGACGGCCTTGCAGCCGGCAAAGGGGTTATCGTGGCGATGACCTTAACCGAAGCAGAAGACGCTATCCGTGACATGTTAGCAGGTAACGCCTTTGGCTCTGCTGGTAGCCGTGTGGTAGTGGAAGAGTTTCTGGAAGGCGAAGAAGCGTCGTTTATCGTGATGGTTGACGGTAAAAACGTACTGCCATTTGCGACTAGCCAAGACCATAAACGTGCCTACGACAATGACATGGGCCCAAATACTGGTGGTATGGGTGCTTATTCTCCAGCGCCTGTGGTTACGCCTGAAATCCACACTCGGATCATGAATGAAGTGATTTATCCAACCGTGGAAGGCATGGCAAGCGAAGGCAATCCATATACTGGTTTCCTTTACGCAGGTCTGATGATTGCGGCTGATGGCACACCAAAAGTGATTGAGTACAACTGTCGTTTTGGTGACCCGGAAACTCAGCCAATCATGTTGCGGTTACAATCTGATTTGGTGACCTTAATTGAAGCGGCCAACCGTGGTGAGCTGGATAAAACGGAAATCAAGTTTGACCCACGTGCCGCCGTTGGCGTTGTGCTGGCAGCGAAAGGTTACCCAGGTGATTATCCTAAAGGTGACGCTATCTCTGGCTTGCAAGTAAGCTACCCAGAAGGTGAGAAAGTATTCCACGCTGGTACTAAGCAAGACGGCGAGCACGTTGTCACGGCGGGTGGTCGTGTACTTTGCGCTACGGCACTCGGTCATACCGTTACAGAAGCACAGAAACGTGCTTATGCACTGGTAAAAGACATTCACTGGGATGGGGTGGAATATCGTACTGATATCGCTTACCGTGCTATAGCCCGCGAACAAGCTTAATCAATAAGCGCTATTATTTAGCGCTTTGATATTCTGCTGTTAAGCATAAAAAAAACCGCTCAATCGAGCGGTTTTTTGTTTCTAAGCGGATTACTTTGCTTATAGCAGGCCTAGCTTTTGTAGCTCAGCACTGGCCATTTTGCCTGAAAGTGGCACATAACCATCCTTCTCAACAATCTTTTGACCTTCTTGTGATAATACCATTTTCAAGAATTCAGCTTCGATTGGCGATAGTGGTTTGTTCGGGTGCTTGTTCACGTAGATATAGAGGAAACGTGACATTGGGTATTTACCGGTTGCAACGTTTTCGAGTGTTGCATCCACAAACGCATCACCTTTTTTCGCCAGTGGTACTGTTTTCACACCTGAAGTCTTATAACCGATACCAGAGTAGCCAATTGCGTTCACTGACGAAGAAATAGATTGTACAACTGATGCAGAACCTGGTTGCTCATTCACGTTGTTACGGAAATCGCCTTTACATAGCGCTTTCTCTTTGAAATAACCGTAAGTACCAGATACTGAGTTACGACCGTACAACTGCATATCGCGAGCTGCCCATTCACCTTGTAGACCAACATCGCCCCAACGATTGATTTCGCTGTCTGCACCACATTTACGGGTTGAAGAGAAAATCGCGTCTAGTTGGTCAATCGTCAAACCTTCGATTGGGTTGTCTTTGTGTACGAACACCGCTAACGCATCGATTGCAACACGCACTTCAGTTGGCTTGTAACCGTAGCGCTTTTCAAATGCTTCGATTTCTTTTGACTTCATCTTACGGCTCATTGGGCCAAAGTTTGCTGTCGCTTCGGTTAGAGCTGGTGGCGCAGTAGAAGAACCCGCCGCTTGGATCTGAATATTCACGTTTGGATAAATACGCTTATATTCTTCCGCCCAAAACGTCATCATGTTGGCTAGAGTATCTGAACCAACTGAAGAGAAGTTACCAGAAATACCTGACGTCTTTTGATACTCAGGTAAAGTGTTGTCCAAAGCTGTAACTTGTGCTGACACCAGCGTAGTAACAGCAACGCCCATTGCCGCGACGAGATTTTTAAATTTCATTGGGTGACTCCAAGTGTGTCCCATTAACTTAACGCGAACCATTGTGCGTCGTTTAAATGACAAATACATGACTACAGTATGACAATTTTATGACCTTAGTTTTTTTCCAGCACAATCGCTTTATTGCTGGGTAAACTGAAGGAAAAACAAGAACCTTTACCAACCTGACTGACAATATTAAGCTGCGAATCATGACGCGATAAAACGTGTTTAGTAATAGCAAGGCCAAGGCCCGAACCACCGGTTTTACGGCTTCTGGCTTTATCAACACGATAAAAGCGCTCGGTTAAACGATGTAAGTGCTCAGGTGCAATACCATCGCCATTATCGGTGACTGCAAAGTAAGGTTTACCCTCTTTCAGTTGCCAATCAACCTGAATCGAACCATGCGGTTTTGTGTAGTGAATGGCATTAAACACTAAATTAGAAAAGGCACTGCGCAGTTCATCCGCAGCCCCTTTCACATCCAACTGCGCATCAACACGAAACTCGATTTGATGCTGTTTGTCTTGATTCAGGGAGTTGGCCTCGGTGGCAATGATCCGCAGCATATTAGGTACATCCACAGCTTTGTCTTTGTCTTGCTTGCGCGCACCTTCAATGCGAGATAAGGATAAGAGCTGATTCACTAGACTGTCCATACGCTTACACTGTTCAATCATAGTGAGATGCGCCTTATGCCACATTGCAGGCGGCGGCATATTATCGGCGTCCATCATTTCTAGATAACCCGTAACCACCGTCAGCGGCGTGCGCAATTCATGGGAGACATTAGCAACGAAGTCTTTACGCATTTGTTCAAGTTGCTTAAGACGCGTGATATCTCGTACTACCACCATTAACTGGGTTTGCGCATAGGGCATCACACGGAATTCCAGCACTTGCTCACCGACAAGGCCGATATCTAGCTCAAGTGCCTCAGCAAAATTATGCGCTTGCATGTATTTGACAAATTTGGGGTCGCGGATCAAATTATCCAAACGTTGGCCATGATCGGTTGGCCATTGCAAGCCAAGCACTTTCAGCGCCAGCTGATTACACCACACTATGCTTAAATCTTGCTGTAATACGACGACGGCATCAGGAACGGCTTCTGCACCTTCACGAAACCGGCGGATCAGATCTGCAAGTTCATTGCGCTTTTTACGGTTACGATGCTGGAGATGATAGATCCCTTCAAAGATCTGCTCCCACGCGCCTTCCCCTTCCGGCGGATTAAAACTGCGTTGGTTCAGTAACCAATCACTGAGACGATAGAGTTGATGGTAGTGCCACAGTAACAGCGCAAACGCACCGATAAATAACAATACAAATGGCGCACCAATTAAGATGCCAATTAAGGCGAGAGGTAAAAAATACAAAAACAGGCGTCTATACAACGCCTGTTTGGTCACTACTCGATACATACAGGATGATATCCCTTACTCACATATATACCCAAGCTTGTTGCTCGGTAATCGCAACAATGTCTACGCACATCAGGGTATGGTGTGTGTTTTCAAGCTAAAGTGATGGCAACTTGCCAAAACCTAGAGTTTGCTTGAAAAACGATACCCCGCACCGCGTACGGTCTGTACTAAACGATCATGGCCAAGTGGCGCAATCGCTTTGCGTAAACGACGGATATGCACATCCACCGTACGGTCTTCAACATAGACGTTAGTACCCCAAACATGATCCAATAATTGTTCACGACTGTAGACCCGCTCTGGGTGAGTCATGAAAAAATGCAGTAAGCGGAATTCTGTTGGGCCCATTTCTAACTCGTTGCCAGCCGAAGTTACACGATGTGAAACGGGGTCTAACCGTAAGCCGTGAACTTCGATTGCTTCTTCTAACGAAGTTGGTGAAACGCGACGAATAACGGCTTTAATGCGAGCCATTAATTCTTTTGGTGAGAAAGGTTTAGTGACATAGTCATCAGCACCTACTTCCAAACCACGCACTTTGTCTTCTTCCTCACCGCGGGCTGTCAGCATAATGATAGGAATTTGGCGTGTATATTCACTTTGCTTGAACTTTTTCGCCAATTGGATGCCACTGCCGCCTGGCAACATCCAGTCTAACAACAGCATATCAGGGTAAGGTTCAACCATAGCCGCGACTGCAGAATCATAGTCCTCTGCTTCGATGGCTTGAAATCCGTTTTGCTCTAAGACGAACACCAACATTTCTCTGATTGGCGCTTCATCATCCACCACAAGTACTCTACGTGACATTACGACTAATCTCTTTCGTTACCGAACTTGTTGTCATTATTATGACTTAGTGTGACAGTTTTATGAAAGTGTAGAGACTTAGTGGACAAACAGCAACTTTATTGCGACCTTTTAATACCGAAGCAAATAATTTTTCACTTTAGAAATCATAACGTAAGGTCAACGCCATATGATCTTGGTCGGCATTATTATCTAATTCAAATTGTGAGTACCAGAGGTACATACGTAACTGTTTTGATAACGACTTTTCAACCCCAATAGAAGTACCAGTGCCTGAGTCTTTTAATTTTCCAGCGTCACTTTCGCTGTCTTGATACTGCGCAAGCAGTGTATAGCTGTCGATTTTATACGCAGCACTGACGGCGTAGCTGTCTTGCTTATCATCACTGGACAGCTTTTCGCTTTGTTGATACATACCACCTAAGGTGAGATTGCCGATTTTACCTTGCACTGTGACGCGACTCGTATCGCGACCCGCTACTTTTTCATCGCGCGCCACACTGACATATATCGGCAACTCTTTAAACTTGCTATCACCATAGCTGGCCGCCATCGACAACCCACTTTCACCTCCTTGCTTGCTATTGTCTTTGGCAATATAACTGACCTCAAAACGCAAGTGTGCAAGCGATGGCGTGGTGTAGCGTATGGTATCACCAAGGCGGTTTTCACCCGCCATAAGACTGCTGATATCAGCAGAAAAATCATTCATAAGATCAAAACTGTTTTGTGAGCGCTTTAATGAGGTGTCATCTCGACCTAGTAACACTTCGCCAAACTTACCACGCAGCCCAACAAACTGATTTCGAGCGGTGATATTTTCCGCGTCTTTACCATCATTGGCATTTTCCGACATTTTGACTTCAAACTCGATGTTATAAAATCCTTCTAACCCTTCACTGATGGCACTGCTGCCCTTGACGCCAAGCCGCGAGGCGTAGCTTTCTGCGGAAGTTTCGCTCCCCGTACCATCATCACTATGTTGCACACCTATGTGTGCCCGACCATAAAGTTTTACAGTTTGATCATCAGCAAGTACGAAGGAACTAGTAACTAGAGCAGGTAAGGCTAAGCACAGTAAAATCGGTTTCATGGCGCAGTCTCATAGAGTTAGAGTAATTAAGTACAATACCGTTACTACATCAAGTTAGGGGCTTAGTATGATTGTGTAACCCTGTGCTTAAAATTTAGCTGTTAACTAGACAAGATCAAGTCAGCGCCTAAGGATCATTTTTATACTAACATGTGCTCGCTGGGATCAGTTTTATACCAAGAGGATCTTACTGGGATCGTTGTTTTACTAAGCGAACTTGCGGAGATCGGGCTGTGCCCAGCTGATTTTGTATGATTTTCCAGCGATTAATTGTAAGTCATTGAATTATTATCGTTAGACCATGATCTTTAGCGGCTGATCAGCACTTTTGTTAGTAAGAAACTGATCCCAAGCACGGCGCTTGATAAAAATTTGATCCAAAAAAAAGCCCCTAACGGGGCTTTTCAGACTGTTGAAAAAGGGCTAGACACAGATCTAGCCCTTTGATCTAATAAGCACAGTGAGTATCGAGAGTTCACCA
>NZ_JBHRSD010000030.1:0-32928 GCF_042643375.1 Pseudoalteromonas fenneropenaei
AGAATACCGGCCTGTCACGCCGGGGGTCGCGGGTTCGAGTCCCGTCCGCTCCGCCAACCTCAAAGTCTGCACTTATTCCTGTTAATCTCATTATTCACAACATTACTACTCTTTAGAACTGCTAAATTTACTTCCTAATTCCTAGCTCGTCGTCACGTAAAAATACGTTAGATCCGTGCACCTTTTTATAGAATAAAATGTTATAGAATAATTAAATTTGTAACTTAATGATTTTTAATATGATTTTTAAAATAAGATGACAGCGATGTCTTTTTGTGTTGATTTAAGGTAATTTGAGTGTTAATTATAGTTTCCCATCCAGGGCCAATAACAGGGAAATATAATGAAATATAAGAAAAATATCATAGCAGTCGCGCTTCTGAGCAGCGGTTTTGGCAGCTACGCAAACACAGCACCAAATTTACCTTTAGTACTGAAAGATCCATTAACAAATCAACAGTGGCATTTGCAAAATACCGGACAGTCAGGCTTTTCATTATCTAATGGTAAGGCTGGCGAAGATATGAATATCGATTTTGCTGATCGTATGGGTATCAAAGGTCGTGGTATTACAGTATCTGTTATTGATACAGGGGTAGAAATTTCCCATCCAGATCTACAACCAAACGTTGTGCCGGGTTCTCGTAATTTAATTGATGGTACAGATTTCCCAACTGATACACATGGCCATGGTACTGCGGTTGCGGGCCTAATCGCTGCGGTTGAAGGCAATGGTATGGGAGGCCGCGGTGTTGCACCTTATGCCAACTTAATCGGCTTTAACTTTCTTGATGAACAATCAATGGCATCTTGGATGCTATCCCATGGCTTATCAGAAGATTTTCGTGCGCTAGACCGTTTTACCGATCCGCGCGTGTTTAACCAAAGTTATGGTAACTCTCCAGCAACGCCACAACGTGACGCAATGGACGACCCAGGTTTTGCGCTTCAGCAGGAAATTATGCAGGATATCTCGTTGCAAAGTCACTGGGGCCGTGGCGCGATTTATGTCAAGGCTGCTGGTAACGAGTATGAAAGCTACGATACTTACATTAGCGGCATACCGTTTTACGTATTACCGCGCGAAAATGGCCAATATTTCAACAACAATGGTTTGCCATTCCATAATGCTAACATAAGTTCAGAGAATGTCAGTTTCTGGAACATGGTAGTATCAGCGGTCAATGCCAAAGGCGAGCACTCTTCATACTCTTCAGTGGGTGCCAATGTGTTTTTATCTGCGCCGGGCGGTGAATATGGCACGAATGAACCAGCTATGGTTACCGTTGACTTGGTGGGTTGTGATAAAGGCTTTAACGTGAGCGGTACGCATGCCAATGCTTTACATGGTGGGGTAGATTTAGATCCTAATTGCCAATATACCGGGGTCATGAATGGCACTTCGTCGGCGGCACCCAATGTAGCAGGGGCAATCGCGACTGTGATGTCAGCAAACCCAGGCTTGTCTGCACGTACTGTTAAGCATTTGCTCGCGCAAACGGCGCGCCAAGTGGATGCTAGCCACGCTGGTGTTCCACTGAGCTTTGAAAATGCAGCAGGCGAGATGGTGAGCTATGATGCCGTGCCTGGCTGGCAAACCAACGCAGCAGGTTATCACTTCCATAACTTTTACGGTTTAGGCATGGTAAATGTCGATGAAGCGGTCTACAAAGCCCTATTCACAGGTGTAAGTTTGCCAGCACTACAAGTGACTCCGTGGCGAGCGCAAACTGCCCAAGTGAGCATTCCAGATGCCAGCCTCGATGGGGCACAAAGTGTGATGACGCTGAATGAAGAGCTGACCATTGAAGCGGTACAACTTAAAGTCAATATTGAGCACAGTCGCGTGCGTGATTTGGCCATTGAGCTGACTTCACCTTCAGGCACGCGCAGCGTGGTATTAAGCCCGCGTACTGGCTTCCTCGCTGGTAGCAAAGGTGGTTTTACCGATGCAGTGATGCTTAGCCATCATTTTTATGGCGAAAATGCCCAGGGGAATTGGACCCTAAAAGTTATTGATACTGATAAGGGCAGTTCGCAAACTTATATTTATAATCCAAGTATTGGTTTGTTTGGCTACAACAAAAACAACAACAGTGTACCAGGCGTGTTAAAAGACTGGTCTTTGAAAATTTATGGTCACTAAGGAGTAAGCCATGAAAGCCATTTTATTATCTACCTCATTAGTGTTAGCTGTTGCCGCTATTTCAACCCCCGTGGTGGCAAACACGCCGGTTAGTGCCGAGACCTTAGAACAGTTGCCAGTGCAAGATGGCGCTTCTCTAGCAGGCAAATTGAGTACAGTTGATACAGCACAAGATGTTAGCAAAGGGCAAATTTTTGTTGGCACCGATGGGCTACATGCCTATCAGGCAACAGGTGAGGTGATCATCAAACTTTCAGCGGTAGCGGATGCCGATAAAGTAGCAAAAAACCACGGTCTTACGCTTAAGCAAGCCTACAAGCACTATTATATTGTGACTTCGCGGCAAGCTAACCTTGCTGAAGTGGTTAAGCAATTAAAGGCTGATGGTACGATTGTCGCGGCGAGCATAGATGTGCGCGACTTAGATGTATCGGTAAAATAATCACTAATCAAGCATGTGAGCGCAAGCTCACATGCTTACTAGCGAACTAAAACTGATTTGCTACTTGCTATAGAGTGGGTAAGCAGTGCCTTTCACATTCACATACTCAATGACTGCAACGGGATCAAAACGTAATTTACGTAGTGCTTTAGCAGTAGGACTTTTCGCATGACCAACCCAAAAATAGCCATTAAAGGGTTGTACCCAACCAGAAGTCGAACTCAACATACCACTTAGCTGGGCATGTAATTCGGGTGAGGGTAATAGTGATTGTGGCAACACATTATCACCGACGCTCAAAAGCGGAGTTTGCATACCGATTTGACGTTGGTAAGTGAAACCAAGAATGGCACGCCCAGAAGGCTCATCAAATACTTGGAGGTCAACATACTGGTCGTCAATGCGATAGTTGAACTCGGCTTGAGATTTAGGGTAACCCCAAATTTCAATACCAGCTCGAATTGCTGCGCTATTATTAAGCTCCAGATGCTGATTGTACATGGCATAATCAAGCGGCTCTGCAGCAGTCATTTTCTCTTCATTGGCAGCAACCAGAATTTGTTGTGCCGCCAGCAAATAGTTCATTTTCTCTTGCTGCGAAGCTTGCTCTGACAGACAAGGGAGCGGTAGATCGGCGGCACCTTTACGCTGTACGGCGAAGGTATTCACGGTTTCAGCATAAGCGCCGACAGGACTTGCGGTGATATTTTGAAAATACAAAATACCTATACCTTGCCCTGTACCTTTGCCATCACATTTGATTTCGATAGGTTTAAAATCGTCGTGGTCGATAAAGCGGCGGGCCTTTTTACTGTCGATAATCGACAATAAGGCAGTGGTCAATTGCCCTTCAATGTGAAAAGGTAAAGTGACTGCGCTACCATCGCTTAATACCACAGTATTATTGACAGTTTGAGTCGTTTCGTCAGCAATACTGGTGAAGGAGGTGCAGGTCAAGGCGGTTAGAGTAATAGTAAAAAAAGGGGATTTAAGCATCGACATTTCCTTGTTTGTTAAATGATTTTCCCATTGCGGGTAATATAACAAACTATCAAGAAAATGAAATGATTATGGTTGTTTTATGTCCGTGTAAGCCTATAAACGCGTAAGCTTAATCGTGTTAAGTGAGGGTTGCAAACACAGCTAGCTGGGCAAGTTGGCTGTGTTTGCAAGAGGGATCAACATTTAGCGAAGAAACAGCCAAAACCGGGTAGTGAAATCTGACCCTCGGCATAATTGCCTGTGTGGTGGCTCAAATCATCTACTTCAGTTGCTTTATCAAGCTGAATATCCAAGCTTGCTTCAATTGCACCAAGGTTAAAGGCGCAAAGCATAGATTCACCTTGGTAGTGACGATAAAAGGCTAGAATTGGTTCATCAGTGTCAATAAAGACGATATCCCCTTGTTGCAGCACCGCTTGCGTGGCGCGCCATGCCATAAATTCTCTAAAGCGATTGAGTACGGAGCTGGCGCTGTCACTTTGTAAGTCCACCGCACGTTTCGCATGGCGGGCTTCCATGGGTAACCAAGGTTTAGCTTTACTAAAACCGAGGTTTTGCGCATCGTGTAGCCAAGGCATAGGGGTTCTGCAGCCGTCACGACCTTTAAAATTAGGCCAGAAAGTTTTCCCGTATGGATCTTGAAGGTCTTCAAATGCCACGTCTGCTTCACCAAGGCCAAGTTCTTCACCTTGATACATACATACACTACCGCGTAATGAGCCAAGTAATGCACTTAGCATCTGCACTTGTAGCGGGTTACCACCATTACCTGTTTGGTCCCAACGTGATGCAACACGTTCAACGTCGTGATTACTAAACGCCCAACATGGCCAGCCTTCTGTCATGACTTCTTCTAAGCGGCTAACTGTATCGCGGATATACTGTGCGCTATAGTCTTTGGTGAGTAACTCAAAACTATAGCCCATATGCAGTTTATTGCCGCCTGAGGTGTACTCAGCCATAGTTTGCAGCGAGTCTTCTGAGGAAATTTCACCTAAGCTCACCGTACCTGGATAGCGGTCTAGCAGGGCACGAATTTCTTCCATAAAGGCGAGATTTTCAGGCTGAGTATTGTTGTAGTAGTGGTACTGGAAAGCGTAAGGATTGTCTTCACTAAAGCCACGGCCTTGGCGCAATTCTTTCGGTTTGGCTGGGTTATCGCGTAATTGGGCATCGTGATAGCAGAAGTTAATCGCATCTAGCCGGAAGCCATCAACGCCTCGTTGTAACCAAAATTCGACATTATCCAGCACAGCTTTACGTACTTCAGGGTTGTGGAAATTCAGATCCGGTTGTTCAGTTAAGAAGTTATGTAAATAATACTGGCCGCGGCGCGGTTCCCATTGCCAAGCTGGGCCACCAAAAATGGATAGCCAATTATTGGGTTGAGTGCCGTCTGGTTTTGAATCAGCCCAAACGTACCAATCTGCTTTGTCATTATCACGATTTTCGCGACTTTCAATAAACCAGCTATGTTGATCTGAGGTGTGACTAAGCACTTGGTCAATAATGATCTTTATATCTCTGGCGTGTGCTTGTTCGATGAGAAGATCAAAATCTTCTAAGTCGCCAAACATAGGATCAATGTCGCGATAGTCGCTAATATCGTAGCCGAAATCCTTCATCGGAGATTTGAAAAAAGGTGAGATCCAAATAGCGTCAACGCCGAGACTTTTTATATAGTCAAGACGTTTGATAACCCCTTGTAGGTCGCCAATACCATCACCATTCGTATCTTGAAAACTACGTGGGTAGACTTGGTAAATAACCGCGCCTTTCCACCATTCTTTATTATTAGCCATGCACTTTCTCCGCTGCGCACACCTCAGTTATTGGCTTGAAGAATACGTTATCAGTTCGTCACTGTAAAAAGCCTGCATACGTATGCACCTAATTTCCAAGAGTTTTTAAATACAGTTGTTGGCGGCAAAGTCGCTTTGAAAATTGTCATAACACTTTACCAATAGATGAGCTGGTAGCGTTTTAGCTTTGTATTATTGGGAAAAAGCCAGTTTTTAAAAGGCTTAAATAAAACGATTAGGAAAATGTCTTGGTATTACCAATTTACAACAAGGTGTGTTGTTGACATTTTGTTGCCACACATAATCATAACATTATGACAAAGTGTTGAATTTGCACCTATTTTGCGTGCAAAGAATGACAATAAAAAGTAAGAAAAATTCATTAACATAAATAAAATTATAATTTCAATAAAAACAATTGGTTACTTGATATTTGTGTGAATATTTTGTGAAGTTGAAAATTGTCGACTAGCTTTGAATACGTATGCATAAAGTTGTTTAAAAAAAAGCGTGGGCGCTACTATTCACACTGACAACAACAGTAGTCGCCAATTTTGCATACGAACTCAGAAACAACAATTCAAGCTGGGCATAATATTGAAATTGGCAATAAAAATGGCTAAATGGGATAAAACACTATGTCTATGTTCAAACCAAGCATGTTAACACTGGCTTTAGTAGCCGCAGGCGTTAGCAGTCAATCAGTCTATGCAGCTGAAGAACAAGCCGCGCAGGACGACAAGAAAACTGCCGAAGTAGAAGTAATTGAAGTAAAAGGCTTTCGCGCCAGTGTGGTGGAGTCTATTAACACCAAACGTTTTTCTGCTGAAGTCGTTGAGTCTATCTCTGCTGAAGACATTGGTAAACTGCCTGACTCTTCAATCGCTGAGTCAATTGCACGTTTGCCAGGTTTGACTGCACAGCGTCTTGATGGTCGTGCTAGTCGTGTAACTGTGCGTGGTTTTGGTGAAAACGAAAGTGCAACGACTTTTAATGGTCGTGAACAAGTATCGATTTCGGATAACCGTGGCGTAGAGTTTGACCTTTATCCTTCAGAGATCATGAGCGCGGTGACGGTATATAAAACCCCGAGTGCGTCATTAGAAGCTGAGGGTATCGCTGGCGTTATCAATATGCAAACCGTCAAGCCACTGAGCGTTGCTGAGCGTGTAATGCAAGTGAATGGTCAATATGAAAAGACTAGTTTTGACAAACTTAACCCAGATGGCAACGACGACGGTTTCCGTGGCACTTTCTCTTATATTGACAAGTTTGCTGATGACACTATCGGGGTTGCATTTGCCTATACGACGATGACCTCGCCAAACCAAGAAAAGCGTTGGAATGCGTGGGGCTATCCTGAGTTTGAAGTAGATGGCAAGCAGTTCTCTATTCTTGGAGGCGCTAAACCTTTTGTCCGCTCTTCAACACTTGAACGCGATTCTGCGATGTTGGTGGTGCAAGCCGCGCCTTCTGACAAGTTGGACATGACGTTTGATGCGCTTTATGTTGATTTTAAAGATGAAAAAATCCTACGTGGGATTGAAATTCCATTTGCTTGGGGTCAAGGTTCAATTGACGGTCAATATGCTACGGTTGACCCCGAGACAGGTTTTGTAACCAGTGCGCTTACGCAAGGTCAGCGTGTGGTAGTACGTAACGACTACGAAGATCGTAAAGCAGATTTGACCTCATTTGGTTTTAACGCGAAATACAACCTTGATGACAGCTGGACACTTGAATTTGACGCGAGTCACTCTAGTGTTGAGCGTGAGATCTGGAGCCTTGAAAGCTACTCAGGTACAGGCCGCGGTGATGCTCGTGGTGTCGCAGACAGTATTGGTTATGCTTTCACTGGTAGCAATACCGGCGCTAAGTTCTCTCATCAGCTAGATTACGGCGACTACGACCTAATCAAAATTGGCGGTCCATTATCTTGGGGCTGGAGTTCTGCACTAAATGAAAAATACGGCGTAGTCGGTACTGAGTACGAAAACCAACTACAAGACGGTTTCATCAACGCCCCAACCATTGACGATGAACTCAATGCGCTGAAACTGGCAGCTAAGAAAGTAGTTGAAAGTAGCTTTTTAAGCTCAGTTGAGTTTGGTTTGTCTTATCGTGACCGTGAGAAAACGAAAAAGTCAGAAGGTTACTTCATGACTTATGGTGATTTCTCTTATCCAAACAACCCTGGGGTGTTTAGTGTTCCTGAACAGTATCGTTTAGGTACGGCAAATCTTGATTTTATCGGCATGGGTAACATGATTGCGTATGATTCACGCGCTATGGTTGCTGACGGCATGTATGGTTTATTGGCAGAAAGCCTGACTAACACTAGCCATGCAACTAAGTCATGGACAGTGGGTGAAGAAGTGACCGCGCTGTTTGTACAAGCCAATATTGACGCCGAAATTGCGGGTATGCCGTTAAAAGGTAATGCAGGCCTGCGTTATGTGAAAACCACACAGATTTCAGACGGTAACGCATTTGGTACAGTAGATGGCAAAGTGGTGCTGTCACCAACACACGTTGAGCACGATTACTCACACCTACTACCAAGCTTGAACTTGTCTTTGGCGCTAGATGACAGCCAGACACTACGTTTTGGGGTGGCGAAAACCATTTCTCGCCCACGTTTGGATGAAATGAATGCGTCAGTTAGTGCGACTTATAACCAAACCCCAGACGAAAATGGTAACTACTGGAAGGTCGAAGGTGGTAACCCGAATCTAGAACCAAAAGAAGCAACGGGTGTTGACTTGAGCTATGAAAATTATTTCAGTGCTGAAGGTTACTTCTCGGCGGCGTTGTTCTACAAAGATTTGAACGAGTGGATTTTTGACGGTAATTATACCGTTGATATGTCTGGCGTTGCTGACCCTGCAACGGGTCAAATTCCTGCGAATTCAACCGGCTCAGCCAGTGGTAAAGTCAATGGCGGTGGCGGCGATCTATGGGGTTATGAGCTATCGCTAGCGTTACCATTTAACATGCTCCACAGTAGCTTAGAAGGTTTTGGTTTGCTTGCCAGTTATACCAAAGTGAAGTCTGATATCGTTGACCAAAAAGGCAACGACTATGAGTTGCCAGGTTTGTCTGACACCATTCAATCCTTGACCTTCTACTATGAAAACCATGGTCTACAATTACGTACCAGTATGCGTAAGCGTAGTGACTTCAAAGGCGATGTGTATGGTTTAGGGTTCAATACCGTACAGGTAGACATTCTTGGTGAAACAATTTGGGATGCGCAAGCTGGGTTTGATTTTGCAGATGCAGGTATCGAGAGCCTTGCAGGTCTTTCTGTCAGCTTCCAAGTGCAAAACATTACGGAAGAGCCATTCACGGCACTTTCAGGCACCAATGCGCTACAAGTACGTGATTATCAAGACTACGGCCGTACTTATATGCTAGGTTTTAGCTACAAGTTTTAAGCCTGATTAGTTCTCGCGAGATGCGAAATCATTGATGCAGCAGAGCCCTTGTTGTTTCCCCACAGCAAGGGCTTTTTTGTAGGTGAAAGTATGCAAAACAAAAACATTAAATCAGTGGTGATTGTCGGTGGCGGCACAGCAGGTTGGATAACCGCAACTTTACTCGCCAAAGTGCTTGGTAAGACGCTGACAATTACTTTAGTCGAATCGGACGACATTGCCACTATCGGCGTGGGTGAAGCCAGTATTCCGCCAATTCAACCGTTTAACCAAGCGCTTGGTATCAACGAGGCAGATTTTATTCGTGCCACTAAAGCCACCATTAAGCTCGGCATTCAGTTTCAGGGCTGGGGTAGCAAACACAGTAGTTATATGCATGCCTTTGGCGGGGTGGGTAAAAATTTCCCATTTTGTGATTTTTTCCATTTTTGGCTGCGTGGGCAGGAGCATGGCCTAAGCGGTGATTTCTGGCACTACTCACTAAACTACCAAGCGGCGCTGCACAGTAAGTTCCAGCCCTTAAACCATATTCCGGGCACGCAATTACCCGGCATATCCTATGCTTACCACTTTGATGCTGGCTTGTATGCACGGTTTTTACGTGAGTTAGCTGAGCAAAAAGGGGTTAAACGTCAAGAAGGCAAGATTGTCAGTGTGCAACAATGTCCACAATCAGGTTTTGTGACTGGACTGACGTTAGCCGATGGTCAAACACTGAGTGGCGATCTATTTGTTGATTGTTCAGGACTTCATGCCTTATTGATTGATAAAACCCTGAATAGTGGTTTTGACGATTGGAGCCATTGGCTACCTTGTGACCGAGCGCTCGCAGTGCCATCCGAGCTACCAGCAGGCACAAACGAACCTTTTACTCGCTCTATTGCTCATCAGTCAGGTTGGCAATGGCGCATTCCACTGCAGCATCGCTGCGGGAATGGGTTAGTTTACAGCAGTCGGTATTTGTCTGATGAGGATGCCAAAGCGCTATTAATGGCGAATCTGCCTGCACCCGCTTTGGCTGAGCCAAGACTTATCAAATTTAGAACAGGGCGGGTACGCCAACCATGGTCGAAAAATGTCGTGGCGGTAGGCCTTGCCAGTGGCTTTTTAGAACCGCTTGAATCGACCAGTATCCATTTAATTCAGACAGCGGTGGTAAGACTGATTAAATACTTTCCGCATCAAGGGATTGCACCCACGCAAGTCGATGTATTTAACCGCTTGAGTAAAATCGAATTTGAGCGCATTCGCGATTTTATTATCTTGCATTACAAACTCAATCAACGTGACGACAGCGCATTTTGGCGCGCTTGTCAGCAAATGGATATTCCACCTGCACTGCAACAAAAGTTAGCGCTCTACCAACAAACCGGTAAGTTACTGCGTGAAGACGATGAACTATTCACCGAAATTGCTTGGCAGCAGGTTTTGCTTGGGCAAGGCATGGTGCCGGAGGATTATCATCCACTGGCAAATTCACTCACTACTGAGCAACTGCAAGACTTGTTTGCGAGCCTAAAGTCACTTATCAACAGCACAGTTGCAAGCATGCCTTCACACCATTCTTTTCTGGAGTCCCATCGTGGTGATTAAAAAGATATTTCTATTTTCGACTTTATTGTTCGCTACTAATGCATTCTGTGCAGCTGTCAAAGTTGCACCACTAAACTGGTGGGTGGGTATGCAAGCACCTGAGTTGCAACTTATGGTGCATGCCCCCCAAGTGAAAGGTGATGATTGGCAATTACAACCTTATGCGGGAGTCAGTTTACAATCGGTGCAATTTGCTGACAGTGACAACTATGCTTTTTTGAACTTACAGGTAAGCGCAGAGGCGCAATCTGGATGGTTGAATCTGATCAATCGTTCCGATCCAAGTCAAAGTTTTCAGTTTGAACTTAAAGCGCGTCAGGCCGGTAGTAAAGACCGCCGAGGGTTTTCTAGTCGTGATGTCGTGTATTTAATCACGCCTGACCGTTTTGCCAATGGCGACCCTAAAAATGACAACCACCCTAGTATGGTTGAACGTAGCAATCCTGAATTTAAGGGTGGCCGCCACGGTGGTGACCTTGCTGGCGTGATTGCGCGCTTAGATTACTTGCAGCAGCTGGGAGTCACGCAGCTGTGGTTAACGCCTGTACTTGAAAACAGTATGCCCAGTTACTCTTACCATGGCTATGCGATTACTGACTTATATCAAGTTGACCCGCGCATGGGTTCTAATGAGCAGTATATTGAGCTGGCGCAACAAGCCAAAGCACGTGGTATTGGCCTAATTATGGATATGGTGCCCAATCATATCGGCAGTGAACATCCGTGGCTGAAAGATAAGCCAACTGCGGATTGGATAAATTACGGCGGTGAGTTTGTTGGCACTAGCCATGCGCGACAAACGGTGCAAGATCCGCATGCCAGCGAATATGACAAGCAAAGATTTACTGATGGTTGGTTTGTGCCGACCATGCCGGATCTCAATCAAAAGCAACCTTTGTTGGCGCGATATCTCACTCAAAATGCGATTTGGTGGATTGAAACGGCAGCTTTGAGTGGTTTTCGTGTAGATACCTATCCTTACTCAGACAAAATGTTTTTACAACAGTGGTTACAGGCCATTTTCAACGAATACCCGCACTTTAACGTGGTTGGGGAGGAATGGACCACAGAAACCGCCATTGCTGCGTATTGGCAGCGCGGTGGTCACAATCGTGATGGTTATATATCGTATTTGCCAACTGTGATGGATTTTTCATTGCAAACCGCATTAGTGCAAGCGCTTAATGAGCCTGAAGGGTGGGACAAAGGCTGGTGGCGCGTGTATCAATCTATCGCCAAAGACTTCCTCTATGCTGATCCTAATAACGTACTGATCTTTGGAGATAATCACGATATGAGCCGGGTTTACACCCAGCTCAAGCAAAACTTGCCTAATACCAAACTGGCATTAACTCTACTGCTTACTATGCGAGGTATTCCACAGCTGTACTATGGCACTGAAGTATTGCTGGACAATGGTGCTTCTAACGACCATGGCGATATTCGTATCGATTTCCCCGGTGGCTTTAGCGGCGGTATAGCGGACGCCGTAAGTGGCCAAGGGCTAAGCCGAGCGCAGCAAGAGATGCAAGCGTATGTTCGGCAATTGCTCCACATTCGTGCCAAGCACAGGGCATTACAAACCGGCAAGTTAACCCATTTTGCGCCTTTTGATGGCATCTATGGATATGCGCGTGTCGATGAACAAGGTGGTGGCGTATTGGTGTTACTGAACAAACAGCCGACCCCTTACACGTTTGCCAGTACTCGCATGGCCGAAGTGTTAGGCAGCAAGAGCACAGGGCGTGATTTGTTAATGGATAAGGATATCGCGCTTGCCACTTTAACTGTGCCCGCGCAAGGGGCTTTGCTGGTGCTGTTTTAAGAAGTCTTTGGTTGCGCAGGTTATGGGTTACCAGCGCTTTTGTAAGAGGATGAGCGAATAGACAAGGACAGTTTTCCGCCTTGAATACGTATGCAAGCGGTTTTCGTCAACCATGATGCCAAGTAGACTCGAAATGATACCAAATGACAACAATAACTGTATGATAAACAGCAACAAGTTACACGGTGGCCAGACCACTGTAGAAAAATCTAAATTGGCGCTACTGCTCGCAGCTTGGTGTGCAACCAGCATGTTATCAGCTTGTAGTGCCACTCCTTATGCAGCAGGAAATGCCGCTGAAAAAGCGTCTCAAGTTGCCAAAAACCAAGCTGAGCAGATTGGCAAACCTGTTATCTATCAGGTTTTTACTCGGCTTTTTGGCAATACAAAGAGTAACAATATTGCTTGGGGTACGCTTGAACAAAATGGTGTTGGCAAGTTTGCCGATTTCACGCCCAAAGCCTTAAACGAAATCAAAGCACTCGGTGTGACACATATTTGGTTTACTGGGGTACTCCATCATGCTTTGGTGACTGACTATACTGCTTTCGGCATTGCTGCAGACGACCCAGATGTTGTGAAAGGTCGGGCAGGCTCACCTTACGCCGTGAAAGATTACTACGATGTTAACCCTGACTTAGCACTTGACCCTGCCAATCGTTTGGCTGAATTTGAAGCGCTGATCACAAGGGCGCATCAAGCAGGTCTTAAAGTGCTGATTGATATCGTGCCAAATCATGTCGCACGTAACTATCAATCGCTAAGCAAACCCGCAGGTGTAAGAGACTTTGGTGCCGATGACAATACCCAACTTGCCTATGATAAGCACAATGACTTTTACTATGTGACTGGTGAATCTCTGGTGGTGCCAGTCGATCCTGCCCAGCCTGTGCTAGGTGGTGAGGCGCATCCACTGGCCGATGGTTATTTTGCGGAAACGCCAGCGAAGTGGACCGGTAACGGTGCCCGTACAGCAAAACCTGATATTAATGATTGGTACGAGACGGTTAAAGTGAACTATGGCGTTCGGCCCGACGGTAGTTTTGACTTTGAGACGCTACCAAAAGGTTATGAAAACGCGGATTTTGCTGCTCATCATGACTTTTGGCAAGGTAAAGCGCTACCGAGTGCATGGCGCAAGTTTCACGATATCGCTTTGTATTGGTTAGATAAAGGCGTCGACGGGTTTCGTTATGATATGGCAGAAATGGTGCCAGTGGAATTTTGGAGCTATTTAAACTCGGCAATTAAAACCCATAGCCCAGATGCGTTGCTACTGGCTGAAGTTTACAACCCAAGTTTATATCGGCCTTACCTCCAGCTCGGCAAGATGGACTATCTTTATGACAAAGTCGGTTTTTACGACAATTTAAAATGGTTGATGCAAGGCAAAGCTGACAGTGAAGGAGTATGGCAAGCGTTTAACACGGTGCGCGATATTGACCGACATATGCTGCATTTCTTGGAAAACCACGACGAGCAACGCATTGCTTCCCCTGAATTTGCTGGCGACGCGCGTAAAGGTTTGCCGGCTATGGTGGTGTCACACCTTATCGGGACTTCCCCGACTATGTTGTATTTTGGTCAAACTGTGGGTGAAGCGGGTGGCGAACATGCAGGATTCGGCCAGCCAAGCCGTACCAGTATCTTTGATTACATCGGTGTTCCTGCTCATCAAGCGTGGATGAATCACGGTAAGTTTGATGGCGCACTACTAACGCCTGAGCAACACGCATTACGTCGCTACTATCAAAGTTTAATGCCGCTGGCACAATTACCTGCTGTGGTATCAGGCACGACCACGCGGCTAGCGTTTGATGCTGCCGCGCCGGGTAAGGTAATAGCGTTTATGCGTCAAACTGAGCAACAAACCCTGTTGGTTGCGAGTAATTTTGATAGCGAACATGCGCAAACTGTGACCTTGACTTTACCTGAAAACGTTACAGGTACTGCACAAGATTTATTAGAACAACACGGCACTTTGTCGATCCGTGATAACACTTTGACTGTCACATTGGCGCCTTTGGCCAGTGCAGTCATGCAAGTTGAGAAATAATAATGCAAAAACAAAAACCACCATTGAGTTTTTGGCAGATCTGGAACATGTGTTTTGGTTTTTTAGGCATCCAATTTGGCTTTGCCCTACAAAACGGTAATGTGAGTCGGATCTTCCAAACGTTAGGCGCAGAGGTCGATGATATTCCCATTCTTTGGGTTGCTGCACCCTTAACTGGGCTGATAGTGCAGCCTATTATAGGTTATTGGAGTGATAAAACTTGGGGTCGTCTTGGCCGCCGCAGACCATTCTTTTTTTACGGTGCGGTACTGACCACTTTGGCGTTATTTGTGATGCCTAATTCGCCGAGTCTGTGGATTGCAGCGGGGATGCTGTGGATCATGGACGCCTCGATTAACGTCACCATGGAGCCGTTTCGCGCTTTAGTGGGCGATAATCTACCAAAGCGTCAACGCGCATCTGGCTATGCCATGCAAAGCTTTTTTATTGGGATTGGCGCTGTGGTGGCCTCTTTAATGCCATGGATAATGACCAACTGGTTTGACATTAGCAACACCGCACCTGCCGGTGAAATTCCTGCCTCGGTAAAATACGCCTTTTACTTTGGTGGCGCTATTTTATTGGTTGCGGTGCTTTGGACTGTGTTTACCACCAAAGAATATTCACCACAAGAATTGGCGTCGTTTAGCGAAGATGAAAACGACCAGGGCGCCAATACTGAGTACGCCACACCGCGCTTTGCGACCTTAGCAACAGTGCTCGGTGGTTTAGGCAGCTTAGTGCTGGCAAGCGTACTGGCTTTTGACCTTGAGAAAGAACTTTATCTGTTGGCTGGTTTGTTGTTGTCATTTGCGTTGGTCATGCTGGCTGCACAGGTTTTTGCGATGAAAGGTAAGATTAGTAATGGCTTTTATCAGGTGATGGCGGACTTACTCAATATGCCAACAACCATGCGACAGCTTGCCGTTGTGCAATTCTTTAGCTGGTTTTCGTTGTTTGCCATGTGGATTTACACCACAGCCGCAGTGACCAGTTTCCACTACCACACCACTGATGTAACTAGCCAAGCCTACAACGATGGTGCAGATTGGGTCGGGGTGTTATTTGCCGCATATAACGGCTTTGCGGCATTGGCAGCGGTGGTGATCCCATTGGTGGTTAAACGTATTGGTCTCAAAGGCGCGCATGCGCTGAATTTATTGCTTGGTGCAGGCGCACTGTTAAGTTTTCAATGGATAACCGACCCAACACTATTGTGGTTACCTATGGTTGGGGTGGGTTTTGCTTGGGCCTCCATCTTGTCTTTACCTTACGCCATGTTAAGTAACGCAGTACCAGCAAAAAAAATGGGTGTGTATATGGGGATCTTTAATTTCTTTATCGTGATCCCTCAACTGTTAGCCGCCAGTGTACTGGGTTTAATGCTACGCCATGGTTTTGATAACCAACCGATAGCAGCATTGACCATTGGTGGAGCGTCTTATGTGCTCGCAGCGCTCGCTGTGCAACGTGTAAAACTTTAGGGGAGCAACTATGTCTAGATTAACACTGATTGCCTCGGCATTATTAGCCGCAGGTCTTACCGGCTGTGATGCCCCAAAGGTAGCAGAGCAAGCTGCGCCGGGCGCTCCTGGTGACAAACCGTATTGGACCTATTCGGATAAAACCGGCATTGGCACCTCATATGAGGCCTATCAAAATGGTCAGTACGCAGATACAGCAAGTACTGGTGTGGTTTCCAAGGTGTGGTTTTCAATTGCCAAAGGGCAGATCACAGAAACCATGTTTGGGCTAATTCATGAAGCACAAATTCGCGACATGCAATTTATTATCACAGGTGATGGCTTTACTGTTACAGAGCAAGATGAGCTGGAAGTCAGCATAGATTATCTTGATAAAGATGCGGATGGGCGTCCCCAGTCTTTGGCTTATAAGGTACTGAGTAAAGATCCTGCGGGTCGTTTCACCCTTGAAAAGCATATCTTCACTGATCCAGACAGCCAAACGCTGTTTGTGCGTGCCATAGTGCATACCGAGCGTAGCGACTTGAACTTGTACGTTAACGTCAATCCTTACATCAATAACAATGGGTTGCATGATTCAGCTCGTGTTACCTCACAAGGGCTGGTTGCGTCTGAACAGGACAAAGTGCTGACACTGCAAGCGAGCGTGCCATTTGCCATCGCCAGCGTTGGTTTTAGTGGCAAAAGTGACAATTTGAGCGCACTGAAAACTCAGCAAAAGTTAGCTGCAACTTACACCACCACGGGCGAGCAAACTGGCAACGTCAATTGGCTTGCCAGTGTCGGTGCAGTTAAAAACGGTCAAGGCGTGGATTTTGCGCTCAGCTTTGGTGCCAGCGAAGCGATGAGTTTTGCTGAGGGCAGCAAAGCATTAAAACGTGGCTACCAAAGTGTGCTTGATCACTACAATGGCAAAGGTGAGGCAATTGGTTGGCAAGATTATTTGGCGTCTCTTACGCCTTTAGCCAATATGCGCAGCAATACCGCCGATGGTGGTAAGTTATTAAATACCAGTGCGTTGGTGCTCAAAGCTCAGGAAGACAAAAGCTATGCTGGCGCGGTGATTGCGTCATTGTCTAACCCTTGGGGTGATACAGTTTCGGCAGAAACGGGTAATACCGGCTATAAAGCTGTATGGGTACGTGATTTTTATCAAGTAGCAATGGCCTTTATGGCGCTTGGCGACGCGGAAACGGCGTTAACTGCATTTGAGTATCTACAAAAAGTTCAAGTGACAGAGCACACCCCAGGCAACCAAGGTGATACGGGCTGGTTTTTACAGAAAACCCATGTTGACGGTGAACTTGAGTGGGTAGGGGTGCAGTTAGATCAAACCGCAATGCCAATTATGTTAGCGTGGAAATTGTGGCAAGCGGGCGTGCTGAGTGATGAAAAGCTGCGTCATTGGTATTACGCAATGTTAAAGCCTGCAGCGGACTTTTTAGTGCACGGCGGTAAAGCGAAGATATTATGGAATGATACTCAAATTACACCTCCAGCCACGCAACAGGAGCGCTGGGAAGAGCAAAATGGCTATTCGCCATCGACCACAGCCGCGGTGATTGCAGGCTTAGTTACCGCCAGTGAAATCGCCGCGGCAGTGGGTGATGAAGCGGCGGCGCAATACTTAGCAACAGCCAAGCAGTACAATGCTGAAGTGGAACAAACTATGTTTACCACAGCTGGCAATCTGCCGAGTGCACAAAGCGATGGTCAATATTTTATCCGTATAGGCCAAGATGCAAACCCTAACACCGACAAACCACTCAATGCTAATAATGGCCGCCAAGGCCTAGATAAACGCCTTATTATCGACGGCGGCTTTTTGGAGTTAGTACGCTACGGCGTGCGTCCGGCGGATGCGCCAAGCATAGTGGCAAGCTTACCTGAATACGACGATGAAACCCTTGAGGACAATTTACGCGTTAAATACAGCTTTACGTTTGCAGGTGAAGCGGGAACTTATCCGGGCTATCGTCGTTATGGTAATGACGGTTATGGTGAAGATCAGGTGACAGGTAATAATTATGCGCAAGGTGGTAAAAACTCCCCTGATCAGCGTGGTCGAGTTTGGCCGTTTTTCACAGGTGAACGTGGTCATTATGAGCTAGCTGCAGCATTGCAAACCGGCACGCTGAGCAACGAAAAACGACAAAGCTTAAAGAACACTTACGTCAAAGGCATGGAGCTGTTTGCCAACGAGGGTATGATGTTACCTGAGCAAGTGTGGGATAACGTCGGTAAAAATAGCAAAGCTTATGCCTTGGGCGAGGGCACTAATTCCGCCACGCCATTGGCTTGGACCCATGCTGAGTATGTAAAGCTGGTGCGTTCTTTGACTGAGCAACAGGTATGGGATCATTACCCTGTGGTCGCTGAAAAATTGACCTCTCAGTAGTCGTCAGTCACTTTGATAAAAAACGCGCAAATTGCGCGTTTTTTATCAGCCGATTTTTTGTAATGAGGATTGCCGCACAATCAATTTGGGTGGTAATAAGGTCGATTCGACCGCTTCACCGTGGATCAGATTGAGTAAGTTGGCAACCAACATCTGCCCCGCTAAAGTGGTATTTTGTTGTACAGTGGTGAGCGATGGGCTGACGTAGCTGGCAGCCGCGATATTATCAAAACCCACCACACTGACTTGATGCGGCACATTAATTTCGGCTTCTTGTAAGGCACGAATAGCGCCAATCGCAATAAGATCGGAAGCCGCAAACAGCGCATTAAATTTTACATTGTTGGCGATTAATGAACGAGTCGCGTGGTAGCCAGACATCTCAGTGGAGATAGCATTGGCAATATTGCGTTCATTGAAGACAATGCCGTGCTCCGATAAACCATCCTTAAAGCCCTTAAAACGGTCGAAAAACTCTGGGCAATGATCCGAGGCATCACCAATAAACACCGCATTGGTGCGGTTGATTTTAACTAAATGCTCCGCTGCTAGCTTACCACCACCGTAGTTGTCACAGCGTACGGTTAAATCGGGACGGCCATCCACATTGGCGCCCCAGCAGACAAATTTGGTGTCGTTTTCTAACAGGCGTTGCAAGCGCGACTTATAGTCCATGTAATCGCCATAACCAAGTAAGATGATGCCATCGGCTCGGTGACTGTCTTCATATTCGGCGCGCCAATCATCGCTAGTGGATTGGAAAGATACCAGTAAGTCATAGCCTTCTTTTGCGCACGCACGGGTAATGCTGCCGAGCATGTTAAGGAAAAAAGGGTTGATCTGCGAATCGTCCCCAGTGGGATCTTCGAACAACAACAAGGCTAAGGTGCTACTTTGCTGCGTGCGTAAATTACTGGCATTTTTATCGACTTTATAATTTAGTTGCTGCGCAACTTCTCTTACCCGTCGTTTGGTTTCTTCATTTACCAGCGGACTATTACGCAATGCCCGCGACACAGTGGATTGTGATACGCCAGCATAGTGCGCAATATCGAAAGAGGTCGCTTTGCCTTTTCCTTTCATAACTAGCCTCAAAGATCTCGGAATTGTCATTGTCGGTGAATTGACATTTTTTTCAACCAATTTTCGCGAAGCGATAAATTTTTATTGCTGAACGCTGACACCGGTGTCATAATGTCAGCGTTTTATCATTTTGTTGTCAAAACGTATTGGCTGCCCTTATGCCAAAGGGCAGCATTTTTTTACTTCGAGCCGCGTGCAAAACAGCTTCGAGTAACCAAGGATAGAGAAAGTATCTGTGCTTGACACACTTTCTTGCAACGGCGTTACACGCCACGACAAACGAGAAAACAACATGACCCAGACAACACCACAACAGTGTGATTTCTCACCAATTTTAGTTGCAGATATTGGTGGTACCAATGCGCGTTTTGCCATTGCAACACAATTTGATGCTCATTCAAATACCTTTACTATTGAACATCTGCGGATTTATCCAAGTGCTGATTTTAATGCTTTTGAAGCTGCTATCAGCAAGTATCTGGATGAATTACCTATCCCTCAGCCAACGCGCGCTTGTTTAGCCGTTGCTGGACCAATTAAATCGCAGCAAGTGTACTTGACCAACTTAGGTTGGCATTTTAATGCCGAAACCGTGCAACAGCAGTTTGGTTTTGACACCTTATTGGTGATCAACGATTTTGCTGCATTTGCTTACGCGGCACCTTACCTTGATGGTAGTAAAAACCTTAATATCAAACCAGGGCAAGCTCAAGCTGCGGCCAACATTGCCGTAATGGGTCCTGGTACTGGATTTGGCGCGGCGTGTTTAGTGCGAGACATTAACGGCACTGCGGTGATGAGTTGCGAAGCGGGGCATATTTCGTTAGCACCGGTCACTGAACTTGACCGCCAACTGCTAGCTGTGCTGAAAGCCAATAACCAACATGTGTCAGTTGAAACTGTGTTCTCAGGTCCCGGCTTAGTGCGTTTGTATCGGGCAATGGCTGAGGTAAAAGGTAAACCTGCACAAGATTTAACTGCTGCGCAAATTGCTGAGTCGGCAACGTCTTGCGAAATTTGTGATGCAACATTGAATCACTTCTGTGATTGGATGGGCAGTGTCGCAGGCGATTTAGCTTTGACTTTCGGTGCCCTTGGTGGAGTTTACATAGGTGGTGGAATTTTACCGCGCATGACTGAACGTTTGCTACACAGCCGTTTTATTGACCGGTTTAGCGAAAAAGGGTTAATGTCGCAGTATACTAAACAGATCCCAGTAACTCTGGTGACGCAAGAAAACATCCCATTTATTGGCGCGGCAGCCTGTTTGCACGGACGTAAAAGTTAACTATTGGCGTAAGGTATGAAGAAAGTAACCATAAATAGTGTGGCGTTACATGCAGGGGTTTCGAAAAAAACCGTTTCACGGGTATTGAACAACGAACCGAATGTAAGCCCAGAAACGCGGGAAAAAGTCCTCAAAGTATTTAAGGAATTGGATTATACGCCAAACCCAATTGCACGAGGATTAGCACGCAATCGTAGTTTTATCATAGGCTGTTTGTATGACAACCCAAGTAAAAGCTACATTACCCGGGTGCAAAGTGGGGCGTTAGAAGCCTGCCATAAATATGGTTACAACTTACTTATCCATCCGTGCGAATTGCGTGGTGGTGAACTTATCGCCAATATTGAACAGCTATTACAAACCTCGCGACTGGATGGCTTAGTGCTCACGCCGCCATTTTCAGACTCGCAAGAGCTGGTTAACTTTCTGAAGAAAAAAGCCATCCCCTATGCCAGAGTCGCATCAGCGTTAAAAGATGATGATTCAATTAGCGTGCGCAGCAATGATGAACAAGGTGCATTTGAAATAACAGAGCATTTAATTGCGCTTGGTCATCAAGATATTGCGTTTATCAAAGGCCACCCGGATCACAGTGCCACCGAGCTGCGTTTTAAAGGTTACAAACGCGCCTTGGCAGAACATCAAATTGCGTTCCAGCCGCGTTTGGTGGCGGAAGGTAACTTCAGTTACCACTCAGGGGCGGATAGCGCAAAAACGATTTTAGATTTGCAGCCAAGGCCTACAGCCGTGTTTGCCTCGAATGATTACATGGCCGCCGCAGTACTTAAGCTAGCAACTCAGCGGCAGTTGCGCGTGCCGGATGAATTGTCGATAGCTGGCTTTGATAATGCGCCAATAGCACGCCATATTTGGCCCGGATTGACCACGATTGCTCAGCCCGTAGAAGAAATGACCCGTATGGCAGTAGAGCAATTGATCATGGCCATCAGTGAACCGCAAGAGCATGTGTTTCAAACTGTGCTCGAAGCCAAATTGATCTGCCGAGAATCCACAGCGGCAAGAGCCAACGCGGCAAACTAAAGATTTCAGTTACTTGCCAAAGCACCTGTGATGGGTGCTTTTTTTATTTTTGCGCCACCATCTCTGTCCACTCTGTTTGCCTCACTTAATGCAAATACGATAAAAAAGCATAAAAGCAAGACCAACCAAAGCAAATGGTTATTAGGCTTTCCAAGCGATAAATGTAAAATGGCTATAAGTTATTGCAAATAATTATAAGGTTTTTGAGCCATGCCCTACCAATGCCGTCAACAGTCTTTCCAACCCAGTGCGAATGCGCCAGTGTACCTTGACGCCAATGCCACTACCCCAGTTTTGCCACAAATAGCGGCAGTGGTAAGCCATGCTATGCAAGTATGCTTTGGTAATCCGTCGAGTGCTCATATTACCGGGGTGCAGGCTAAGCACACGCTGGAACAGGCCAGACAAAGAGCAAGGCAGTTGGTGGGCGCGGGAGAAGGAGAGATCTTATTTACTTCGGGTGCCACAGAAGGGATCCAAACTGCCATCGTTTCAGCATTAATCGCCGCCAAGCCAAAATCGCACGCGAAGTCCTTGTTGCTCTACGGTGCAACTGAGCATAAAGCGGTGCCTAACACGCTAAAACATTGGAACCAAGTGTTGGGCATCAATGCTGAGGTGAAAGCGATACCGGTTGATGAGCAAGGCTTACTAGATTTTGCGTTTCTCGCGGCGCATTGTAAGGATGCGTTGATGGTTTGCACTATGGCGGTGAACAACGAAACCGGCGTTATTCAAGACTTAGCCAAAGTTGAAAAACTGCTGCGAGCGGAAAACCCTGACTGTGCTTGGATGGTAGATTGTGTGCAAGCACTGGGCAAGCAAAGCTTAAAGCTAAGCGAAAGCACGATTGATTACGCGCCGTTTTCGGGGCATAAATTATATGCCCCGAAAGGTATAGGTATGCTCTATATTCGCCACGGCGCACCTTATACGCCCTTTATTGCGGGCGGCGGTCAAGAAGGCGGAATGCGCTCTGGCACTGAAAACTTGCCTGGCATTGCAGGGTTTAGTGAGCTGTGTCGATTACTGTTAGATAAAACGGATTCACCTTTCCAAGCGGTTGAAACACTGTACGAGTACCGCGAGCAATTACGCGATGCCATTGTTGACACTTTTGGACAAGTGACTTTTCACCACGATTTCGCGCGCTCAGTGCCAACAACCCTCAATTTTTCGGTTGATAATCTGACATCCAAAGAAGTGATTGATTTATTTGACGCTGCTGGCATTCGTGTCAGTGGTGGCTCGGCTTGTAGCTCAGGCTCGAACCGCAGTTTTGTGTTGGATGCGATGGGGCGCAGCAATTGGCAAAGTGAAAATGCGATTCGGATGTCGTTTGGTCCTGCCGATAGCCCAGCGCAAATTGCCACAGCTTGCGCGCGAATTAAAGCACTTAAGCCAATATTGGCGCAAAACTGCCTAATCGTGTCGGATAGCCAATATCCAGAAAAAGAAGCCTGTGCCATAGGTTTAACTCAGTTTCGCCATCAAGGCGCATGCAGCTGGCTGTATGTGAGCGAAAACCGTGATGCTGTGGTGATAGATCCAATAGTTGAATTGGTGCCTCGCATTGAGCGTTTGATCCATAAACAGCAATTACAGGTAAAAGCTGTCTTAGACACCCATCAGCATCAAGACCGCGTATCAGGCCGCGCCATTTTGTGTGCTGCATTGCAACTTGAGCATGATGTACCACATTTTGCGGCAATGCTCGGTTGGCCAGTTTCAGAAGATGAACTGCAACTCGGTGATGCGCACTTACAAGTGTGCAAAACACCTGGACATTCGGCAGAAAGCGTGAGTTATTTGCTAAAACAGCAAGGGCAAGTGCAAATTTGCTTTTGTGGCGATTTAGTACTGCCACATGGTCTTGGCAGTACCATCAAAGACAGCGGCGATGCGTATGCGATGGCCAGCAGTTTACTGCAACTTAATCATTTGTTACGAGATGGTACTGTGATGTGCTCAGCACACGACTATCAACAGTGTTTTGCTATCACTTGGAAAATTCAAAAAGACCAACTGCCACTGCTTGGGGCTTTATGCGAAGGCTCATTGAGCGTCGAAGAGTTTGCCAGTCAAAATGCGGATGCAAGCGTGATTGAAGCACATCAAAATGAACTCGACTTATGTGGCTTCTTGGACTGTGCACTAGCGGCAAATTACGACGAACTGAGTAACGACCAAGCGCTTGCGTGGTTAAATCAACATAACGCAACGTTAATCGATACCCGTGAGGCTTATGAGCACTGCGCGCAATGTACGCCGTGCGAAATACTGAGCCAAGCCAAGTCACAACTTAATATTCCACTTAGTCGCATGGCGGATGCCATCAATCGTGGCATTATTCAGCCGCAAGGGGCTTATTTGTTGTTGTGTCGCACTGGTAATCGCTCAAGGCAAGCCGCGCTGACACTGAAAAATCTTGGATTTACCCAAGTGTGCAATCTAAAAGGTGGCGTGGCGCTAAACTAAGCGCCACTCGATATGGCAGGGTATGGCTAGTTTGCTATACCGCCACTGCTTTCACGTACCACCATAGACGGGGTAAACACCGTCATGATCTCTTTATCAAGATTACGTGGTCCACGGGTTTTACTAAACAGTAAACGCGCCGCATGCTGCGAAATGACATCGTTTTCTTGATGCGCTGTGGTCAGTTTTGGCCAAGTTTGACGCGAGAATGGCGAGTCTTCAAAGCCAGTGATTGACAGTTGTTCTGGGATGGCGATATTCATTAGGCGTGCAGCAAATAATGCGCCTGCTGCGATTTCATCGTTACCACCCATTATCGCAGTGATGTTAAGCGGGTTGTCGGCAGCAAGTAATGATTTGGCACCTTGCACACCCGATTCAAACGAATAGTTACCACGATATATTAATGCTTCGTCAAAGGGTATTTTGCTGTCTTGCAACGCGGCTTGATATCCGGCTAAACGTTCTGAAGTTGATTTATGTTCCTCATCACCACATAAAAATGCAATGCGACGATGGCCGTGGCGGATCAAGTGCTCGGTAATTTCATACGAGGCAGCATAGTCATTGACGTAGATACAGTTACGCTCATCTTCGCCAAGCTGATCTGGGCGGCCAGATAAAATGCGCACAAATTCGACGTCCATTTCTTCTAGTAACGCGATAATATCGGCTTGCTCTGAGAGTGGGGGAGTCAATACTAAACCCGCCAAGCGAGAGCGTTTGATCATAGTTTGAAACTCGTCGACCATGTTTTCGTCGTTATAACTGCACGGGTGGATCACCAGCTCGTAGCCTTCTTTGCGACAGCGCGACAACACCCCATTTTGCATATCAATAACATAGTAGGCGTTGGGATTATCATAAACCAAGCCAATGGTGAAAGAAGAAGTCCCGGCCAAATTACGGGCGGCGAGATTGGGTTGGTAGTTAAGTTCTTTAACCGCACTCATGACTTGATCAAAAGTTTTTTTCCGTACTGAAGGTTCATTATTAATAACCCTAGAAACGGTTTTCATCGAAACTCCAGCGAGTTTCGCGACGTCGTTTATCGTGACTTTCATATTGTTATTCTTCAACCTGACTGAAGCCGTTAGCTTATCCCTTTATTGTCGCCTGCAATTTCGCGATGCGACTTACCCAATACAAGGTAAATACTATGGTGTCATTGCTCACTATCAGCGTACCAAGACTGGTACAATAATGCGTAGTGAAGCGATACGCACGATTATTTTGCCGCAACGAATACTGAGGTCGTGGCGCAAATATGTCTTCATGAAAGGATCACGTGCATTTGCTAGTCTACTGGAAGTGAAAAAAAATTAGCAGCAAAAAGATCATAAATAAATTTATGATACCGGTGTCAAAAGGAAAAAATTCAGCTATTATGCGCAGCATATACTGAAAAATAAGATGTTTGACAGCGTTGTCATTTTAACTTATCGTTAACTGCAACAGTCTTAATCTCTTTGCACATTTCGCAATGAGAGTGAAAAACTTATTATTAATCAGCTTATTGTGTTTTAGGGGAAGTTTTCTATGAGTTGTCGTACAGAGCTATCGAGCTGGCAAGCCTTGGAGAAAAGTGCTGCTGCACTTCAATCTACGCATTTGAAGGCCTTGTTTGCAGCAGACGCAGAGCGTTTTGCTAAGTTCTCGTGTCAGATCCCAGGCGTCTTGTTTGACTACTCTAAACAACTAGTTAACGACCAAGTTGTCGCCCAATTACTGCAGTTAGCCAAAGAATGCGATATCGCAGGTTGGCGTAACCGGATGTTCAGTGGCGAGAAAATCAACTTTACCGAAAACCGCGCGGTACTACATGTGGCGCTGCGCGATCGCAGTGGTCGTGCAACTATGGTTGACGGCGTGAATGTAACCGCTCAAGTTAACACTGAGCTTGAGAAGATAAAACGATTCACCGAGCAAGTGCGCAGTGGCAACTGGTTGGGGTACAGTGGCAAAGCTATGACAGACGTCGTTGCTATTGGTGTGGGTGGTTCAAACCTTGGCCCGCAAATGGTAACCGAGGCGTTAAAAAGCTACGCTGATAACACCTTACGCGTACACTATGTGTCGAACGTCGATGGTGTGCAGCTTAGCCATGCATTACAAGGGCTGAACCCTGAAACTACATTATTTGTAGTATCTTCAAAGACTTTTACCACCTCAGAGACCATGACGAATGCGCGCTCTGCGGTAGAATGGTTACTTGCAGCAGCGCAACAGCAAACTGCAATAGCCAAGCACTTTGTGGCAGTAAGTACTAATCTAGAAAAGACCCGTGCGTTTGGCATCGAAGATGAAAACGTATTTACTATGTGGGATTGGGTCGGTGGACGCTTCTCATTGTGGAGTGCAATCGGTTTACCTATCGCACTATATTTAGGGTTTGATGCTTTTATCGCTGTGCTGGAAGGCGCCTTTGAAGTTGATGAACATTTTTGCCAAGCAGAAGACGCGCAAAATATTCCATTATTGATGGCGCTGTTAAGTGTTTGGAACACAAGCTTTTTAGGCCATACAGCACAAGCTATATTGCCGTACGACCAAGCACTGCATATGTTGCCAGCGTATTTGCAGCAAGGCGAAATGGAAAGTAACGGTAAATCAGTGGCATTTGATGGTCAAACGGTACCGTATACCACAGTACCCTTGATTTGGGGTATGACAGGTATTAACGGTCAACATGCCTTTTATCAGTATTTACACCAAGGCAATAACATAGTTCCGGCGGACTTTATTGCTTCACTTGAGCCACAAATTAAAGTCGGTCAGCATCACGATATTTTGCTGTCGAACTTCTTCGCTCAAACCGAAGCTATGATGGCAGGCGTAGATGCTGAAGCCGTAACAAAAGATTTAACTGCGAAAGGTAAATCAGCAGATGAAATCGCTGAGTTGCTTGCGCATAAAATTCACCAAGGTAACCGCCCAACATCGTCTTTTATTTTGGACAAAGTGGATGCGAAAGGGGTTGGCCGTTTGGTGGCACTGTATGAGCATAAAATTTTCTGCCAAGGCATTATTTTGCAGATTTGCTCATTTGATCAGTGGGGTGTTGAGCTTGGCAAAGGTCTAGCGTCAGCAATTGAGAAAGAGTTGTTTGATGATGCGGTAACTAACCCGCATGACAGCTCAACAGCTGGACTGATTGCCTACTATAAAGCTCGCCGCCAATAAAGATTTCGTCACGTAAGTGACAAACCAGTTCACGCAATGTGACAAGAATACCTTTGAACGGGTAGCGCTGGAGTTCTTAGGGCCTGTATTTTTGTGAGAGGAATTACAGTGCCCCTAAGGCTCATTTAAATTCAATACTCTGCCTGTCTTAAAGTACAATATTGCAAACGAATTCAACGTGCTTTTACGTTACTAAAGCGACACTGTCAGCTATACAAAGCATATTCCTCGGAATATTGTCTTGAGTAAGCATAAATGGTGTTGCGAAAATTAACCAAGTTAGAGAGAAGATTATGCTAAATCCTTTTGATATTGTCATTTTTGGCGGTGGTGGCGACCTAGCACTACGCAAGTTGCTGCCAGCATTGTACCGTGCATATCAAGAAGGGAATCTACCTGAAGGTACGCGTATCCTGCCATCTGTTCGTGAAGCCAGCAAACAACAAGAATATATCGATACGGCACATGAAGCGATGCAAGCGCACTTAGGTAAAGGTGAATACAATAGCGCTGATTGGCAAGCCTTCGCCAAATATATCGTACCTGTGGTGATCAACGTTACTGAAGCAGATGCACATTGGGACGATTTACACGCTATTTTAAATAGTGATGCTAACGACAAATCACGCGTGTTTTATTTGTCATTACCGCCAGCAGTTTATGGCACTTGCTGTGAGATTTTGTCAAAGAAAGATTTAATCACACCGACTTCACGTGTGGTGGTAGAAAAGCCAATCGGTTATTGTGGTCAATCAGCTGAGGAAATCAACGCTAAAATTGCGCAGTATTTCGAAGAGAACCAAATCTTCCGTATCGACCATTATCTTGGTAAAGAAACCGTACAAAACTTAATGGCACTACGTTTTTCAAACTCTTTATTTGAAAATATGTGGGACGCTAAAGTTATCGACAATATTCAGATCAGTATTTCTGAAACAGTTGGTTTAGAGAGTCGCGCAGGCTTCTATGACAAAGCAGGTGCGCTACGCGATATGGTGCAAAATCACTTATTGCAATTGCTGTGCTTGGTTGCAATGGAATCCCCTCATAAACTGAACGCGAACAGTATCCGTACTGAGAAGCTTAAAGTATTGGAAGCGTTACGTCCGTTAGTGGGTAAAGATGTGGATGCCAATATTGTGCGCGGTCAATATGTACCTGGTGATTTGGCAGGTAAGTTAGTACCGGGTTACTTAGAGGAGCTCGGTGAAGGTTCAAGTAAAACAGAAACTTTTGTTGCTATTCGTGCGCACATTGACAACTGGCGTTGGGCAGGTGTGCCGTTCTACTTACGTACCGGCAAACGCATGAAAAAACGCTGTGCGGAAATTGTAGTTGAATACAAAAAAGTATCGCACAACGTCTACGGTGAGTCGGTTGGACCCATTCAACCAAACCGTTTGGTGATCCGCTTACAGCCGGAAGAAAGCATCCAGTTGACCTTAATGTCTAAGCGCATGGACAATCTTGAGATGCAACTTGAGCCAGTGACACTCAATATTGAACTGAGCCAAAAATACACCAACACTTATTACTCAGATGCTTACAAGCGTTTGATGCTAGACGCAGCGGCAAACAACCCATCACTCTTTATTCATCGTGATGAAGTGCGTCAAGCTTGGCAATGGATTGACCCAATTATTGAGCGTTGGCAGGCAAAAGGTTCTCCAGCACTTTACCGTGCGGGTACTTGGGGACCAGAAGATGCGGATGAATTGCTGGCAGAAAATAACCACACTTGGTTTAATGCCGGAGAGAAATGCTAATGGCGGTACTAAACGAACATTTCTTCGTAAGTAAGCAAGCAATGACAGAAGCGCTCGCTGAGTTATTGCAAACTGAATTGCAAGCGGCAACAGCCGAAGGCAATGAGGCTGTGTTGATGGTGTCGGGTGGTTCATCGCCGAAGGCTGCTTATGAATATCTTTCGGGCGTTGACCTAGCTTGGGATAAAATTACTGTTGCTATGGTTGATGAGCGTTGGGTTGATGCGAATCACGATAAATCAAATGAAGCATTTATCAAAGCCACGTTGTTACAAAACAAAGCGCAACATGCGCGTTTTGTAACCATGAAAAACTCAGCTCAAACAGCGCAAGCTGGGCAGGTTGAATGTGAAGCGGCTTATCAAACACTACAAAAGCCTTTCGCAGTTAGCATTTTAGGCATGGGGCCTGACGGCCACACGGCATCTTTGTTCCCTCACGCCGATGGGTTAGCGCATGCGTTAACAACGGCAGATTTAACAGCTGCTATCAATGCCATAGAAAGTGAAGTGACGGGGAAAATCACGGAGCGAATGACATTGTCTTTAGCTGGTATTGCCGCTGCAAAGCAAGTGGTTTTACTGATTAGCGGCGAAGATAAACGCGCTGTATACGAACAAGCTAAGCAAGCAGGGGATGTTGCTGATATGCCACTTCGAGCGGTATTACAGCACCCAGACATCAATTTGACGGTATTTTGGGCACCCTAATACCATTGAGCTAGGGAAAAGCGCCAAATTGGCGCTTTTTTCATAATAACTTCATGAAAAACACTGGTGCAATCAGTTTGAGTTTGATAAAATGACAGCGTTGTCATTGAGATTTATTCTCAAACCCTTGGATCATTACACCTGCCCAGTGAATGTATTCTATCTTGAATGAAATTTGTTCATTCGGTTAATCCCTGTCCCGATATCAACGCACAACACTTCTCTTACTGTATTTTATTGTGATATAGTCCAGCCGTTTAATTGTAACAAATCATCAACCAAATTTATTTTTTGCTATATTATTCATATGTTTAATCGTTTTATGAATTTTTTTCCTAGGGTTGATTAAAAAACATGTAGCGGATTTGTAATTTTGGGTGTATGGTTTGTTATTAGATGACAGCGTTGTCATCATCACTGGGCAGAAGTGATATTAAAACCAACAAAATGATTCAAGGGGAATCCTGTGTTAGCTAATAATTTCAAAAAGAGCTTACTCGCGTTAAATGTTGGCCTGGTCCTAACTGGAGCAAGCGTAACTGGTTTTGCATATGCAGAAGAGCAAGGTTCACAAGTAAAAGAAGATGTTGAAGTCATTGAAGTGCGTGGCATTCGTCGTTCACTAGAAGCATCACTCAACACTAAACGTTTTGCCAACTCTGTTGTCGATGCAGTGTCTGCAGAAGATGTAGGTAAATTCCCTGATAGTGACGTGGGTGAAGCATTAGGCCGTATTCCAGGTGTGGCTGTGGGCCGTCAATTTGGTCAGGGTCAGCAAGTTTCTATCCGTGGTACTTCAGCACAGTTAACCAGCACTTTGTTAAATGGTCACACTGTGGCATCAACTGGCTGGTATGATCAACAAAGTATTGACCGTAGCTTTAACTACACTTTATTACCACCAGAGTTAATCGGTGGCATCGATGTGTATAAATCTTCACAAGCAAATATCGTTGAAGGCGGTATCGGTGGTACGGTTATCGTAAAAACCCGTAAACCTTTAGAGTTAGATGCAAACACAGCGTTTGCTGGTATTAAAGCAGATTACGGTTCAGTGTCTGAAGAAACCGATCCTAGCGTAACTGGCTTATATAGCTGGAAAAACGATGACGAAACGTTCGGTGTGTTAGGCTCTGTTGCATATGCAGAAACTAACTACCAACGTAATGGTATCGAATCATTAGTTGGCTGGGGTGACATCGCACCAACAACTTTCCAACAGGCGCGTGAAAGAACTGCGGTTAACGTAGCATTTCAATATGCACCAAGTGAAAATTTAGAGTTTGGTTTAAACCTAATGTCACTTGATCTGGAAGCTGACAACGTAAACACGTCAATTTTCATGATGTTCCCAGATGACAAAACCGCAGCTTGTGAAGCGTTAAACCTTCAAGGTACATGTGTGCTTTACCGCCGTGGTGCATCAGATGAACTTTCTGCATGGGCACAAACTTGGGCTCGTGTTGCTAGCATGTCTTCTGACACTGTTGACTTCACTTTCAAATATCAAGCAGAACAATTTACCGTTTCAGGTCGTTTTGGTAGCACTAAATCTGAAGGTGGTACAGATTTAACTTCTAACTACGGTACTTGGATTGGTCAACCAGCTGATTTCGCAGGTCTATACGACATGCGCGGCGACGTGATCAATATTGACATCGCTAAAACAGCTTGGGAAGGTAGTGATTTCCAAACTAAGTTAGAGCCAGCAGGTTGGTCTTTGAAGAAGCAACCTAACACGGATGAAGAGCAATACGCACAAATCGATTTCGAAATCCCAGTTGAAGCCGGTATCTTTACTAAGATTTACACGGGTTTCCGTTGGGCTGACCACGATGTTAAGCAAGAAACTATTCCAGCGGTACTAGCTGCATCAATAACTGCTTATGATGCATCTAAATACTATTCAGGTACAGTTTCATCAGGTGCTGGTTTAACATTACCAGAAGCAATCCACAGCGCGATGATCACTGATGCTTGGGCTGCAATCGCTGGGTTTGATACCAACAATACTACTTACAAAGCGGGTTACGGTACAATCAACGAGGAAAACATTGCGGTATACGCAATGGCTGATTTCCAAACTGAAAATGCTCGCGGCAATATCGGTATTCGTTACGTAGCAACGGATGCATCTTCTGATTACTACGGTTTCCAATCAAACGGCGAGTATGAAAATACATTGTCAACAGACTCTGGCGATTACAACGAAGTATTGCCAAGTGTAAACATCGCTTATGACCTAGCTGAAAACGTCATTTTACGTTTCGCAGCGTCTCACGCGATTGCTCGTCCTAACTACGCAGACATGTTCTCAGCTTCTTCACTAGCTGGTTACAATGATGACGTAGCGGGTAACGAAGTACTGAAGAAAGGTAATGTGGGTCTTAAGCCATTTAAGTCAGAGCAGTTTGATGTTGGTATCGAGTACTACTTCGGTGGCGACGGTATGTTCTCTGCAACTTACTTCGAAAAAGACATCAAAACCTTTACTACTACCGAACAGCAACTTGGCCAAAGCATTGGTATCGTAGATCCACGTTCAGGTGTGGATAGCTGGACACTTGCAACTATGGTTAATGGTACAGGCGGTGAGATCAAAGGGGTTGAACTTCAACTTCAAGATGGTTTTGATAATGGCTTCGGTTACCAAGTTAACTATACCTTTGCTGACGGTACAGCGCCTGCGGAAAACTACCCAGACCGTATCCCAGTATTCTCTGACTCATCACGTCACACTGTTAACTTAGTTGGTTACTATGAAGCGGATGACTACAGTGTACGTTTAGCGTACAACTGGCGTTCAGAGTACATGGTACGTGAAGAGCCTGGTTTCTACGGTAACCGTGAACACCAAGACTACGGTACACTTGACCTAAGTGCGAACTACGATGTGAACGAATACATCACATTGACGTTTGAAGCTGTGAACCTAACTGAAGAAGACAGTATTCAGATCGGTCGCGCACCACAAAATGCTGAAGTTAAACCAGAATTGAAACTTGGTTACCCAGCTTGGTCATTTGAAGGTGAAGCTCGCTACAAAGTTGGCGTAAACTTCCGCTTCTAATCGAAAATTCATTGATATTAAAAGCCACATTTGATGTGGCTTTTTTATTTTTGGCTCTAAATTACTTGCAGTAGGTGGTTATCATCAATTAGGCTTTGCCTGAAAGAATACCCATGTTAATTCC
>NZ_JBHRSD010000031.1:0-53249 GCF_042643375.1 Pseudoalteromonas fenneropenaei
TCGAACTCGTGACCTCAACCTTGGCAAGGTTGCGCTCTACCAGCTGAGCTAGTGCCGCTTCGTATTTAACTCTTTGTTTCTAAATTTAGACTCAAACTAGGTTGCGTCTATTTCTATGCAGCTGAGCTAGTGCCGCTTCGTATTTAACTCTTTGTTTCTAAATTTAGACTCAAACTAGGTTGCGTCTATTTCTATGCAGCTGAGCTAGTGCCGCTTCGTACTTAACTCTTTGTTTCTAGATTTAGACCCAAACTAGGTTGCGTCTATTTCTATGCAGCTGAGCTAGTGCCGCTTCATATTTAACTCTTTGTTTTTAGATTTAGACCCAAACTAGGTTGCGTCCATTTCTATGCAGCTGAGCTAGTGCCGCTTCGTAATTAACTCTTTGTTCTAGATTTAGACCCAAACTAGGTTGCGTCTATTTCTATGCAGCTGAGCTAATGCTGCTTTAATAACCGCTTAAGTTAAAGCTCGCCCGCTAGGACTTATCATCTTAAGCGGGGCGAGATTTTACAAAATCGAAGGGGCTTTGCAAGTACTTTTTACAGTTTAAAGAATTTTTCTTGATAAACCTTCAATTCCATAATGGAATCTTTGATGTCATCGAGCGCCAAATGAGAACTTTTCTTTTTGATTTCGCTTAATAACTCAGGCTTCCAACGACGAGCCAATTCTTTTATCGTGCTGACATCGATATTTCGATAGTGAAAGTAAGCTTCCAGCTCTGGCATATACTTCACCAAAAAGCGGCGGTCTTGACCGATTGAGTTACCGCACATAGGTGATTTACCTGGTGGTACCCAATGCTTTAAGAAATCCAAAGTTTCTTTAATCGCATCCGCTTCGCTGTATGTCGAAGCCTTACAACGTGCTGTTAAACCAGAACGGCCATGTTGATTGATACACCACTCGTCCATATTGTCGAGTAATTCATCACTTTGATGAATGGCGATAACCGGCCCTTCTGCCAATACATTCAGTGCCCCATCGGTCACAACTGTACCAATTTCGAGGATCCTGTCGGTTTCTGGCTCAAGACCAGTCATTTCGAGATCTAACCAGATCAGATTTGATTCATTAAAAGACATACACTACCTTGACGGTACTTCCTTTAGATCTAACGCAATTAGATATATCATATTCGCTTCATCCACCGACCAAAAGCTTTTTTTGCCTGAATACTTGCACAAAGCAAGATATCCAACCAAGTTAAGCATAGGTCATTTAATAAAGTACCGTACAGTTATTCATGGCAAAGCAGAAAAAATTAAGTCAAGGTCAATCCCGCCGCATCACCGCTAATCACCAAAAGCGTCTGAGTAAACTCAAGCGTGACGACGCTAACCAAGCAGAATTGCAATGGCAAAACGATAACCTTGGCCAGCCCGAATCCGCTTTGGTCATTAGTCGCTTTGGTCAACATGCTGATGTCGAAACCACCCAAGGGGAGGTTTTACGCTGCAATATTCGCCGCACGCTCACCAGTTTAGTCTCTGGCGATAATGTGGTATTTCGTCGCGCAAAGGTCAGCGAAGGCGATTTAGCTGGGGTTATTGAAGCGGTTGAAGAGCGCCGTTCGCAATTAACTCGCCCAGACTTTTATGATGGTGTCAAAGTGGTTGCTGCTAATGTCGACCAAATTCTGATGGTATCAGCGGTGGTGCCTGAGTTCACACCACAAATTATTGACCGTTACTTGGTGGCGTGTGAGGACATGGAAATCCCGCCCATCCTGATCCTCAACAAAATCGACTTATTGGATGAAGCCAACCTAGCAGAAGTAAATAGCGTACTCGATATTTATCGTGAGCTAGGTTACCAGGTGATGTTAGTGAGCACTAAAACCGGTGCTGGTATCGCTGAGCTCAAAGCCTGTTTAGCCGAAAAAAACAACATCTTTGTTGGTCAGTCCGGGGTGGGTAAATCCACCTTAGTGAATACCGTGTTGCCCGACGCCAATATCCTTACTCAACAAGTCTCTGAAAACAGTGGCTTAGGCCAGCATACCACCACGGTATCACGCCTTCATCATTTACCGAGCGGCGGCAACCTGATTGATAGCCCAGGGATCCGCGAATTTGGTTTATGGCATCTTGAAGTCGACCGCGTGACTTGGTGTTTTCGCGAGTTTCGTGACTACATTGGTGGCTGTAAATTCCGTGATTGTAAACATCAAAACGACCCAGGTTGTATGCTGCGCGAAGCCGTCGCTACAGGTAAAATTAGTGCATTGCGCTTTGATAACTACCATAAAATCATCGAGTCGATGGCCGATGGTCGAGCAGGTGCCCGCGCCCCTCGCGTATAAGGCTCGCTTGTAAGTTAGAGAGCGAGTGCAAAGCACTCGCACTTTGCTAAATACGCTGGATTTTCACGAATTTGTGCTACTATCAGCAAAATTTTGTGAAAGGGTCTTATCGTGAGCTTAGACAAACTGAAAATTGCATTCCAATATGCGTTACCCAAACACGCCGTATCGCGTTTAGTCGGCAAACTTGCTGCGGCTCAGGCTGGCGCGTTAACGACTGCCTTGATCAAGCTATTTATCAAACAATACAAAATTGATATGAGTGAAGCGCTGTATGAAGATCCTGCTCATTACAAAACCTTTAATGAGTTTTTCACTCGCCCACTGAAACCTGGGATCCGCCCGTTAGCCACTGAAGCCGACATTATCGCCCACCCTGTTGATGGTGCAATCAGTCAGCTTGGAGATGTCGTTGATGGTCAAATCATTCAAGCTAAAGGCCATGACTACAGCTTACAAACGCTCCTAGGTGGCAAAGAAGACGACGTTGCACCATTCCTTGGTGGTAAATTTGCCACAATTTATTTGGCACCTAAGGACTATCATCGCATTCATATGCCGGTCGATGGTGTGCTACGTAAAATGATTTATGTGCCGGGTGACCTGTTTTCAGTGAATCCATTAACCGCGCAAAACGTGCCAAATTTATTTGCGCGCAATGAGCGTGTAGTGGCTATTTTTGACACTGAGATTGGGCCTTTGGCTATGGTGCTCGTTGGCGCAACCATAGTTGCCAGTATTGAAACTGTGTGGGCTGGCACGGTTACACCACCGGCAGGTAAAGATGTCTTTAGTTGGGATTACCCCGTTGACGGCATGAATGCCATTAAGCTGCAAAAAGGCGAAGAAATGGGCCGCTTTAAACTCGGTTCAACCGTTATCTTAGCTTGGGGTGCAAATCAGGCTGATTTCCTTGCCGATCAACGCCCTGAAACTGTCACCCGCATGGGCACACCATTCGCCACTATCGGTGAGTAAACATCATTTTTAGTGACAGTTAACAAGTAAAAAGTCGGCACCCGTGCCGACTTTTTACTTCCTCTATTAAGTCAAAGTTCTAACGTTTGACCTGTCAGTCTAGCTATGATTCCAATTTTTTACCTGTTTCAAATCCAGCCTTAACCAACACCATAAAATAACAAGTGTTACTTTATTGTTGCATTCATACTTCCAATTTAATATGTTCTTTTCACACAGCTTTTAAAGCATGTAGTGAAATTCTAACAATGGAAGTCAGTTTATGGATAACAATAAAGAATATAATCTGGAACCCTACCCAGTCTCTCTTGATGAACTAATCCCATATCTACACAAACTCACTCGACGTACTGCTGCTTGGGCTAGCATTACTTAATGAATTTATGTCTTTTAGATTGAAAATTAGGAGAGGTAACTATAGATTAAAACTCTGCGTGAAGAAGGGTTAAGGGATTTAATGGAAAACTCAGGTGCAAAAGCCGCGTTAAGGGGCTATAGGCTCCAAACTTTATATATTCTGCACGAAATTTTAAAATCTAATGACAGGGAGTTAATTTTCCAGCCTGAGGGTAACGAAGATCTAGCAGTATACCAAGGCGATAGATTAGTGCGTGCTATACAAGTAAAAGCTTTAAGCGTACCTCTTACTCTATCGCACTTTATCAACGCGGAAAAAAAAGATACTTTCATTAAACGCAGCTTGGATTTAATGAAGGTTGATAATACCACTCGAATAGAAGTTGTTAGCTTTGGTATAATTGGCGACGAACTATTAAGTGCGTGGTCTAAATCAGATAGTAAGAAAGAAGCTAATCAGAAGAAAATTCGAAATAAGTTAGTTAATTTCAAAGTGTCTGACTCTGAGGTTGATCAATTATTTGATTGTTTAGTTTGGCACTCTGTTTTAGAAGACGGATTATGTGAGGAGGTTTCTAAATACCTACGTCAAACACTAACTTCGGGTTCTATTGAACATGCATTGTCCTTACTTACTTCTTGGTTATATGTCGCTTCTGAGAAAAGAACGAAAATCACTCATGATGCATTGATTGAAAAGGTCACCTCAATTGGTCAATATTTTGCGCAGAGAGAGGCGCATCATCTGGAGTGGTTTAAATCCATAACCCCATTAGAGTTCACAAAACAGCCAGAAAATTCTAGACTAGAAGCTGAATTCTATCGCGGAGTTTCAACGAGATTTAGTCACATCCAAGCCAACCTTGATATTATTAGAAATAGTCAATTAACAGAAATCGACAGTAAGTTCAAAAAATCTCAAACTGTTATTGTACATGGCGCTTCAGGCCAAGGGAAAACAACATTAGCTTATCGTTATCTACATGAATATGTACCTGAGTCTTGGCGACTACAAGTTAACTTTATAGAAGACCGAATTCACGCACAAACAATAGCTTTAGCCATTGCAGACCAATTAGCCATATTTGACGCAAACCTTTATTTGTACATCGATGTAACACCGCGGGATCCTGACTGGACTGCATTAGTTAAGGCTTTACTCGAAAGGCCAAATATTAAAATCCTAGTATCTATCAGAGAGGAGGATTTAGCGCGACAAAATATTTCAAACGACCAATTAGGCTTTCCGGCACTTGTTCAATTAAATTTATCTCAAGAAGAAGCTAAGTATATTTATCTTAACTTGGTAGATAAGGGAGTTGCTAAACCTTATCCTTCTTTCGAACAAGCTTGGTTAGGATTTGGTGGAAAAGGTTCTTTGTTGGAATATGTATTCTTTCTAACTCAAACGGAGTCTCTAAAAGAAAGACTAAATGCTCAGGTGAGTCGCTTGAGAGCTGAAGTTCGAGAAGGCAGACTAGAAGCATGTGCAATAAAACTTTTGTTCGCTGCTGCTCTAGCAACATCATACGAGGCCAGAGTTAATATTAAATCACTTGTAAAAACTGCTGGACTAAATGATCCTCAAGGAACTTTTAATTTGTTTGAAGATGAATATTTGATTCGTCTCACAAGTGATAAAACGTATATAGAGGCACTCCACCCTATCAGGTCTAAACTACTTACAGAGGTGTTAGATGATCCTGCATTTTCGCCTTGGATTGATTCAGCTCTTTTTGTAATGCCAAGCATTCCCGAGGCGGATCTTGAAACGTTTCTTCTTTATTCTTTTGTTGATAATCCCAATGAGTTTCAGAAATTATTCGATGGTGTTAGGTCTATCAATATTAAAGCTTGGGGAACTATTGCTGGCATCGGCAGAGCAATATTATGGTTTGGTATTCGTAGCCATGTGATAGAAAATAAAGATGTTATTGACTCTGCCAGATTGCTCGCAGGAATTGATGCTTTTTCATTGTTTCTACAAAAAGATTTGGGAGGAGCAATTGATTGTGACCCGGTAGGAGACATATTAAAAATTCTTGGGAAAGATAATCCTACAGTACTGCAAAATGCGACAACTTTAAGAGAACAAATAAGTGATTCAGAATCACTCTACCGATATTTAAAGGAATGGCTAAATTACATCCCTAACAGCCTTTCTAAGCCGGTTAGTAGCATTGATTGGTCAGGAATGGGTGAAGTGTTACTGTGGATGGGGAGACTACATGTAATTAACGAACTAGAGCTAACTTGGCTACTAAAAATAGATATTAAAAATACGTTTGAAGATATCTTACCTTTATCAGATCTAACTATAGGGCTATTCTATTTTTCTCCCAGCCTATATGCTTCATTTATAAATAAAAATAAGCAAGAAATCACATCGCTCTTTCAAAAATCAACTAAGACTATTTGGCTAGAGGAAAAAGATAATAACCCAACTGCTCATTATATCATTTCCGATATCAATCTTTCCCCTGAACAGTCCTGTTCTCTTCCTTTAAATGAGTTGTCAGTAGCAAGAGCTACAACATTACGAAAGCTATTTCCAGATCAAGAAAAATATGGAACTCAAGGTTATGGTCACCAAAATATATTGATGGAGTTACCATCAGATGAAAGTCATAAAAACATAATTAAATCAGCGTTACCCGTGCCTCAATTCGTGAACGTCAACTCAACATGGGCGAATTATGCTGACTACATTTTTAGACCTAACGATTGGCCTGAGTACGCAAATAACATTCTATCACTCAGAGAGCAAATAGTAGAAGGGCTAACCATATTAAATAGAACGCTAATATCATATTTCAAAAAAATGAAAGCTCAACCTTTAATAGGGACAGGGAAGATCGAGCCAGAATATTGGGATAACCTTGCTAAGATTAGGTGGCAATTAACAAAATTACCTAAGCTAGCGGTTGATCCTTGGGGGATCACTAGCGAAGGCTCGTTGAGTCGAGGAGAGATTTCTGGTAAAAATACGGCCAATTTTACTTCAATGCAGGACAGTTCGAAAAGCTTTAGAAAGTCACTCGGCGATTACACATTTCATTTAACCAACTTTTTTAGTCACTCAAACTCCATATTAATTTTTAATTCCCTCATAGGTAGATTAAGTGAAGAACAACACGATGAATTATATCAGCAAGCTGACGGTTTAGGCATCCAAATTAATGACCATATTATTCACCTTTCGTGTGTTAACTTAAATAATGCTCTCAAGTGTTTAAAGAAATTTCAACGTGATTTTAGGTTACTTTTTGAGGAGCTTTACTCGGCTCAAGAGCTTAATAAGTTAGAAAGTAAAGAAGAAGAGAAATTCAGTAAGTGTTGGGCTCTTTGGTATCAATTCGCACATAGCCCCGAAACACACTGGAAAGATGCTCCAGACATTAGAGCGTTAGCACGAATTGCTCATTTAAAACGAGAACTGATTAGCTCTATAGAATCATCGTTACGTGATGCATCTGATGGCGATGCACATTTATCTGTTCTAAATGATTGTTATGTATACCAAGAGCAAAATGCTCTCTGGATCAAAGTAGACATAAAAGATTCAGATTATATGGGATATGCTTTTGTAAATGCAGTTGAGGCGTTAACGGATGCAATAAGGCCTTTAGCATTTAGAGACTTAAAGTTTTTCGTCTTGGAAGATTTATGGGATAATTTTGTATTAGTGCCCACAAACGGAAATGTTGCCATATCCAATTCAGCATGGGTCCTGTTACCGGCAAGCTTTGTTGGCGAAGAACCTGTGCTCCAAGAAGAAAAATCACTTCTTTATATACCCCGCCCAATAGCTTCTGAAAATCTTATTTCTCTGGGACTCAATAGTTATGACACACCTTTCACCGAAGTTTTAAACAATTTAGAAAGTGAAACGCGTAGCATTTTTATCATCATAAACCACTTACAGTGTTTTGACACTCTAGCAGCAGATGCAAATACGGTGGGAGTAGAAATATTAGAAAGCTATATAACGCATTTATGTGGACCGCTCGCAAAACATATGAATTTAGCATTGAGCTTTCTTGAAGAAATTAAAAAGCAAATAGATAAAAGCGAGATACATCTATTAAATTTGTTAGATGAATGTGAGCTATCGCTCCAACCATATGAACAGCCGCCGGACAATCTAATTAAAGTTCACTTGGGAGACTGTAAGGTTTGGGCTGAATTACTCAGCGAAGCGTTGCATAAGTTGCAAACTGTCAAAATGAATTTGTTAACTTTTTCTGAAAATTGAAGTATAAAAATTGATTCACTAGTTGTAGTGCCCATATCTGATGCTTCAGTTTTGACTAAGTTTAGATTTAACTTATAGGTAGCTATAAGTTCGGCTCACATTTTGCTAAATTATTCACAAGTTTCTCATACAGTCAGGATATAGAGCAAAAGGGTCAATCATTTATCTTGGGTTCATTCAAAATAAATTAGTTTAAAACGGAAAACTGGAAATTGTTTTCCGTTTTAATATGACTTTATAACCTGTGCGCTTTTATTTACTGCAGGCGCAATTTGGATCTCGGGTCAGTTTGAGGCTTTGCTGCTTTAACTTGGCCGCATCGAAAAAAGCAAAATAAGGGGTGTTAGCCGTTCCAAGTAATAACTGCATGGTCAGCATGGCTTGCTGGGCGCCAATCACGCCAAGGAGTGGGCTCAGTACGCCTATGGTGTCGCAATTGCTTGCTGTCGCTAGTTGCTCTTCCGCAGCGGGGAATACACATTCATAACAAGGGCTTGGGGTGCGAAAATCGAATGCCATAATTTGCCCTTGCAACCCTTGCGCAGCGCCAGCCACTAGCGGTATTCCCGCTGAGCGGCAATAGCGATTAAGTACGTAACGAGTGGCGAAGTTGTCTGAGCAGTCGAGTACACAATCAGCACCTTGTAGGTAGGTCTCGACAGTGTCCTCTGTCACTTTCGCGACTATCGGGTTCAGCGTAATCTGGTTATTTAAGCTCGCCAACACTTTACCCGCCGCGGTGGCCTTTGACTGACCTAGATAATTGATTTTATACAAAATTTGCCGTTGCAAGTTCGATAGTTCAAGTTCATCATCATCGATAAAGCTAAGCTGACCTATACCACTGGCCGCCAAGTAAAAAAGCGCGGGACTGCCAAGCCCACCACAGCCCACCACCACCACATGCGCTTGCTTTAAGCAGAGCTGGCCGTGTTCGCCAATTTCCGGTAACAGCAAATGCCGACTATAACGGATACGCTCTTTATCGCTTAAGTTCATAAGCTGCCTATCGCCTGCTGGAGTTGTGCAATCGCCACTCGATAGTCTTCCGCTTCAGTAATTGCGCGCACCACTGCCACACTGCCAACGCCTGTGGCGGCCACCGCGGTTGCGCGTTCAAGATTAATTCCGCCAATCGCCACCGTAGGGTAATGCTCCGCCATTAATGGCACAAAATGTTGTAATTTGTTGAGCCCTTGGATTTGGCCAGTCATATCTTTAGTCGTGGTTGGGTAAATTGCGCCAAACGCCAAATAGCTCGGCTTGTATTGGTGTGCCCGCAGCATTTCATAAAAACCATGGGTCGATACGCCTAAACAGATACCCGCCTGTTGAATAGCAGCCAAATCGGCTTCTGCCAAATCTTCTTGGCCAAGATGAATACCGTAAGCGCCGTGTTTTATCGCAAGTTGCCAGTGATCATTAATAAAGACTCGCCCACCATATAATTTGCCATGAGCAATCGCAGTTTGGATATCTGTAGCCAGATTTGCAGCATCCGCGTCTTTAATACGTAGCTGTACGGTTTTGACCCCAGCCGCCAAGCATTTTTCTACCCACGCCACACTGTCGACCACGGCATATAGGCCAAGCTCGTCATCAATGCTGGCAAAACCCGCCGCCAAACGCTCAGGGTGTGGGCATGGCAGATCTAACTCATCACCCAGCCAGCTTCCACCTTCTATCACTTGCGGGTAATCGTCTAAATCATACGGGAAACCTAAATGCGCAACCGGACCAAACCCTTCACCAATGCGCACGGCGGCTTTTAGCCCTTGATTGATATAAGCTTTGGCCAAAATAAAGGCATCTTTAAGGGGGTAGTCTTTAGCCAAACACGCCGCCAGCGCCGAGGCAAAACTGCACCCTGTACCATGGCTATGAGGAGTTTGAATACTGGCCGAACCGAGCCAAAACGCTTCATCACCGCAACTTGCATAATCAATACAATAACCTTTGGGATAATCCCAATGGCCGCCTTTGATCACCACCTGTGAGATACCAAACGCATGCAACTTAGCAGCTGCCTCACGCACCGCACTTGGGCCAATTAAATACACCCCTGTGAGCAATTGCGTTTCTTGAGTATTGGGCGTGATCACATCTACTACGGGTAATAAATGCTGCTTCAGCGCCGCGATAGTATCTTCCTCGGTTAAACGCTCGCCACTTGAGGCAATTGCGACTGGGTCATAAACCACCACAGGCGGCACTGCCCACGTGCGTTTGGCATAGCGTAAATGCTCTGCGACTAACTCTACTTGCGCCACCGTCGCCAGCATGCCGATTTTGATCACTTTTGCCGGCATGTCTTTAGCAAGCGCCAAAATTTGCGATTCTAATACTTCGTTGCTCACACTGTTTATGGCTTCAACTGCTACACTATTTTGTGCCGTTAGCGCCGTAACCACACTACAGCCATGCACACCAAAACTGTGCATGGCTTTTAAGTCCGCCTGAATACCAGCGCCACCACCACTGTCTGAGCCTGCAATGGTCCACACGATTTCTGACATTTCGACCCCTCTCTTTAATACATCAATTATTGGTGCCAAAATGGCATGCCAAGCGTTGGGGTAGATGGCGCAGCGAGGTCCTTTTCAGGCATCGCCACCGCTTCATAACTGAAACGCCCTGCGCTTACCGCAGCTTGAAAAGCTTTGGCCATAGTCACCGGGCAACCCGCCCCCGCCACTGCGGAGTTCAGTAATACAGCATCATACCCGATTTCCAGCGCTTGGCAGGCATGTGATGGCAAACCTAATCCCGCATCGACAATCAAGGTCATATTAGGCAGTCGTTCGCGAATCGTCCGCAGCGCATACGGATTTAACAACCCTTTGCCCGTGCCAATCGGTGCGCCCCACGGCATTAACACTTCGCAGCCTAAATCTGCCAAACGTTGGCAAATCACCAAGTCATCAGTGCAATAAGGTAACACCTTAAATCCGTCTTTGAGCAAAATCGCGGTGGCTTCAAGTAAGGCGATGGGATCTGGTTGCAGATTATATTCATCGCCAATCAGTTCCAGTTTGATCCAATCCGTGGCAAACACTTCGCGACACATTTGCGCCAAAGTAACCGCTTCTTTGACACTGTGGCAGCCAGCGGTATTGGGTAAAACGGTTAACTCTAACGCTTTGATCAAATCCCAAAAATCTTGCCCTGCCGCAAGCGAGTTTTGTCGCCGTAACGAAACTGTGACAATCTCAGCCCCAGAGGCTTGGATTGCCTCCTGCATGATCTGCGGCGAGGGATAAAGCGCAGAGCCGATTAACAAGCGGCTCGCAAAAGTTTGCCCATAAATGGTGAGCGGTTGCTGCATGTTTATCCCCCTTGGATAGGCGACAGCACTTCTATGCTATCGCCATCTTGTAGTGTTTTGTCGGCCAGTTGACTACGTGGGATAAACTCACCATTTAAAGCCACTGCATAAGGAGGTTTTGCCGCCTGTGCGTTTAGTAAGGCTGCTAAAGTGGTCACTTCCGAAAGTACTATTGGTGTGCCGTTGTAGCTGAGTTTCATTGCAATACCTCAGATAAAGCTTGCTGCACCACGCTAGGTGCCAGTAAAAAACCGTGACGATATAAGCCGTTAATGTGGATCACCCGCCCCTCGCGCTGTACGTGTGGGCGATTATCCACAAACGCGGGACGCAGCCCAGCACGCAGAGCCAGCACTTTCGCCTCAGCAAAACCGCTGTGCACAGTATAAGCTGCAGAGAGTAATTCTAAGGTGGAACGCACTGTGACTGGGCCCATATCTTGCGATTCGATTTCAGTCGCGCCAATCACAAACTCATGTTGTGGTTTTGGTGCGATATAAATGGGATAACGTGGATGCATCAACCGAATCGGTCGCGTGAGGTTAACTTCCGGAGCATAAACACGTGCCACCTCACCACGCACCCCGCGTAACTTAGGCAAGTCGGTTTTGGCACCAATGCCACGGCAATCTAAGATCCAATCAAAAGGCTCACCGTTGACACTCGTCATGGTGATCAAGGCTTGCGTGTTAAAGCGAAAATCAACCGCTTGTTGCTGTAAATGCGCGAAACTTGCGGCATAAAACGCCAGATTATCAAGCTGACCTTCACAGCCTAAAAACAGTCCTTGATGGAAGCGCCCTGCCAGCTCCGGCTCTAACGCCGCAATGGCTTGACCATCAAGCCGCTGTGCTTGATGCCCTTGTAGCGGCTTTAGACGCTGTTGAAAGCTTTGTAAGTCGCCACGGTCTTGCGGGTGCGCAACCACTAAGCTGCCAGCTTGTTGTAACATCACCGGCTGTGTTAAATCAGCCAAGATAGTTTGCCATAAGGCCACAGCCTGCAGCCCTTGCTCCGCTAAATCGGCCTCACAGCTCACTGATTCCGCCAACGGTGCCAGCATCGCCGCAGCCAAGGAACCTGCACTGCCTAAGGTATGCTCATTATCTTGTTCAAATACCGTAAGCTGGTGCTGTTTCACCAAAGCGAGCGCAGCGATACGCCCAACCAGACCAAATCCCACAATTGCTATTTTTGCCATTGCCTTGCTCTTTTCGTTACGAACTTAGAACAGGTGTGGCTACCTATCCTTGCGACCACACCGATGGGTAAAGCTTAGTTTTGTTTGTGGTAAAGCTCGGAGCCTGCCGCTTTAAACTGGTCCGATTTAGCGCGCATTTCCGCTTCAACATCCACCATTTTGATTTCAATGCTCTCGCCCAGTGAGTTGGGATCTATGCCCTGCGCTTCCAGCGATTTTGCATAATCACGGACATCTTGGGTGATTTTCATGGAGCAGAATTTTGGCCCACACATAGAGCAAAAGTGCGCTACTTTGCCCGACTCTTGCGGCAATGTTTCATCGTGATAAGACAGCGCGCGCTCCGGATCTAAACTGAGGTTAAACTGATCATGCCAACGGAATTCAAAACGCGCTTTTGACAAGGCGTTGTCGCGCACCTGCGCACCCGGGTGACCTTTGGCCAAATCTGCGGCATGGGCGGCAATCTTGTAAGTGATCAAACCTTCTTTGACGTCTTCTTTGTTGGGTAAACCTAAATGCTCTTTCGGTGTGACATAACACAACATCGCACAGCCATACCAAGCGATTTGTGCCGCGCCAATGCCTGAGGTAAAGTGATCATAACCTGGGGCAATATCCGTGGTAAGCGGGCCTAAAGTATAAAATGGCGCTTCATCACAGTGTTTCAGCTGCTCTTCCATATTCTCTTTGATCATGTGCATTGGCACGTGACCTGGGCCTTCAATGAACACTTGAACATCGTGTTGCCACGCAATTTTGGTCAGCTCGCCTAAGGTGCGTAGCTCAGAGAATTGCGCATCGTCGTTGGCATCGGCAATAGAACCCGGACGTAAACCATCGCCAAGTGAGAACGCCACATCGTATTGCTTTAAGATTTGGCAAATATCTTCAAAATGGGTGTAAAGGAAGTTTTCTTTATGGTGTGCTAAACACCACTTCGCCATGATAGAGCCACCACGCGAGACAATCCCAGTGACGCGCTTAGCCGTCATGGGAATGTAGCGTAGCAAGACCCCAGCGTGGATGGTGAAATAATCCACCCCTTGCTCGGCTTGTTCAATCAAAGTATCGCGGAAGATCTCCCAAGTGAGGTCTTCAGCGACACCATTGACCTTTTCTAAAGCTTGGTAAATTGGCACCGTACCAATTGGCACGGGTGAGTTGCGCACAATCCATTCGCGGGTTTCGTGAATATAACGGCCAGTGGATAAGTCCATCACCGTATCGGCACCCCAACGCGTTGACCAAACTAGCTTTTCTACTTCTTCTTCAATTGATGAGGTCACTGACGAGTTGCCGATATTGGCATTCACTTTCACCAAGAAATTACGGCCAATGATCATCGGTTCAGATTCTGGGTGGTTGATATTACAAGGTAACACCGCACGACCACGAGCGATTTCTGCACGGACAAATTCTGGGGTAATAAACTCTGGAATTGCCGCACCAAACGATTCGCCTTTATGTTGCGCGGCAAGCAGCTCTTCACGCAGTTTGGCGCGGCCCATATTTTCGCGGATCGCCACATATTCCATTTCTGGCGTCACTATTCCTTGGCGTGCATAGTGCATTTGTGTGACATTTTTACCCGCTTTTGCGCGGCGTACTTTCGGTAAGTTCTCAAAGCGAATATGGTCTAAGCCTTCATCCGCTAGACGCTGCTGCGAGAAATGCGAGGTCACTGAGGTTAATTCGTCGGTATCACCGCGTGCGGCTATCCATGCATCACGGAACTTAGGCAAGCCCACGCGCACATCAATGTGCATATTTGGGTCAGTGTAAGGGCCTGAAGTATCATAAACGCGCACTGGGGCATTTTTTTCAAAGATGGGCTGTTCTTCAGTGCCGCCGACAAAAGAATCGCTGAGGGCGATTTCTCGCATGCCGACTTTAACCCCTGGCATATCCCCTTCAACATAGACTTTGCTGCTATTTGGGAACGGTTGCCCGGTAAGGTTGTAAATATACTCAGAGGCGGCGCTACGTGATTCACGGCGACTTAACTTGCTACTCGAATTTGACATGACTTTCCTCAATATAGTGAAGGTGTCTTGTCAGATTTCCCAAACTGGGAAGAGATGGTGTTGGCCCTTAGGCACAACGAAAGGATCGAGCAGGTTTAGCTCATATGCACAGCTAAACGCTGCTTGCACAGCCTTACCGTAGCAAGGCAGCTTGTTCCCTACGCAGGTTTTAACCTGATCAGGTTCACGGATCCCGCAATATGCGATCTCAGCCCTAAAAGGGCACTCCGACAAGTAACGAATTTGTTTCAGCGCCAAGTCTACTCATGAACTTAGCGTCTGACAAGTGAGAAAAGTTATTGCACGCGGACAAACTCAAAGGTTTGTTTGGCGTTAAGACGCAGTATTTGTTTATCCAACTCAGCACTGACACCACCACGCAACAGCGTTAGCAACTGTTGTTCAACCCGATTTTCACTGTCACTACAGGCTTTACGCGTCATTCCCAGATTGGCTACTAACAATTTGCCGTTATCCACCCGACCTTCACCAAAAAAACGGTTACAGCCAGCAAAGCCATTGACTTGCAAAGCGTCAATAAAACGGATTGATACGGGGTTAGGCAATTGCACAGGTTTGCCGTTAATGGTGTGTAGCTGCCAGCGGGTATATTTTAAAACGTCAGCAGAAAGTGATTTAGTACTGACACAGCCGCTTAATCCGGTTAACAGTGCGACAAAGGCGATAAAAACGGCGATACTCTTCATGGTAAAATGGCACAAATACGATTACCCGAAGTATACACACCTTTACCATGATGACACAGTATTTATGCGCGTTTGCCGCCTAATTGCAGTAAATTTACGCGCAAAATAAGCCGTCAATCTCCGCAGGTAGAAATGGTCGCCCCCGCTCATTAACAGATGTCCCGATTACCATTGCATCCAGCATCAATTTTTCATCACTGGCACGGATCACCCGTTGAGCAAAGCCGAACTTTAATTTGCTGAGCCGCACTGGCGTGACTTCAACATAAAAGGCATCGCCTGGCTTTAAAGAGTCTTTAAAATCCATTTCCGCACGGATCACCACTAAATTGATTTTTTGCTCAGCTAATTTGGCAAAATCAATCCCGTTAGCCAACAAAAACTCATGGCGAGCATGTTCCAAATAGTTGAAATAGACCCCATTATTAACAATCCCTTGCAAATCGCACTCATAGTCACGAACTTTGAGTTCAAGCTTAAATGTCATTTAACCTTACCCTTATTATTCAATTTCAGCGCCTGTTATAACACAAAGTGACAAAATTCTGGTCTGCTGTGCCTTTTTTCGCTGATAGCTTTTGCTAGAATACAGGCACATTTGATGGAACTGATAGCCTTATGAAACGACAACTCTCCGTACTTGCCTGCACTATAATACCGCTTATTTATGCCCCACTAGCTTGCGCCAATGCCGAACAAGGCTTTGAAACAATTGAAGTTACTGGTGATTTTCGCGCAGAAAGCCTGATGACTTTATCTGCCAGTGCGAGTGTTTTCACCCCTACTGAAGTGCAGCAACGAGGTGCTTTGCATCTAGAAAATCTGCTCAATCAAGCAGCAAATATTAATTTCACTGCAGGGGCGTCGCGTGGAAAATTTATCCAAATGCGTGGTATTGGCTTACGTTCACAGTTTGTCGACCCAATAAACCCGAGCGTGGCGCTACTCATTGACGGTATCAACTATGCGGGGCTTGGCGGTGCCAGTTTGTTATTTGATGCCGAGCAAGTGGAGATTTATCGCGGACCACAAGGCACCCGATTTGGTGCCGATGCCCTAGCCGGTGTAGTCCAGATCCGTAGCGTCACTCCAACTACAGAGCCAAGCCTGAAGCTACAGCTTGGTGCGGGCAACTATGACAGCTGGCAAGCCGGTATTGCCGCAGGTACAGGACTCGGTGAAGACACCGCCGCACGCGTCAGTTTCTATCAACAAAAAAGCGACGGTTATGTCGATAATCTCTACCTCAATCGTCCCACTCAAGGGTTAGATGAAGCCGTTGCGCGTTTTGCACTGACTAGTCAGTTAAGTCCATCACTAAACAGCCAGTTAGTAGTACACGCGATTGATATCAATAATGGCTACGATGGTTTTACCTTAGATAATAGCCGTCATAGTGTTGCTGACCAGCCGGGTCAAGACAACCAAGACAGCGTCGTATTTAGCTTAACTAATCATTTTACCGGCGCCGAGCTGTTTGATCTTAAGCTGACTTTAACTGGCTTAGATGCCGATATGTTGTATAGCTATGATGAGGACTGGGTATGTAATGATGCCAGCCAAGCCACTTTATGTAGCGCAGGTTTGCATGATTGGGGCTACAGCTCAACTGACAGCTATGAACGTGAACGTGAAGACATCAGCCTAGATCTACAATTAAGCGGCAAACAACATAATTGGGTGAGTGGTTTTTATCTGCAGCGCCGCGATGTGGACTTGACCCGTCAATACACTTGGCTTGCCAGTGACTTTGACTCGCTCTATCAAGTCGATAACTTTGCCCTTTACGGCCAATATATCACCGCACTGAGTGACAAAACTGAGCTTATTACCGGTCTGCGTGCTGAGCACTATGCTGGCGACTATCGCGATAGTTATCTCAACGACCTCTCCACCGATGATACTATGTTCGGCGGGAAAATTGCCATTGAACACCAAGTGTTACCAAAAACCATGCTCTACACTAGCCTGACTCGAGGGTTTAAAGCCGGAGGCGTTAACAGCGAAGCCTTGGCAAAAGCCCAAGATGAAGGGTTAAGTTTACCGGCCGACAAACAAAGCTTTGCCCCAGAATACCTCTGGAATGCTGAGTTTGGGGTGCGTGGCGTGTCGTTAGACGACAAACATCGTTTACGCCTGACGGCATTTTATATGTACCGTGAAGACATGCAGTTAAAAGCATGGAAAGTACAAGACCAAAAATTCGCCGGCTATATTGATAACGCTGATGGCGGCCGTAGTTACGGGTTAGAAATCGAAGGTCGTTATGACTTTACTAGCCAATTTGCGTTGAACTATAGTCTTGGCTACCTAGATAGCAAGATCAAAGGTTTTGTCAGCCAAAGCGGACTAGATCAAGAAGGTCGTGCACAAGCACAAGCGCCGAAATATCAATACGCGCTGACCGCTTACTACGCCATCGACAATAACTGGTTATTGAATATCGGGGTAGAAGGTAAAGACAATTATTACTTCTCTGATAGCCACAATTCACAGGCGCCAAGTCAGAACTTAGTCAATCTCGGCGCCAGCTATCAAGCCGCCAATTGGTCAGTAACTGCCTATATGCGTAACGCGCTGGATAAAGATGTGCCAGTACGTGGCTTTGAGTTTGGCAACGACCCACGCGATGAGTATGCCACTCATACTTACGTGCAATGGGGCGAACCGCGAGTTTGGGGTGTGACCTTTAAATATGAGCTGTAAATCGCAGCTTTAGTTCAAGCACAAAAATAAAACGGCGCGAAAGCGCCGTCCTTATTTGGTTTGCAAAACACCTTAAGGGGTCTTAAGCATTAAGCCTCAGGTAAATTGCGACCGTAAAACACCTCTTGGATTTCACGGCTTAACTTTTGACGAATTTCGTCTTCTTCTGCCGCACTTAAGTCGTCTGTTGTGACACCGAATAAATAGGCATTTAAATCCGTATTCTTCAACATCATCTTAGTGTGGAAAAGATTTTCCTGATACACATTCACGTCCATCATCTGATAGGCTTCTTTGGTATCTTCCGTCATATAATTCTGAATCGAATTAATCTCATGATCGATATAGTGTTTGACACCATTCACATCACGAGTAAAGCCACGCACCCGATAGTCGATAGTAACCACGTCTGATTCCAATTTGTGGATCAGGAAATTTAACGCTTTCAATGGCGAGATCACGCCACACGTCGATACTTCGATGTCAGCACGGAACGTACAAATGCCATCATCTGGGTGAGATTCTGGGTAAGTGTGAACGCAGATATGGCTCTTATCCAAATGCGCTACAACAGCACCAGGTAACGGTCCTGGCGTTTCATCATCAACGAATGAATCGCGATTTTCCACAGGCTCTTCTGATACCAGAATGGTCACACTGGCACCTTGTGGATCATAATCCTGACGCGCAATATTCAAGATATTGGCACCGATAATATCCACAACTTCTTTTAAAATATCAGTGAGGCGGTCAGCACTGTACTGCTCGTCGATGTACTCAATGTACTCTTGACGTTGCTGTTCAGTCTGAGCGTAGCAAATATCGTAAATACTGAAGCTTAAACTTTTAGTTAAGTTGTTAAAGCCGTGGAGTTTAATTTTGGTGAAGGGCTTGCTCACGTTCAATCAACCTTATAACATAATCTGCTTTGCAGAACCAAAAGTTCGCGGATTTTATACGAAAACGCCCGCTCAACAAAGCCTTATTTTCCCACGGTTTCCACAACTTCGAAGCTATGTGTAATTTCGACTGTTTTATCAAGCATTAACGCCACCGAGCAATATTTCTCCGCCGACAACTGTACCGCTCTGTGCACGTGATTATCACTGACTGCCTCGCCTGTCACCACAAAATGCAGATTGATTTTGGTAAATACACGCGGTGCACTTTCAGCGCGTTCGGCACTGAGTTTAACTTCAACGCCAGCCACTTTTTGTCTGGCTTTTTGTAAAATACTCACCACATCAACTGACGAACAACAGCCAACCGACATCAGCACCATTTCCATCGGGCTTGGCGCAGCACTGTCTTTACCTGCATCAAACACCACATTATGACCTGATGCCGAACGACCTAAAAACGTATCCCCTTCAACCCATTTTACGCTTGCGTGCATGTTATTTTCCTCTTAAAACTTAAACACCGCGCCTGCGAAACAGGCACGGTGTAGTTACTGCGTAGTGTAATTAATGATATTTATACTGCAGAATCAAAGAGATTTTTCACTAATCCTGCAAAATCTTGAATAAATTCGCGTTGCTCTTCCGTTACTGGTTGATCCGTTACGCTAGATAGCACTTCCTGCAAGTCATACACTATGCCATCCACTTCACGCACTATCATGCTGCGTTGCTCAGTGGACAGCTCAGTGTGTTGTTCACACAAGCGGATCACTTGCTCAGCAATGACATCTTCAATGAGTTCCATAACGGTTGGCGCACCAGGTTTAACCACGCCAGGTTTTTCAAACAAGGTCAAATTGAGCGTCAGATACATCACCAATTCGTCGTACCCTTGTTTATCCAGCACCATAGTTTTTCCACCCAAAAGAGTTAATACCGCTTCTTATGATTTAAGCAGAAACTGATCTTGATTGCTACTTTTGCGCGTTGCAGCATAAAAAAAAGCAGTCAGAGTGAAACTTTGACTGCTTTTTCATAACATTAACTTAGGCCACGCCCCAGTATTAGTCGATACTTAAACCCGGACTTAACGTTGCTGGCAGTACTACTTTTTCCAGCTCAACCGAAGCGACTGGGAACGCACAATAATCTGCTGCATAGTAAGCACTCGCTCTATGGTTGCCAGAGGCACCGATGCCACCAAATGGTGCAGCACTAGATGCTCCTGTGATAGGGCGGTTCCAGTTCACGATACCCGCGCGAATACGGCGCAAGAAATAATCGTAATCTTCAGCGTTGTCACCCAATAAACCCGCTGACAAGCCAAATGCCGTGTCATTGGCTTTTTCAATCGCCGCATCAAAATCACTGTAACGGAACACTTTTAACAGTGGTCCAAAATGCTCTTCATCTGGGTAATCGGTGACGTTGGTACAATCAATAATACCCGGTGTCACAAACCCAGTGCCTACTTGGTGAGTGAGAGGTAATAAGCTTACCGCGCCTAAATCAAGCAACTGCTGCTGAGCAGCTACCATACCGGCAGCGGCACGCTCAGAGATCATCGACCCCATAAAAGGCTGCTGCTCTGCATCAAAATGACCCACTTGAATCGCTTTGGTTGCACTCAACAGCTTTTCAAGGATTGCATCCCCTGCTGCGCCAACCGGTAAAAACAACTTGCGCGCGCAAGTACAACGTTGACCACTAGAGATAAACGCAGACTGGATAATATCGTGTACTACCGCTTTGGTGTCGGCAGCATCTTTGACGATGAGCGGGTTATTACCACCCATTTCAAGCGCCAGGATTTTGCCCGGCTGACCTGCATATTGTTCATGCAGTAAATGACCGGTGCGTGATGAACCCGTGAAGAATAAGCCATCAATCCCACGGTGTGACGCCAGTGCTTTACCAGTATCGACTTCACCTTGCACTAAGTTCAGTACGCCCGCTGGTAAGCCCGCTTGTTGCCATAATTGTACCGTCAGCTCTGCAACCATAGGAGTCAGTTCTGATGGTTTGAAAATAACGGTGTTACCAGCCAATAATGCAGGCACGATATGGCCGTTAGGTAAGTGGCCTGGAAAATTGTATGGACCAAACACCGCCACGACGCCATGGGCTTTGTGACGAATAAACGCACGCCCCTGTGGCATTGGGTTTTCAACCACGCCAGTGCGCTCATGGTAAGCTTTTTCAGAAATGGCGATTTTACCTATCATAGCTGCCACTTCGGTACGCGTTTCCCAAAGTGGTTTGCCGGTTTCACGGCCAATCGCCATCGCCAATGTTTCACTGTGTTCTTTTAGTAGTTCCGCAAAACGTTGTACGATAGCCAAACGCTCAGCAAAAGGACGGTCGCTCCACGCAAAAAATGCGCTGCGCGCCGCTTTTACCGCTGCGTCTACTTGCTCTTTGGTCGCAGCTTGTGCTGACCAGATTGTTTCGTTGGTTGCTGGATTTAACGACGCAACTGCTGCGCCGTTTCCTGCAAGCCACTGCCCATTAATAAATTGTGCAGTATGTGTTGTCATAATTCGCCCCTGTTAGATGGTTGCGATGGTGAGCGTATCACCTTCTTGTACGAGTAGCGCCTCGGCGACAGCAGGAGAGATAACAATCTCGTTGTTATCTGCTGGCAGTACCAGTTCCAAAGCCATCGCGCGATAGTCTGCCAGTTTACCATTGGCGACCATGTAAGCGGAACACCCTTGTGCCGGGGTTTCGGTGTTGGCGATTTTTACCGTGCGTACCTGCGCTTCACGGACGCTACGAATATGGTCGACATGTGCTTCAACCGTCGGACCCGCGTCAAAAATATCGACATAGCCATTAAAGACAAAGCCTTCACTCTTAAGCAGTTCAATCGCTGGACGGGTATTTTCATGCACTTCCCCCACCACAGCTTGTGCTTCTTTACTCAATAAATTGACGTAAATTGGGTATTTTGGCATCAGCTCAGCGATAAACACCTTTTGGCCTATGCCGGTGAGATAGTCAGCCGTCGGAAAGTCCATAGAGAAGAAATGCTCTTCGAGCCATTTCCAGAACGGGCTATTGCCGCTCGCGTCCGACACTCCGCGCATTTCTGCGATAACAGTATCGGCAAAACGCGCACGATGCTGTTTGATAAACAGAAAACGCGATTTGGACAGCAGCTTGCCATTGTATTTTTGTCTAAACCCAGGACGCAGAAATAGCGTACACAGCTCGGTTGCACCGGTGTAGTCGTTACATAAGGTGAGAATATCCACCGCTTTGTAGACGTTCAAAGTGCGCGATGAGTGGATCACCTGTGACAAATGGTAATGATAAAAGGCATCGTCCATCCCTACCGCGGCTTCAATGGCCGATGTACCAACCACTTCACCGCTGTCGGTATCTTCAAGGACGAACAAATAGCCTTCATCGAATGGCTTGTCCGTTTCTTTTGCAAATGACGCCACTGAGCGGGCAATTTTGTTTTTTAACAGCTCTTCATTCACTGGCAATGAGGTAAAACCATGACCAGATTCATGGGCTATATTGAGTAACGCTGGAAAATCAGATTCACGGATTGGGCGAAGAACTAACATGAGCTCGCTTACTCCCCACAGTTAAAAGTGATATTAGGGTGGGATAATCCCACCCGTTTTAAATCAGTTACTTATTTGCCGCAACAACAGCAGCAACGGCTTTTTCGAAGCGTGCCATGCCGTCACGAATATCTGCTTCTGGAATAACCAGAGACGGTGCGAAGCGGATCACATCTGCCCCAGCCACCAATACCATCAAGTTTTCATTGATAGCAGCAGTTAAGAAATCTTTTGCTTTGCCTTTGTAGGCATCAGTAACCACAGCACCAATCAATAACCCTTTGCCGCGGATCTCGCTAAATACCGCATATTTGTCATTAATTGCCGAAAGTAACTCACGGAACAGTACTGCTTTTTGCTTTACGCCATCCAGCACTTCTTTGGTGTTCACAGTATCAAATGCCGCTTCTGCAACCGCACACGCCAATGGGTTACCACCGTAGGTTGAACCGTGCGTACCCACTTTTAAGTGTTCTGCCAGCGCGGTAGTGGTTAACATCGCACCAATTGGGAAACCGCCTCCCAGCGCTTTGGCCGAAGTCAGAATGTCCGGTGTCACACCTAGCCCTTGATAAGCATAAAGCTCACCCGTACGGCCCACACCCGTTTGCACTTCATCAAAAATTAATAGCGCATTGTGCTTATCGCACAGCGCACGTACACCTTTCACAAATTCAGCTTCAGGTGACACGATACCCCCTTCGCCTTGTAACGGCTCCATCATTACTGCACAGGTATTGTCAGAAATAATGGCTTCAAGAGCGCTTAAGTCGTTGTAATCAACATGCACGATATCGGCTGGTTTTGGTCCAAAACCGTCTGAGTAAGCAGCTTGACCACCGACACTCACAGTAAAGAAAGTACGGCCATGGAAGCCCTTGTAGAAAGCAATGATTTGCGATTTTTGTGCGCCAAAACGGTCTTGTGCAACACGACGGGCTAATTTAAGTGCCGCCTCGTTTGCTTCTGCGCCTGAGTTAGCAAAATACACTTTTTCCGCAAATGTCGCATCGACCAATTTCTTCGCTAAACGTAAGGCAGGCTCATTGGTCATAACGTTAGATAAGTGCCAAAGCTTTTCACCTTGCTCTTTTAAAGCCGCAACCAAGGCCGGATGACAATGACCAAGACAGTTCACCGCAATGCCGCCTGCAAAATCAACATACTCACGGCCTTGCTGGTCCCACACGCGTGACCCTTGGCCGCGTACTGGGATCACTGCCGAAGGGGCATAGTTAGGTACCATTACTTGATCAAATAATTCGCGACTGACTGACATCTTATGTTCACTCCTCTTGGCTGGCTATTACCGTGTCCTCATGCTTATCAGTAAAGCACTGATAGCGTGATGCGGTGAATATTTTTCAGCTCACTCGCACCCACGGCGCACTTTTTGTTCTGCCATTATTTCAGAAAAAAATCCCTTTGTCTCATAGAAAACTTTCATGGAGCCTTTGATTTTCAAGGGGTTGAGATAGATTTTCAACAACAGTGAATAACTATGAAAGGTGATGAATAAAAATTTACTGAGGGCTTACGAGTGCTTAGCTGATATCCCTAATTTTATGCAGCACTCGCAATGATGAATGAATAGTCGTAAAAAATTTTTTAATTAATCGTCAGTTGTAAGGTCTGATAGCTACATTTTGCCAACTTATCTAACGCATCTGGACCGATATCAAGGTAATCAAACCAAATCTTCACTTCGTCTGGCTCAATTAGGTTATTCTCTTTTAGTACCAAATATTGCGCATAGCCTTGTGCTTGTTTAAGCACTTGGGTGAGCGGTAATGGATCTGCCAATGGCTCACTATTAGGCAAGTAATGTAGGGCAAACTGTTCCATCACCGCAGAAAACGGCAAATAGCGAAAGCCCATTTTTTCTATTAGCTGCTTTGACAACTGCATACTGTCGTACATTAATAAGTTACGTAAATATAAAGCGTCAGGCTGCAAGCCCAACAGTGCAGTATGCAGATCCTTTTTATTGTTGTCGCGAGCTATTTGTACCTTATTTTGCCACACCGCTTCAAAAGTACGTAAATACAACCGCGTCGCCGCGATTTTGCCTAAATCAAGCAACATTCCGAGTGTAAAAGCTTGCTGTGGGTGCACACCTTGCAGCTCTGCCAGTTCACGAGCAGCGATGGCCGTCGACATAGATAAATCCCGCAACTTGCGCTTTAACAATGGAAAAGGCTCAGTTGCATGGGGCATCCAGTGTCGCATCGCAAAGGTTGGGATCACCAATTGTAGGTTTTCTAAGCCAAGATAACGTAGCGCCAGCGCTGGAGTATCGACTTTCACCGCAGTGCTGGTACCGCGTTGCTTGCGATATTGGGGTAAATTAACCAAAGACACTAAATCACGACCAAGCCAAGGTAGGTCATTCACCAAAGGTTCCAAGCGACTGACGGACGCGGATTTAACCGCCAAAATATCTAAAATAGTTGGTACGGTATCCTGAATGCCGACCACTTCTTGGTAAAGATTGTCTAAGTCTTCACGTTTTTTGTTGATGACGTTTTCTATCACTTGATGCAAATGACTACTGGCTTTAGCAATGTACTTAAGATGGCTGGTGTTTTGTTGCTGACGTTTCGCCGACGCGGCAATTTCTACCTCAAGCAAAGTACGTTGTGGCACATCCTCACCAAAGTTCAAATCAAAGGTATGAATATAACCTATCTGCTGTTGCGCAAAACTGTGACTTATCAGTAAATCATGGGCGCGCTGCGCCAGAGCTTGCGCCATTCTTGCTTGGCGGATGTCATCTGTCATGTGACCCGTGTCTCTCTTATTCTTGCTGCGCTGGTAATATCCGTACGCTTGTGTGCTCTCAAACCTAGATGGTTGCGGTCATGCCAGCCAAAATTATAAATCGCTGGGGCTTGGACTGCATCATAGCAGATATCATCCAAAACCATTAATTTACGCGGACACTATGCAATAAATCGAACTAATTAACTTATAGGTTAGAAGCGGCGTAGAAAGTTAGCAAGTAGTTCAATACCTTGTTCCGTTAAGATAGCCTCGGGATGAAATTGTACCCCCTCTAAAGCTAAGTCTTTGTGTAACAAGCCCATAATTTCGTCTTGTTGGCCCTCTGCGGTTTGTGTCCATGCGGTGACTTGCAAACAGTCAGGTACACTTTCTGGAGCAACAACTAAAGAGTGATAGCGACACACCGCAAAATCCCTGGGTAAACCTTGAAACATGCCTTGATTGTTGTGATGTAAGCGTGAGGTTTTACCATGCATCACTTGCTTGGCTCGCACCACTTGCGCCCCCACCGCTTGGGCAATGGTTTGATGACCAAGACAAATACCAAGAATAGGAAATTCACCTTTGAGTTTTGCCACCAGCTCAAGGCTGATGCCTGCTTCATTGGGTGTACAAGGGCCGGGTGATATCACAATATGGTCGGGTTTAAGTGCGCGAATATCTTGAATAGTAATGGCGTCATTACGTTTGACGAGTACGTCCTGATCTAAGCGCTGAAAATATTGTACGAGGTTATAAGTGAAAGAATCGTAATTATCGATCATTAATAGCATAGAATTTACCACTAAAAAGCCAGGCATTGCCTGGCCTTAATTCTAACGACTATGGTCTTGGAATAAATCCTAGTGCATCATAAACCGCTTTTAATGTAACTTCAGCGCGGGCACTGGCTTTTTCTGCACCTGAACGCATGATTTGGTTAAGCATAGCTTGGTCTTCACGGATCTCACGAAAACGCGCTTGGATAGGCTCTATCATCGCAACCACGGCATCTGCGGTGTCTTTTTTCAAGTGACCATACATTTTGTCAGCATAGTCTGGCACAAGCTCTTCAATCGAGCGTTTAGTAGCAACAGAAAGCAAGGTCAGCAGGTTTGACACACCTGGCTTTTCTTCACGGTCAAAATAGATCCGTGCTTGTTCATCAGAATCTGTCACCGCTTTTTTGAGTTTTTTCTCAATTTGCTTGGGCTCATCCAACAACATGATGTAGCCATTTGGGTTGTCGTCTGACTTCGACATTTTCTTCAATGGATCTTGCAAACTCATGACACGCGCGCCAAATTCTGGAATATACGGCTCTGGAATTTTGAACACCTCACCATACAGATTGTTAAAGCGAGTGGCGATATCACGGGTCAATTCTAAGTGTTGCTTCTGATCTTCCCCCACTGGTACTTGATCAGCCTGATATAATAAAATATCAGCAGCTTGCAGCACAGGATAAGCAAATAAACCAACGTTGATGTTATTGGCATTTTTCGCTGACTTGTCTTTAAATTGGGTCATGCGGTTAAGCTCGCCCATTTGTGCATAACAGTTTAGCACCCAAGCTAACTGTGCATGCTCAGGCACTTGCGATTGCACAAATAAAGCGGCTTTTTGTGGGTCGATGCCACAGGCTGCATACAAAGCGATGCCATCTAACACGCGATTGCGAAGCACTTCAGGCTCTTGGCGAATGGTAATGGCATGCAAGTTTACTAACATAAAGAAACTGTCATGATCTTCTTGCAACTTAAGCCACTGGTTAATCGCACCAACATAGTTACCAATTGTCATACCACCGGTTGGCTGAATGCCGCTTAACACTACAGGTTTAGTCATGATGTTCCTTTATGTTTTGTCTATTATCGCTGGGTTAAAACAGGGATTATATCCAAGAATCCAGCGAAGAGGTACTTTGGATTAAATTCTGCCAGATTGTAGCCTTGATGATAACCATAACTCAATGCTATGGCAGGCACCCCTGCACGCTCTGCAGCAATTAAGTCACTTTTTGAGTCGCCGACCATATAGGCCTCGGCAGGCTCCACTTGCAATAGTTCACACGCACGCAATAATGGCGCTGGACTGGGCTTTTTTTCCACCTCATCGCCACACACCACAACGTCAAAATAACTACGTAAATGCAGTTTTTCAAGCAACTTATCGGTAAATACCCGACCTTTGTTGGTCACCAGCGCTTTGGGTAGGTGCGCAAGTGCCGCAAGACCGATTTCGACATGTGGATACAACACCGCATACTCGCCAACAAGCTCGGCATAATGTTGTTTAAAACGTGCTTCTGCATCACTGATTAGTGACTCAGAAAGTTCGGGATTGACCTCTACATCACCACTTAAACCACGTTTGACCAACATTTCAATGCCATTGCCAACCCAGCTTTCTACCTGAGCATGGCTGACTACCGGAAAAGCAACCTCGGTCAATGTGAGGTTAAGTGCCATATACATATCCATGGCACTTTCCACTAGCGTGCCGTCTAAATCAAAGATGACCGCTTTGATACTCATGCCGAAACCTTAGCTAATTCTGCACGCATTTCTGCAATCACTGCCGCGTAATCTGGCTGACTAAAAATCGCCGAGCCTGCCACAAACATGTCGGCACCAGCGGCTGCTATCTCAGCAATGTTGTCGACCTTGACCCCACCGTCGACTTCTAAGCGAATATCACGCCCTGAAGCATCAATGCGAGCACGCACTTGGCGCAATTTATCTAACGTTGCAGGAATAAAACTTTGCCCACCAAAACCCGGATTGACCGACATAAGGAGAATTTGATCAACTTTATCCATCACATAATCAAGATAATGCAGCGGTGTGGCCGGATTAAAAACTAAACCCGCTTGGCAGCCATGCTCTTTGATCAGCGCGAGACTGCGGTCAATATGCTCGCTCGCTTCCGGATGAAAAGTAATGATGCTAGCACCCGCCTTGGCAAATGCTGGGATCAAACTGTCAACCGGCTTAACCATCAAATGCACATCAATTGGCGCTGTAATGCCATAGTCCCGTAGGGCTTGACATATCATAGGGCCAAAAGTCAGATTAGGTACATAATGATTGTCCATCACATCGAAATGCACTACATCAGCGCCCGCCTTGAGGACGCGCTCAACATCTTCACCAAGACGCGCAAAATCGGCCGATAATATGGAAGGTGCGATTAAAAAAGACGACATAAAAAACCCTTTGAACGACTACTTGTGCCCCATACTCTACAGCAATCTCTCAGCAGACAAAAAATTTTTCCGTGCTGTGGTTTTTGTTGTGCTAGGTCAAGGTAATATTTTCCATTTTGAGGTCGGGAAAAGTTTGTTTAATGAGCAATCCTTGTGTATCATTTACGAATAGCCAACTTGGGTGGAGTGGTATTATGACACGCTTAAAAACACGGATGCTTTTTCTTGCTGCTGGATTGACGATTTCAGCTGGCGTGGTGTCGTTCGACCGAGAAGAGTCTAGCTTATTGGCACAGGCTAGTTGTAATTGCCAACAATCCAATACTTACCTAAATAATCAAGCCTGTGACATAGAAACTCGTACAAGTTGGTTAAACTGGCTATCTGGTAAGAGTAGTAACGCTCAGTTTCACTACCTAGATTTGCTAGAGCTGTTAATAGGTGGCGATAAGGGTAGTAAAAATACCCAAATTACTTCGCAATTCTAGCGGTTGGCGTCAATGCGCTGGCTCAGTGTGATGCAAAGCGTGTTAGCAGCCATGTTTGGTGTACAAAGTGACGCTAAACGCCACCAGGATTTCACAGCGCCTCATCCCTTGCCTTATATTATTTTCGGTATAATCTTGGTCGTACTGTTTGTACTGGGTTTGGTGTACCTAGTCCAGCTGGTACTACCCAATTCACTTGAGCAATAGATAAAAACCCGCCTGTCTATCCTCAGTTCATTTAAGTTTATTTACGCGTGTTTGCTTTGCAATCCATATTGCCAAGTACATTGAACCAATAAGGCTTTGCAGTTGTAAGTGACTAACGGCCTGCTTTAGCGCGATATAGCGCCATCAATTCATTAACGTGATTACGGCTTTGCCCTTTGGGACTAATGGTACGCTTGACTTGAATTTGATCTAAGCTGGCTTGTTCGTAAATCTTGCGCGTCCATACTGTATCGTGATTGGAAATCAGCACAGGCGTGTTGTGTGCAAAAGCCGCCTGTTCAGCCAAAATCGCCAAATTAGCTTGATCGTCCAAAGTAAACCCCCCCTTAGCGTAAGAGGTAAACGACGCAGTTTTGCTGAGCGGCACATAAGGTGGGTCGCAATACACTACCGCATTTTTTGGCAATGCGGTGAAGACCTGCTCGTAACTCAAACAAGTAAAGGTTGCCCGCTGCGCTTTAGCTGCAAAGGCATACAATTCTAATTCAGGGAAATAGGGCTTTTTATACTTACCAAACGGTACATTGAACGCACCTTTAAGATTGTATCGACACAAACCGTTGTAACCATGACGATTCATGTATAAAAACAAAACCGCACGCTCATACACATCAACGCTGTCATTAAACTGCTGGCGATAGCTATAGTACGCATCGGGGTGGTTATTTAAGTCCACAAACAAGCGTTTGGCATCGCTGACAAACTCTTCCGGAGCGTTTTTTAGCTCTTGATAGAGATTGATTAAATCTGCATTGATATCGTTCAGAATATAATGCTTGAATTGTGTATTCAGAAAAACTGAGCCCGCACCAACAAAAGGTTCGACTAAAGTATCGGCATCCTGATTGGCAAAACGTAAACGACTGGCAATATCTTCAACGAGCGCATATTTGCCGCCAGCCCATTTTAAGAAGGCGCGAGTTTTTTGTGACATGGCTTACTAATTTTTCTTCGAATTGCGCGATTCTACACTAAAGCTCGCGGATTACCGAGCTGTCGCCGTGATTTCTTCTTGGATCTGCTGCACTTTTTTATAAAACGGTTGATTCTGTTTAATCTCTTGCGGTAACTGCGGCAATGCCGCTTTTGCTGTGGCGAGTGTGGCAAAATCACCATACGTCACCACCCACCACTGCGTGCTATTACGTTGCCGACGGTATACTTTTAACGCTAGTGCTGGATATGCAGCAATCAAAGCTCGCGCGTCTTTTTCATCCGTTACCGCCATCAGTTGTATGGTCCAATGTGATGTCGCAAGCGCCATAAACCATTTTGCATCGTCCAAGCTGTCAGGTCCTGACTCAGTCACTGGCATGCTAGGTGGTGTTTGCTCCAGCGCTTCAGTGATCAGCGCTGAAGATGTTTCTGGTGCAGCATCGCTCGCTGCAACTTGCTGCGTTGTTTCTGCCTTTGCTTGCTGGCTAGAATCATTGCTAATGGCAGGCGCAGAACTTAACGCGTCACTGCGCCCTTCCAGCGCGGCTGCGATACTTTGCACGTCGTTACGCATATTGTTAAGCGTTGTTGAAGGATGTTGGGCTGGCTGCGTGGTATCCGTTTGCTCGACCGCAGCTGAGTCAGTAACCTCAACTTTAGCAGTCTGTTCAGGTGTATTAGCGGGATCTTGCTTAAGCCAATCTGGGGCTGTCACAGTAGGCGGCGCTTCAGAAACTGGGCTTTGATTATCATCAGCAGATTGAGGCGATGGCACGGCGACTGGGTTAGTATTACCGGGGATAAAGGACTTAAGTTCCTTTTGATACAGTAACCCAATTGCAATTGCGCCCATTAACGCCGCGCCTATCAGGAGATGCCAATGCCATTTCACCGTCGTTTTTGGCCGCAGCTCTGTGCTATGCTGCTCTGCCTGCCAAGCGAGCAACAACGCAGGGTTACCTTGGGCAGAGGCCAAAAACGCCTGATATATAGGGTCTTCAGCCATGGGTAAATCTTTAAAGTACCAGCTCATTAACATCTGGCTTTCACGTGCCGATAGCGGCTCAAGATGAATATCCAATGCGCCTTGCACTGTTCCAGCACTTTGTGAAGCAATCAGAATATATAAGGTTTCTGGGGACTGTTTGGCGAGCTTGTTAAGCTCTGCGACCATTTCTTCCGATAGGTGCCGACCACCATCCAACACCCACAAACACGGACCATGGCCTTGGCCTCGTTGCAGCGCATAAAAGTTTTCACTGAGAGAGCGAGTGTGATCCACCAAAGGAGCACGAAAGCTATGTTCAAGCAGCGCATGCATCAGCTCATTATCGCTCATACTGGCACTGACATGGACAAATGCTTTGTTAAAATCAGGATATTTGTCGGTGATAAAGCTCTCTAGCAAGTAGCTTTTACCTAATCCTGCCTGACCGACTAAGTTAATGAGGTTTTGGCCATACTCGAATTGAAGCGCAATTCTTTCAACCAAGGCCGCCCGACTTGGTAAAATCTGCGCTAGCATCAGTGCCCTATTAGCGTAACTAAGGTCTCGTCGCTGACATCGTCCACCAACGCACACCGGCCAAACTCAGTAGGCAGAATAAAGCGTATTTTACCGCGTTGGTTCTTTTTGTCTTTGCGCATATGGCGAATAAAATCATCCGCACTCATCGAACTTGGTGCCGCCGTTGGCAAACCAAAAGCTGCGATCAGCGTGATAATTTCATGCACCTGCTCTGCACTTAGCGCGCCACGCATTGCAGCCAGCCTCACAGCTAACACCATACCTGCTGCAACCGCTTCACCGTGCAACCAATTACCATAACCTTGCTCAGCCTCAATGGCGTGACCAAAGGTATGACCTAGATTAAGCAGCGCACGTAAACCACTTTCTTTCTCGTCTTGCCCGACTATTTCCGCCTTGATGGCGCAGCAGCGGTAAATAACGTCAATCAGTAACTCCGGGTGTAATTGCTGCAGCGCGGTGCGATTGGCACTTAACTCACTCAGAAAAGCCGCATCGTAAATCAAACCGTATTTGATCACTTCAGCCATGCCTGCCGCAAATTCACGTGCTGGTAAGGTTTTTAGGGTGTCTGTATCAATAAACACCGCTTGCGGCTGATAGAATGCACCTATCATATTTTTGCCAAGCGGATGATTCACCGCGGTTTTTCCACCCACAGAAGAATCTACCTGTGACAATAGTGTCGTTGGCAATTGAATAAATGGCACACCACGTTGATAACAAGCAGCCACAAACCCTGTTAAGTCACCAATTACACCACCACCTAACGCGAGTAAGCAGGTATCACGACCGCAATTGTGCTCAAGCAAAAATGCATTAATCCGCTCAAACCACTCGAGGGTCTTATATTGCTCACCATCAGGAATAATAAAGTGCAACGGCTCTAATGCGCTTAATTGGTTTAGTAAGACTTTGAGATATAAAGGCGCAACGGTTTCGTTGCTGATGATAACAGGGCGATTTTTGCCGATATAATGCAGCAATCGCCCAGTGTCTTGAAGTATCGACTGTCCAATAAAGATGGGATAACTACGCTCGCCTAAATCCACGGTTAACTCAAGCATCGTCATCCCTCCTGTTACTGCATTAGTCTATTAGAATCCAAGTTTTTCAATGATTTGATTAGCAACGGCTTTTGCACCTTGCTCATCAGTACGCACCACAATGTCTGCGATTTCAGAGTAAAGCGGGTTACGTGTTTCCGCCAAACGCTCTAACACTTCACGCGGTGCTTCCTCAGTTTGCAACAAAGGACGACGTTTATCACGTTGCGTACGAGCCACTTGCTTTTCGATTGGCGTTTCAAGGTATACCACAATGCCGCGTGCAGATAACTTGTTGCGAACATCTTTACTCAGCACAGAACCACCGCCAGTAGCTAATACTATCCCCTGTAATTCTGTTAGGTCAGAGATCACCGCCTCCTCACGTTGACGAAAGCCCTCTTCACCTTCAATGTCGAATACCCACGCGATATCCGCGCCAGTACGACGCTCAATCTCTTGGTCTGAATCAAAGAATTCAAGGTGCAATGTCTCTGCAATGTGACGACCAATTGTGCTTTTACCAGCCCCCATAGGGCCAACTAGAAATATATTACGTTTCTCAGCCATATCTTTTTAGTACAAACGAACTCTAAAATTTAACTAAAACCCCGCCTAACGACCTGGCCCCAAAAATTAAGGAAGGGATTATCTCAGCAATGGGCAACAGATTTCAAGCCCAATCGCTTAAAAAGCAACAATCGTCTACTTTAGGTTTTAGCAGTTAATGGTAATTATAACCCTTCGTGTAAAATCTTGGGGGTTACGAATATCAGCAATTCTTTTTTCTCGTTGAATTCACTGGTGTTACGAAATAACGCTCCAACATAAGGCAAATCACCCAATAATGGTACTTTTTTCACGGCATTAACGATTTGTTGTTGGTAAATCCCACCCAATACAACCGTTTGACCGTTTTCAACCAAAACTTGCGTTTGAATTTTCTGGGTATTGATCGCCACTGCTGACCCCGTCGGCGTTTGTACCACATCACCACGCGTATCTTGAGTGATCAGTAAATCCAAAATGATTTTGTTGTCAGGTGTTATCTGCGGGGTCACTTCCAAACTTAACACCGCCTTTTTAAAGGTGACGGTTGTGGCGCCACTAGAAGCAGATTCAACATAAGGAATTTCCGTACCTTGCTCAATCCGGGCTTTCTTTTGATTCGCTGTGGTAATACTTGGACTGGCGATGATCTCGCCTTTGTTTTCTGTTTCAAGTGCCGACAGCTCTAAATCGAGTAACGTTCCATCTGCCAGTTTGGCCACATGCATCCCGATACTGCCCGCAGGTGAAGCCACTGGCAAGTTGACATTTAGGCGGTCAGTAATAGCTGGAATAACCCCATTTGAAAGCTGATTAGCACCAGTTAAAGTGCCCGCAATCGCATCAGAGCCTTGTTGGTCGCTAAAGCCCCAGCGAATACCTAAGTCTTCTTGGACATTATCGCGTACCGTCACCATGCGTGACTCAATCACTACTTGCTTCACAGGCACGTCTAGGGTTTCCACCATACGTCGCACACTTTCAATAGAGCGCGCAGTGTCTTTAATGAGTAACGTATTGGTACGCTTATCTACAGAAACACTACCTCGGCTACTCACGATGCTGTTGACATCGGTTTTCAACAAGTCAGCAAACTCTTCCGCTTTAGCATAGTTAAGCTGGATATATTCACTGTATAGTGGCTCAAGTTCTTCAACTTGCTTTTTCGCCTGCAACTCTTTAGCTTCGCGCGCAGCCAATTCCTCTGAAGGTGCGACCATCAAAATCGTGCCTTCGGTGCGTTTGTCTAACCCCTTAACACGTAACACGACATCCAGCGCTTGATCCCAGGGCACCCCATCAAGACGCAAAGTGATATTACCGCTTACAGAGTCACTGGTCACTAAGTTAAAGTTGTTGGTATCGGCGATGATCTGTAACACTGAGCGGATTGGAATATCTTGGAAATTTAAAGTAATAGGCTGACCTTGATAGTTCTTCTTTTCACCAAATTGGCTCGATCCGCTATCCTTTTCCACACTCAGAGTGAAGACATTTTCCAATTGTTGATAGTTAAATTTAAATGCCGCATTAGGCTCTATCACTAATCGAGTTTTGTTGGCTTCGCGAAATGTCTCAACTTTGCTCACCACAGTACCGAAATCCAACACATCTAATTGATATAACAAGTCATCTGGAATACCAATATGGTGGAAATCAGCAAAAATTTTACCGCCGCGCTCTTGCACATCCACTGCCGCTTGCGATGACTGCAAAAACACCAGTAGCTGAGCTTCACCGCGCTCGCCACGACGGAAGTCGATAGATTGCAGCATATTCATATAGTTATTATTTGCTGCGCTTTCAGTGCCACTCACCACAGGCTCTGCTGCCACAATCGGCTGATCGGAAACACGTAAGTAAAAGAGATTATTTTTCACTTCCGTTTTGTACAGTTTTAACGCGTCCATTGCTATGGTTACTTTAAATCCGTCAGGGATCATTTCACTGCTAAGGCCTTTAATGCCTGCTTTATTGATCTCTAACTGCTTCAGGCTTTCTTCAAATTCAGCATCTTTGAAAACCACTTCAATACGTGCAGGCTGGTTGAGCACATTCACACTTGGCGCTTGTGCTAATTGCTCGTCAAACACCAGTTGTAACTCAGTTTCGTCCGCGAGGATAGGGTTATAACGAATGTCGTATAGCATTGGGACAGCCAAGGCGTGCAAAGACCCGCCAAGCAAACTGCCAGCACAAAGCAAATGTAGCGCACGCTTGCCGACAGTGAATAACGTATGTTCCATTTTTGACCCTTTATTATTATTCACGATTCCCACTCTCCACCGCTTCCAGCATTTCTAGTTTCGTTAAACGCTCTTTCCAACAGCCGGTGCCGTCTGGGATTAACTCTAACAATTCGAGGTAATCGGGATAAACATTGATCACTTCACCATGATAAAGCCCAATATAATTACCTTTTCTTACCCGATATAGCGCCTGATCTGCCGTTCTAATCAAAGCCCAGCGAAGCCCTTCTTTGGCTATGGTACCTTTCATAGCAAGGTTATCTAAAGCATACTTTTCCAATGGATCACGCAATCTATCGGGATCTGGGTGTAAACAATTTTTCACCTGTACTATGTTGCTCTGGATTACTTCCGGCTCAGGCAAAACAAAGGGGCTACGCAACTTTCCAGCAGTATACGGAAAATGTTCGAAATCAGCCATTTTTGGCATCGGCTCGACGTTGGGCACTGCACTGGCTTTAACCTGATCGATAAATTCTTTCTGCTCGGCAGTGTTGTCGTTACACGCGCTGAGCAAAAAAGCACTGATCATAATAAGGCTGGCTCTCATCAACGTTTCGGCTCCTTCTGCTCATAACGATAGGTTTTTGCCACTACGGTGAACAGCAACTGATTGTTGGCCGCGTTTTCGATTTTAAAATCGTGCAAACTAACAATCCGTGGCAACTGCGCAACTTTACTGACAAACTCACCAAATTCGTGATATTGCCCAACCACTTCTACGTTTATCGGCAGCTCGGTATAAAATTCTTTTTTAATTTCCGGCAACCAGCCAATCTTCAAAAACGTCAAACCACTAGTAGTGCCAACATAAGTAAGGTCGTCCAATAGCCCAGGTGTTTCATTTGAAGTGGGTAATTTACGCAGCAATTGTGAGAACTCTTCTTCCATTTGCTGCATTTGCTTACGGTACAATTCAAGATTGGTCGCGCGAGCGTACTTAATCCGATAAGCAGTGCGTAACTCTTGTTCTTTTTTTTGCGCTTGGTCGTAACTGCTGATTTCACTGGACACTAAGGTACTAAAACCTAAAATCAGCACCAGTACCACAACAAATACACCGCATAGGATCTTGACCGGTAAGGGCCAATCTCCCATGTTTTCTAACTCAATTTCGTTCCAATTTATGTCCTTGAGTGCTTTGAGGTCGAGTTCCATCTTACTGCCTCCCGCTCAGGAAAGTTTCCACATGGGTGGCTTCACCCATATCATCATAGGCTTTGATGTAAAACAGCATGGTAAAGTCACTGAGTAGACGCGCTTGTTGTTCGCCCGCGACTATGCCTTGCAAACTGGGTTTTTCCAGTAAATAGGACGACTCCACTTGTCGCAACATAGTCGATAAGCGGTTATTAGATTCACTACGCCCTACCACTTTAATCATTCTCTCTTTGCGCTCTAAGCTGGTGAGGTATACCCCAGGCGGCACAATACGTGCAATTTCGTCGATGATCTGAGTACCTAAGTTACGATTACTTTGTAGCTCCTCAATCAATTTCATGCGCTGCTGAAGACTTTCACGCTGAGTGTTCAGCTCATTTATTTCTTTAATTTGCGCATCCAGCTGGGCAATTTCCTGATTGAGATAGGCATTTTTAATATTTTGACCCTCACGCAGCGACGCGTAGAAGGTCCCCATCAGGTACATACATAACATGGACACACCTGCGAGTCCGCTGATCACAACCATAAACCTTTGTTGTGACGCTTTACGCTGTTGTTCACGCCAAGGCAGCAGGTTTATATGTGGCATGACGAAAAACTCCTTAAAGCCAAACCTGTGGCGATGGCAAACTGCGGACGGTGGCGGTCCAACAGCGTTCTGTCCACTTTAGGGGAAATTTCCATATCGGCAAATGGGTCCGCCACGATAGTGTGGATCCCAAGCTCGTCCACCAGCAAACGTTCTAAACCATCAATAGAGGCTGTACCACCCGTTAACACTATGTAGTCAACATGGTCTTTGCCACTGGTGGTCATAAACATTTGTACTGCTCGGCGGATTTGCTGAATTAATGCGGTTTGAAACGGTGCTAACACTTCAAAAGTGTAGTTAGGAGGTAAATCTCGCGTTGTTTTACCCAGTTCAGCTTCATCATAGGTTTTGTTGTAGTAGGCGACGATGCTATTGGTGTACTGTTCGCCACCAAATACTTGGTCACGAGTGTATAAAGTTTTACCGGATTGGATGACACTCACTAAGGTGATAACCGCACCGATATCAATTACCGCGACGATTTTATCGTAAGCATCTGAGGGCAATTGATCGTAAATCACATCTAATGCACGGCCAAGGGCATAGCTTTCAACATCCACTACTTTGGCTTTCAGCCCTGCTTCTTCCAAAGCGCCTGCACGCGCTTCGACACTCTCAGTACGGGCGGCAGATAACAACACGTTCATTTTTGATGGGTCTGCCTCATTGACCGCAAGTTTCTCGAAATCTAAGCTTACTTCGTCTAATGGATATGGGATGAGACTATCGGCTTCAATCGCAATTTGCGATTCCAGTTCAGCATCGGTTAAACTGACATCCATGAAGATCACTTTAGTGATCACGGTTTGACCTGAAACTGCCACAGCAGCGTAATTAACCGATTTTGGAATGCGTTTTCGCACTTTAGCAACAACGCGACCAATGGCTTCAATATCTTGTATAGCACGTTCGACCATAGCCCCTTTTGGAATAGGTTCAATAGCGACGGCATCAAGGCGATAACCAGAGTTTGTTTTAGCCAATAACACAGCTTTGACACAATGTGAGCCGATATCAATTCCCACCATGATGGCGTCTTGTTTTCTAAATAGCTGACTAAACATACTAAATCGCTCTGATCCTTTGCTTTATAAGTGAACGAAGTATAATGGTATTATGCACCGGATTTTTTCATCAACAACCGAGATATACTAGCAGTGTCTGCCCATAATTGGGAGTCTAACTAGGGATAATTCCGTGAATTTATTAAAGAGATTTTTACTTTTTAGCGTCTTTTGTCTTAGTTTTGCCGTCATTACGCTACTAAGCCTTTATTATTATCTTAAATCCGATATTCCCAGTGTCGCGGTACTGAAAGATGTGCAACTCCAAACTCCGATGCAAGTCTTTACAAGAGATGGCAAATTAATCAACCAATTTGGTGAAAAACGCCGTATTCCAGTGAAAATTGCCGATGTCCCTAAACCGCTTATTCAAGCTGTGCTTGCTACCGAAGACAACCGCTTTTATGAGCATTATGGCATAGATCCAATTGGCTTGGTGCGTAGCGCCCTAGTACTCATTACCACAGGCGAGAAAAAACAAGGTGCCAGTACTATTACCATGCAAGTTGCACGCAACTTCTTCTTGACCCGTGAAAAATCCTATATCCGTAAAATTAAAGAGATTTTCATTGCTATTCATATTGAGCAAATGCTGAGTAAAGATGAAATTTTAGAGCTGTATTTAAATAAAATAGAGCTTGGCAATCGCGCTTTTGGTATCGGTGCAGCTGCCCAAGTTTACTATGGTAAGTCGCTGTCTGAACTCTCTTTAGCGCAAATGGCGATGATAGCAGGTTTACCCAAAGCGCCATCAGCACTTAACCCTATTCGTAACCCTCAGCGTGCCGAAGTCCGTCGCAATGTGGTGTTAGGCCGGATGCTGAGCGAAGGGTACATCAGCAAAGCCGAGTTTAATCAAGCAACGCAAGAACCAGTGAGCGCACGCTTACACGGTGCTGAAATCGAACTCTACGCGCCATATATTGCGGAAATGGTACGCTCTTATATGGTCGCGCAATACGGTGAAGAAGCTGCCTATAACAATGGCTACAAAGTTTTCACTACCGTTGAGTCAGACATCCAAGCTGCCGCGCAACAAGCATTAATGAATAATTTGCATGACTACGATGAGCGTCATGGCTACCGTGGTCCTGAACGTCGCTTATGGTCACCGGATATTGACACCCCACTATCACGAGAAGATATTTTAGCAGCGCTGAACAGCAGCAATGAGCTGGGGCAGTTAAAAGCCGCCGTGATCACAAAAGTGCAAGAGAAACAAGCCAGTGCCTTGCTTAAAAACGGCGAGACTGTAGTGTTAGAATGGCAAGGGATCGGCTGGGCGCGCGCCTACATCGATGATAACCGCCAAGGTGATGCGCCAAAGCAAGCCAGCGAAGTGCTCGCACCGGGTATGCAAGTATGGCTGCGCCGACATCAGCAGCAATGGTATTTAGCCCAACTGCCTGCTGCATCCAGTGCACTCGTATCGCTCGACCCGCAAGATGGAAGAATTAAAGCGTTAGTTGGCGGCTATAGTTTTGAGCAAAGTCAGTTTAACCGTGCTACGCAAGCAAAACGCCAAGTTGGTTCGAATATCAAACCGTTTATCTATTCTGCGGCGCTTGATCATGACTATACGCTTGCCACCATAATCAACGATGCGCCTATCAACCACTGGGATAAAAGCCAAGGTGTTGCATGGCGACCGAAGAACAGCCCTGAAGTATACGACGGCCCAATTCGCATTCGTCGCGCACTGGCACAATCGAAAAACGTGGTCTCAGTGCGGTTATTACGTGGTGTAGGACTTGATAGAACCGCCGACCATTTGCTCAAGTTCGGCTTTTTAGAGCAAGACATTGTTCGCAGTGAGTCGCTAGCGTTAGGTAGCGCGGCCATCACGCCGCTAGAATTGGCACGCGGAATGAGCACCTTCGCAAACGGGGGGCATTTAATTGAGCCTTATTTTATTAGCGAAATTCAGGATGCGTTTGGCAATGTAAAGGCGACCTCAACGCCTTTACTCGCCTGTGATGACGCAATGCAAGAAGACACGCCAACGCAATGTGCGCCGCGCGTGATCTCAGAGCAAAATGCGTTTTTAATTGCCGATGCGATGTATAGCTCCATTTGGGGCGGCGGTAGCTGGCGTCATAAAACGGGTTGGAGCGGTACTGGATGGCGCGCACAAGCATTGAAACGTAAAGATTTAGCAGGTAAAACCGGTACTACCAACGATGCCGTTGATACTTGGTTTAGCGGTTTTAACCGCAATGTTTTGACCACAGTCTGGGTAGGGTTTGATGATGCAGGCAAACCACTTGGCCGCACAGCCTATAACTCAGCATTACCGCAAAACCAATCTTCTGGAGCAGAATCTGGCGCCCATACAGCTCAGCCTGCTTGGGTAGACTTTATGCGCGTTGCGCTGCAAGCTGAGCCACTTGCCCCTATTGAACCACCGCCGGGTTTAGTATCTGTGAGGATTGATTTAGCTACTGGTTTGCTGTCTGAGCGCAATGACCATACCAGCCGCTTTGAATATTTCCTGCCAGAAACCCAACCCACTAAATTTGTGCTCGACAACGACGCTAATACGCCATTTGAAGCGCCACTACCCTCTACAGGCGAGCTGTTTTAAGCGCGAGCAGCAAAGTTCAAGCAATCCACACAAACAAAAACAAAGGCACCATGCGGTGCCTTTGTTATATCCATCTCAACAAGCCAATTATTTCAACTGTTGAATTAACCAATACAGGTCAGAGTGAATACCCGCTGCGGTCACTTCTTTACCTGCGCCCGGCCCTTGGATCACCAAAGGATTGTTTTGATACCACTGACTCCGGATCACAAAAATATTATCGCCCGGCGTGAGGTTCGCAAGCGCAGAGCCTGGCTCAACAAATGCGATACCGACTTTGGCGGTGAGTGTTGCACCGCTTTGTTGCAAGATACCGGTGTAACGCACTACTTTGCCTTGCGCAGCTGCTGCAGCGACCTGAGCGGTGTAAAACGTATCGAGCTCAGTGCGGTTGGCTAAAAAGTCCTGCCAACTCCCTGCAGCTAAACTGTCTGGCATAAGTGGGCTTAATTCAATGTCATCGAGATCTAAGGTTAGTCCTAAATCACGAGCTAAGATCAACAGCTTACGCTGCATGTCTCGACCGGATAGGTCTTCGCGTGGGTCGGGTTCTGTGTAACCCAACTGCTGTGCTTGTAGCACTAGTTCAGAAAACGTCTCACTTCCATCGTAGCGACTACACAACCAAGACAAGGTGCCTGAAAACACCCCTTCGACTTCAACTATCTTATCGCCGCTGTTTTGCAAATCGGCTAATGCAAAGTTGATCGGCAAACCGGCACCAACACTGGTGTTATAACGCCAATAGAGATTACGCTCTTGCAGTTTGCTGCGTAGTTGTTGATACCAGTCATTAGGCGCGGTACCTGCGTATTTATTAGCACTGATCAAATGGCAGTCAGCACTGACAAAATCGGGATAGAGCTGACTGAAGCTTTCGCTGGCGGTAATATCAATCACAACTTTATGCTCGTAATCTAATTCACCAATTCGCGCCAGTAAGTCAGCTTTAGTGTAACTGACCGCTTCGTTTTGCCATTGGCTTTGCCAATTCGATAAAGTTATGCCACTGGCAGCAAACAACATTTGATTGCTGCGCAGCAAACCTACCACTTTGATATCAAAACTTTGCTGCAAATGGGCGATTTGCTCTTGGCATTGGGCAACAAATACTTCACCCACATTACCCAGACCGGCAATGATCACCGCTAATTCTTGGCCTTTAGTGATAAGCCTGTCATGCAATACTGCCAACAAGTCGGCGTCAATCAGCTGGTCGGTTAAAAACAGTGCATACTCTTGCGCAATATGGCTAGCGCGTACCACCACTTCCTGAGTTTCCAACAGCTGCCGCGCTTGTTGATATAAGCTTGTCACTTCATTACTTGGCGCAACCACAGCACAACCATTGAGATTCGAACCCACCAAGTTGGCTCGCCCTTGTAGTTGATGCACTACTTGATGGGTGAAGGCCGCAGGCACCAATAAAAAGACCTCTGCCCCTTGGCTGAAATGATGAATACTGTGCTGAATAAGTTGGCTTAACTCGCGTACTTCACCCGCTTGTAATTGCTCTACTCGCACTAAGTCACAATTTTCTAAGGTCGTAATAAAACGCTTGGCTTTGCTGTAACCTTCTTTGACTACTTCGGTTGGACTGGCTTCTGGATCATAACTGCTACGCACCACTAGCTTAATTGCGGTGTTTTTCAATGGCGACAAGGTTTTTGCGTGGAGTACCGGATTGCCTAAACGAGCCAGCAAGTTAGCTTGACCACGACACACTTTAGGATACTTAATGGCACTGGCCACTTTACGCGGATCGGTGCTAAACACCCCTTGCGTATCTGTCCAAATTGACACCGCATCAGCACGGATGTAACTGGCAAGTAAAGTCGCACTGTAATCACTGCCGTTGCGACCTAGAGTAACAGTTTGACCTTCACTGTCTGCCGCGATAAACCCAGTCACGACATGAATATGTTCGCCATCAATAGCACTTAAACAGGCTTGCTGATTTTTTTGCTCTAACAACTGTCCTTGGTGCAAAGTAAACAAAGTACGCGCATCCCAATTGCGGGCTTGTACTCCAAGCGTATTGAGATAGGCAGCCAATAGTCGCGCCGACCACACTTCACCATGTGCCAGCAAAGTCGCTTCATGTAATTGCGCTTGCTGACTAGCAGAGGTAACGGTGCGTAATTCATCATCTAAAGTCGCTAGTAGTTCGCGCGCAGCCTCTCCTTGTAAGAGTTCGCTAATTAACTGACTTTGCTGAGCTTGCAGTTGCAGCACAATATCGTTAACAGCTTGTGCATCACCTTGCACGTGACTTTGCCATAGCTTTACCAACGTATTGGTGGTTTTCCCAGCCGCAGAGACCACAATACTGTCACCAGCAGAACACTGACTGAGAATGATATTTGCTACCGCCTGATAGCGCGAAGCCGAGCTTAAGCTTGACCCGCCAAATTTATGTACTGCTTTAGTCATCTTGTTACCATAATGCCGGAATAGCCGGCGCAAAACTTTGGCTGTTATCCGCTGATGCACTGGCTGCTGGCGCAGTCTCTTTCGCGGTAGTTGCTGATTTTACGACAGGTGTTACTTGGCCCGGTTTTACCCGTTCAAAAGCTTGTTGTAAATCATTCAATAAATCTTTCACATCTTCAATACCTACAGAGATGCGAATAAGGGTATCACCCACTCCTGCCGCTACTCTGGCACTGGCTTCCATCCCAGCATGGGTCATGGTCGCAGGATGACAGATCAAACTTTCCACCCCACCTAAAGATTCAGCCAAAGAAAAATGCGTTAAAGAGGTTAAGAATGCCGCAGCATCATTTAATCCGCCCTGAATATCAAAGCTCACCATGCCGCCAAAGCCTCGTTGTTGCTGTTTTGCCAGCTCATGTTGAGGGTGTGATGGCAGTCCTGGGTAGTAAACTTTTTTCACAAATGGTGACGCTTCGAGATACTGTGCAATCGCCAAGGCATTTTCCTGATGCTGCTTCAAACGTACGTTGAGTGTGCGTAAACCCCGTAACGTCAAGTAGCTATCAAACGGGGCGCCAGTAATACCAATATTGTTTGCCCACCAAGCCAACTCTTCACCTAATTCTTTTGACTTGGCTATCACCGCACCACCGACAACATCGGAATGGCCATTGATATATTTGGTCGTGGAGTGCACCACAATATCCACACCAAACTGCAGCGGATTTTGTAAGCCTGGTGATAAGAAAGTATTATCTGCGGCAAGCAGAGCGCCGCATTCTTTAGCCAATGTCACCATAGCTTTGATATCGGTTAAACGCAAAATAGGGTTGCTTGGTGTTTCAATCCAAATCAGCTTAGGTTTAGCTGCAATCACAGCCGCATAATTTTCTGGCTTGGTTAAGTCGACCACTTGTAAACGCAATAATCCACGCTTAGCTAACGAAGTAAACAAGCGATAACTGCCACCGTAGCAGTCATGCGGGATCACTAAAGTATCATCGTGACTCAGCAATTGTGTTACTAGGTGTACCGCTGCCATACCGGTTGCAGTGATGATCCCTTTAGCGCCGCCTTCTAGCTGCGCAAGCGTATCGGCAAGGATGTCGCGGTTGGGGTTACCACTGCGACCATAATCATACTGACGTTTGACATTAAAGTCGGCAAACGAGTAAGTTGTTGACAAATAGAGTGGCGGGACGACTGCACCGTGATGCTTGTCGGCCTCGATACCATTGCGCACGGTGATCGTGGCTTTGTTACACTGACTCATAATTACACCTAGATTTATGGATGTTTAGACGTCTAAAAGGTTAGACGATCAAATACCGGAAGTCAAAACATTTATACGCCTAAATGGCTAAATAACTAGTATTTGACTATCTTTTTTAAACCGATAAAATTTCGCCACTTATAGAAAGCTGCATGCTAATACGACTGAGTTTTTGCATCTTTGCAATGCTGGCTTTTCGCCACTGGCAAAGATGTTTTCAGACACTTAGGCAAGCGTTCTGGCTGGCGAAGTATTTCGCACCACAAACGGCGCAATCCAGTGTAGTACAAAGCACGAATGTAGTCGTATTGGCATTACCCAACACTGAGGCAATAAATAGTTATGGCAACTTGGAACGGCGAATATGTTCACCCATACGCAGAACACGGTAAAAAATCAGAACAAGTAAAAAAGATCACCGTGTCTATCCCTTTAAATGTTTTAAAGGTACTCACCGACGAGCGCACTCGTCGTCAGGTCAATAACTTGCGTCATGCCACCAACAGTGAATTATTATGCGAGGCGTTCTTACACGCCTTTACAGGTCAGCCGTTGCCAAGTGATGAAGATTTACGTAAAGATAATCCAGAAAAAGTACCCGCTGAAGTGCGTCGCATTATGACCGCAATGGGGCTTGAACTGCCTGTTATCGAAGATGACGAATAAACGCCTTGCGCAATAAATAAAAAAGCCCCGATGGTCGGGGCTTTTTTGTGTGAATTGCATGATGGCTTAGTCTGCCATGTAATTATCCGGCATTGGGATGCGCGCTACACCTGAATCAATTGCCGCCTGCGCAACTGCTTTGGCAATACGAGGTAACAAACGCGGGTCCATTGGCTTGGGAATAATGTACTCTTTACCAAACTCTAAGTGATCCACCTCAGCCGCTTTTAATACCTCAGCAGGTACTGGCTCTTTCGCAATACTACGAATCGCTTCTACCGCTGCAATCTTCATTGCATCGTTAATTGCACTGGCACGCACATCCAGTGCACCACGGAAAATAAACGGGAAGCACAAAACGTTATTCACTTGGTTTGGATAATCAGAGCGGCCTGTCGCCATGATCAAATCATTGCGCGCACCATGTGCGACTTCGGGACTGATCTCTGGATCTGGATTTGAACAAGCAAACACCACAGGATTCGCAGCCATTAGTTTTAAGTCATCCGCGGTCATTAAATCTGGACCAGATACACCAACAAACACATCCGCTTCGGCAATAACATCTTGTAGTGTGCGCTTGTCGGTATTGTTGGCAAATAGCTCTTTATATTCGTTTAGATCATCCCGACGGGTATGGATAACACCTTTGCGGTCAAGCATGTAGATATGTTCGCGCTGAGCGCCACATTTAATCAACAGCTCCATACAAGCGATGGCGGCGGCACCCGCACCCAAGCAAACTATAATCGCGTCATGGATGTCTTTACCTTGGATTTCAAGCGCGTTCAACATCCCCGCTGCGGTCACAATCGCGGTGCCGTGTTGGTCATCGTGGAAGACTGGGATATCACATAACTCAATCAGGGCTTTTTCAATCTCAAAGCACTCAGGGGCTTTAATATCTTCTAAATTAATACCGCCGAAGGTATCTGCGATATTCGCGACAGTATTGATAAAATCCGCTGTCGTTTTATGCTTCACTTCTATATCAATTGCATCCAAACCTGCAAAACGTTTAAACAGCAAGGCTTTACCTTCCATAACGGGTTTAGAAGCAAGCGGCCCTAAATTGCCTAAGCCGAGGATCGCCGTACCGTTACTTATCACAGCAACCATATTGCCTTTAGCAGTGTATTTATATGCCGTAGCGGGATCAGCGGCAATTTCACGCACTGGCTCTGCCACACCTGGGCTATACGCCAGAGCAAGATCTTTAACGGTTTCAGCGGGTTTAGTCAGCTCAACGCTGATTTTTCCTGGAACGGGGTACGCGTGGTAGTCCAACGCTTTTTGACGAAAATCTGTCATGACGCGATTTAATCCTGCAAGAGTTTAATGTGAGAGTGAAAGTCGTACTGCAATTCAGATTAGACATTTAGCCAGCCTGAGTTTTCACCATACCCTTTTTACAAATATATTCAAGCATAATCAGGTCTATCCTGTTGATCTCATTTTGCCGCATTTTCCCAGAATATAACTGATTTTTTACTCCAGTTACTTACTAGTATGCCTGCTCAATGGATGCTAAACAGCGCTGAAATGAACGCATTTTAACGACAATTATCTGCATAGTTCTCAGCATTTAACGCAACTCATCGCAACTCAGATTTTATTTTAAAATAACCACACATTTGCCGAAATTATCTATTTTTCACCGAACTTATCAACGTTTAAGATAATCAACTTGCTGTTGAATAATCCAGTGTGATGCATAAACATGACAAATTTTCGCTTTTCCGACCAAACTGCGTGTTACAAGAATAACCATACTTTAGCTTTAACCTTAGCCGTTAAAGCTCGTTCACACCAAAACTAGAACAACTATAGTGAATATAACGCGAGAAAATAGAGCTTAAGCTCTAATAGAAAATTCCCTACTATCCGTTGCAATTTGGTCTGCATTATTCGCATTATGAAGGGAGAAAAGTAGGCCTTAAAAAAGTGTCGCGAAAGCCTGCAGGGGGCAGTGAGAAATACACAGACACAAAAAAAGCGCCCTTAGGCGCCTTTTTGTCGAGTTCAATGCTAACGCATTGAAGACGATTACTTCTTGCTTGAGAAAGCACCGAAGCGTTTGTTAAAGCGATCAACACGGCCGCCTGTATCAACAATCTTCTGTTGACCAGTGTAGAACGGGTGACATGCATTACAAACGTCTAAGTGGATGTCTTTACATAGCGTTGAACGTAGTTCGAATTTGTTACCACATGAACAAGTTGCAGTGCTTGCTTGGTACTGTGGGTGAATACCTGCTTTCATAGGAACCTCTAAGTTAAGGCCGTATCGCTCTCCAAACCCGAAGCTTGGCACCATACGTAGTTAAACAAAATAATTGGTCGCGTATTTTAATGTAAGAACTGTACAAACGACAAGCAAAAAATGATCTTTTCTCATGTGTTCTACGCCTTTTCCTTACGGACTGGGTTTTTAGCTTGAGCTTTAGTAAAGTATGCGGGTTATCAGTCAAAACTGAAGTGCTATGAATATTGCCGAAATTGCTCTAAAAGTCCCTTTATCTCGTACCTTTGATTATCAGTTACCCGATGAACTGGTGTCACAAGTAGGCATAGGTAAACGGGTGTTGGTCTCTTTCGGCAATCGTAACTTAGTCGGCGTCATTGTGGGATATAAAAATAGCTCGGATGTGCCAGGAGACAAACTCAAGGCCATCTCAGCTGTACTCGACGACACAGCTATCCTAAACACTCGCCATCTTCAGTTTTTACGCTTTTGTAGTCAGTATTACTGTCATCCTCTTGGTGAAACCTTATTTACTGCTTTGCCTGCACCGTTACGTGAAGGCCAGCCGATAGACAAACTTGCCGTTAAGATGCTGCGTTTGCTTGAGCCAAGCGCCAAACTGCGTGGCAAAAAACAACAAGAATTACTCGATTATCTGAAAAGTAGCGGCACAACCAGCATTAATCATGTCCGTGCGTTAGGCTTTACGACAGCACAAATTAACGCTCTACTAGAAAAAGCCATTGCTGCGGAGTTTAGCGCAGAAGCGGCAGATTGGCGTGAGCAAACCATTGAGATTGCCGCTAAGCCGACTTTAAACCAAGAACAAGCGGCAGCCTGTGCTGCAATTAAATTATCTCGAGGTTTTCAAAGTTTTCTACTCGAAGGCATCACAGGCAGTGGTAAAACCGAAGTCTATTTACAGGCGCTAGAAGATATCTTACTGCTCGGCAAGCAAGCGCTAGTGCTAGTGCCGGAAATTGGCCTTACCCCACAAACGGTCAGCCGCTTTCGCCGTCGTTTTCCGGGCCTTGCCATCGAGCTGTGGCATTCCAATTTAACGGATAATGAAAGACTCCAAGTTTGGCGCCGAGTTGAGCAACAAAGCTGCGCGATAGTGATTGGTACACGTTCCAGTATCTTTTTACCCTTTGCCGAGCTTGGCATGATCATAGTAGATGAAGAGCATGATGCGTCATTTAAGCAACAAGACAGTCTGCGCTACCACGCTCGAGATTTAGCTGCGTATCGTGCTGCGCAAGGTAATTTCCCGTTACTCTTAGGCAGCGCCACACCTGCGCTCGAAACCTTACACAAAGCACTAACAGGCAAATATCAGTTACTTTCACTCACGCGCCGTGCAGAAACTAGTACTCATAATCAATTCTTGCTTATCGATATGAAAGCCCAGCAAGCACCACAAGGGTTTGCAGCTGCTACCTTAGTTCACATCGAACGTACCTTAGCACGCGGTAAGCAAGTCATGGTCTTTCTTAATCGCCGCGGTTTTGCCCCTACGTTAATTTGTCATCAATGTGGCTGGTTAAGTGCGTGCCACCGCTGTAGCACCAATGCTACTTACCATAAAGGTATTGCTCAGCTTATTTGTCATCACTGCGCGGAACAACAACCCGTGCCAAAACAGTGCCCAGATTGCGGCAGTACACAAATTATGCCAACGGGTTTTGGCACCGAGCAAATCGCTGAGTTTTTACAACAGCGATTTGCGACTACACCACTTACTCGTATCGACCGTGATAGCACTCGCAAAAAAGGCAGTTTTGAGCAGGCTTTGGAAGATATCCACCAAGGTGGGGCGCGACTTCTCGTTGGCACGCAAATGTTGGCAAAAGGACACCACTTCCCAGATGTTGCCCTTGTTGTCATCTTAGATGTGGATGCAGGGCTTTACTCCTGTGACTTTCGCGCTACCGAGCATCTCGCTCAGCTGATTGTGCAGGTTGCAGGCCGAGCGGGCCGCAGCGGCGAAGCAGGTATGGTACTATTGCAAACCCATTACCCTGAACACCCGTTATTACAAGATTTGGTCAATAATGGCTATCAGCATTTTGCCCGCTACGCCCTAACTGAGCGCCAAGAGGCGCACCTTCCCCCATACAATCATCTGGCACTGATCCGCGCAGAAGGACACAACCAAAATCAAGTCTTACAGTTTTTATCTGATCTGGTTCCTGTTCAGCCACTCTGTGGTATACAATTGCTCGGACCTTTACCTGCACCGATGGAACGAATTGCCGGTAAGTTCCGCTATCAGCTGCATTTACAAGCTGATGCACGCAATCTTTTGCATCATTATCTGGCCCAATTGGCTGATTATATTAATTCGCACCCTTTAGCGAACCGGATCCGTTGGAGTATTGACGTCGATCCTATGGATATGTTTTAACTGACATGGCACAACACGACTACATCAACAGACAACCGAGCAAAACGAAGCATAAGCAACCTGCGAAAAAGCCATTTCCTGGCATGTTAGTGGCTGTTGCGGTAAGCCTAGTTGGTGCATTTGGCTATGGCCTTTGGTATGTAAAACAGCATGCTGACCCAGCAGAGGTCAAACTCGCGCAAAATCCCACCCCAAAAACCGCTCCTGTAGTGGCAGAACCTAAGCAAGCATTGCCTCGCACTCCCGATTTCATCACTGAAATGAAAGAGCATGAGGTTAAGGTTGAAGTCAAAGAAATCGAGAAAGGTGGCCCATACGTAATGCAATGTGGTTCCTTCCGAACTTACGAACAAGCTGAAACCCTGAAGGCCAAAATAGCTTTTGCTGGCCTCATTTCCGAGATCCGCCGCGTTGAAGGCAAAAACGGCGTTTGGTACAAAGTACGCTTAGGCCCTTACGAAAGTAAACGCCAAGCTGAAAGCGACAAAAATAAGCTCAAACGCGTCAAAATCGTTAGCTGTGGGATCTGGGGCTGGACTTGATTTCTCGGGGCTTGACCCCATATTGTCATAAACTGTTCTTAACGGCGGCAATGATCCGCATCCTTAAGGAATACTATGACTACGATAGTGAGTGTTCGTCGCGACAATAAAGTTGTTATCGGCGGCGATGGTCAAGTTTCGCTTGGCAACACGGTAATGAAAGGCAATGCACGTAAGGTGCGTCGTCTCTACCATGGCAAAGTGCTGGCTGGTTTTGCTGGCGGCACAGCTGACGCTTTTACTCTCTTTGAACGCTTTGAAGCAAAACTAGAAATGCACCAAGGCCATTTAATGCGCGCTGCGGTAGAAATGGCTAAAGATTGGCGCACAGACCGTGCTTTACGTCGCTTAGAAGCGCTCCTAGCGGTTGCAGACGAAACCGCCTCACTTATCATTACCGGTAATGGCGATGTCCTACAACCAGAACATGACCTCATTGCCATTGGTAGTGGTGGTAACTTTGCGCAAGCTGCAGCGATTGCCATGTTAGAAAATACTGACCTCAGTGCCAAAGATATTGTTGAGAAAAGCCTCAAAATTGCCGCTGATATTTGCGTCTTTACCAATCACCACCAAACCATCGAAGAATTGTAATAGGAACGGCCATGACAGCAATGACGCCGCGTGAAATAGTTCACGAACTCGACCAACATATCATTGGTCAACATAAAGCCAAAAAAGCCGTTGCCATCGCCTTGCGTAACCGCTGGCGCCGCATGCAATTGGACGAAAGTTTACGTGCTGAAGTTACGCCTAAAAATATCCTAATGATAGGCCCAACTGGGGTAGGTAAAACTGAAATCGCACGCCGCTTAGCAAAACTCGCGAATGCGCCTTTTATCAAAGTGGAAGCCACCAAATTCACTGAAGTAGGCTATGTTGGCAAAGAAGTCGATAGTATTATCCGTGATTTGGTAGAGATCTCGGTCAAAATGACGAGAGAGCAACTTGCCACTAAGCATCGCTATCGCGCCGAAGAAGCCGCAGAAGAACGTATTCTTGATGCCTTATTACCACCTGCTAAAGATATTTATGGCCAAGTGCAAGCGAGCGATACGCAATCCACGACTCGCCAAACCTTCCGTAAAAAACTCCGTGAAGGTCAATTAGACGACAAAGAAATCGAAATAGATCTGGCTGAAAGTGCACCACAAGTTGAGATCATGGCACCACCTGGTATGGAAGAAATGACCAACCAGCTCCAAAGCATGTTCCAAAATTTTGGTGGCGATAAAAAGAAAAAGCGTAAACTGAAAATCAAAGAAGCGCTCAAGCTATTGATCGAAGAAGAATCTGCCCGCATGGTCAACCCAGAAGAAGTCAAAGAGCAAGCTATCTTTGCGGTTGAGCAAAACGGCATCGTATTCTTAGACGAAATCGATAAAATATGTAAGCGCGGTGATACCTCAGGCCCAGACGTTAGCCGTGAAGGCGTACAACGTGATTTACTACCGCTGATTGAAGGCTCAACCATCAGCACTAAGCATGGCATGGTCAAAACCGACCATATTTTATTTATTGCCTCGGGTGCATTCCAAATGGCCAAGCCGTCGGACCTTATTCCAGAATTACAAGGTCGTTTGCCTATCCGTGTAGAGTTAGAAGCACTGACCGCAAATGACTTTAAGCGTATCTTAACTGAGCCTCATGCTTCACTGACCGAGCAACAGCAAGCTTTGTTATTAACCGAGCAAGTTGAGATTGAATTTACTGAAGAAGCCATTGAACGTATTGCTCAGGCGGCATTCAAAGTGAATGAAAAAACCGAAAACATCGGTGCTCGCCGTCTGCATACCGTGATGGAAAAGCTAATGGAAGAGATTTCTTTTGATGCAGCAGATAAAACTGGTCAGAAGCTAGTCATTGATGCCGCTTACGTTGACAGCCACTTAGATATACTGGTTGAAGACGAAGATCTCAGTCGTTTTATTCTTTAATTTGTGCCAAAACGGGACTTAGGTCCCGTTTTATTTTTGTGAGTATGCTATGTATCTGGTCACTAAGCTCCATTACCACCAACGCAGTAAAGTCTTAGATATCCTATTTGACGATAACTGGCAGGCGTCATTAAGCTGCGAGTTTCTGCGCACCCATAGCCCCTCAGCGGAAGTACAAGGCCATCAACATCAACACGGCTTGAAACCCAGCAAGTTGGTCCTCGGCAAAGAGCAAGTTGCTATCACTCAATTAGAGCCTGTTGGTCACTATGCAGTCAGGTTAATCTTTGACGATGGCCATCAGACTGGTCTCTTTAGCTGGCAATATCTTCGCGCCCTCGCAGAGCAACAACCACAGTTATGGTCAGCTTATCAGGCACGAGTCACAGCCCACCATGAGACAAAAGACAACATTCCGATTAAGTTTATGCCTTAAGAAACTCACTGAAATTATACCCGCTGAACTGGTGGGTTAATTTCATCTGAAAGTCCGTGCGTCATTAACAAAATAGCGCTCGTGCAAGTACGAATTGTATTTCTTAATACCAGTTGCATTAATTAATCGACCAATCTTATCCAATGTCCTGAATGAAGCGCTTGAGTTGTTTTTGTTGGGACTCGGAAAGCTGACGCGTTCTTGCTGACCCAGGTTTATCTAGCCAGTATTCGAGGTAGTTAGAAACCCATGTATTGACACTACCTCTGGCGACTCCGAGGTTAATAGCTGTCTGGGTACGAGATTCACCTCGTTTGAAGTGGTACAAAGCCAAATAACGCATCCGCAGCTGTGCGCTTGAAGCCTGCTTTGCAAATGACTTGAAATCGTCGCTAGTATGCATATTAAAATCGGATAAGTTCGAATACGCTTATTAGATCAAATTTTTAAGTCGATTAGTATTACAGCTCTGAGCTGAATTTCTTGAACTTGATTTGCCTGAACCCATAAAGCGAAAAACCCGCACATTGAGCGGGTTTGCTGTGCAGGATGCACGAATGCCGTG